>JACDQM010000035.1 GCA_015657635.1 Roseateles sp.
CCAGCACGAAGCCCAGTGCATCCGCCACGCCTTCGCGCAGTGCCTTCTTGGTGTCAGTGTTCATGGCTTGCGGCGCTCAGCGGTTGCGGCTTTGCATGAAGACCAGCTTTTCGAACAGGGTCAGGTCTTGCTCGTTCTTCAGCAGCGCACCGACCAGCGGCGGAATCGAGACCTTGTCGTCCTGGCTTTGCAGCGCCTCGACCGGGATGTCCTCGGCCACCAGCAGCTTCAGCCAGTCCAGCAGTTCGCTGGTGGAGGGCTTCTTCTTCAGGCCGGGCAGATTGCGCACGTCGAAGAAAGTCTTCATCGCGGCCGACAGCAGCTCTTTCTTGATGTCCGGGAAGTGCACGTCGACGATGTTCTGCATCGTGGCGGCATCCGGGAACTTGATGTAGTGGAAGAAGCAGCGGCGCAGGAAGGCGTCCGGCAGCTCCTTCTCGTTGTTGGAGGTGATGAAGACCAGCGGCCGGTAGCGCGCCTTGACCATCTGGCGCGTCTCGTAGACGTAGAACTCCATGCGGTCGAGTTCGCGCAGCAGGTCGTTGGGAAATTCGATGTCGGCCTTGTCGATCTCGTCGATCAGCAGCGCCACCGGCCGATCCGCCTCGAAGGCCTGCCACAGCACGCCCTTGACGATGTAGTTGGCGATGTCGCGCACCTTGTCGCTGCCCTCGATGCTGGCCAGCTGGCTGTCGCGCAGCCGGCTGACTGCGTCATATTCGTACAGGCCCTGCTGGGCCTTGGTGGTGCTCTTCACATGCCATTGCAGCAGCGGCATGTCCAGCGCGCGGGCGACTTCCTCGGCCAGCATGGTCTTGCCCGTGCCGGGCTCGCCCTTGACCAGCAGCGGACGCTGCAGGGCGATGGCGGCGTTGACCGCCAGCATCAGATCGGCGGTGGCGACGTACTGGTCCGAACCTTGGAATTTCATGGTGTAGATCAACGACAGATGTTTGACGGGGCAGTATAAGAGCCCCCTTATAATCCCGTCCGGTGTCAGATCAGGAACGTTCGGGATCATGAAAAAACTGCTGAAGATTTCGCTGGCTGTGGCCGCAACCCTGGGTGCCGTGGCTCAAGTGCAGGCGCAAGATGTGGCCGCCGGCCAGAAGAAGGTGGCGATGTGCATCGGCTGCCATGGCATTCCCGGCTACCAGTCGAGCTTCCCCGAGGTGCACCGGGTGCCGATGATCTCGGGCCAGAACGCCAAGTACATCGCTGCTTCGCTGACCGCCTATGCCAAGGGCGAGCGCAAGCACCCGACCATGCGCGGCATCGCGCAGACGCTGACCGAGCAGGACATCGCCGACATCTCGGCCTACTACGAGCAGCATGGCAAGACCGCGCCGGCCCCTGAGCAGGTTGCCGCACCGTCTGCCGAGGTCAAGGCGCTGCTGGACAAGGGCGCCTGCATCTCCTGCCACGGCGCCAACTTCAGCAAGCCGATCGACGGCAGCTACCCGAAGATCGCCGGCCAGCATGCCGACTACCTGTATGTCGCGCTGAAGTCCTACCAGGTCGAAGGCAATGCGATGGTCGGTCGCTCGAATGCGATCATGGCCGGCCAGGTCAAGCAGTTCAAGCTGGCCGAGTTGAAGGCGATCTCGAAGTACCTGGCTTCGCTGCCCGGCGAACTGACGTCGACGCCCCAGTCCCGTCTGCGCTGAGCGAAAGCCGCCCGACTCTGTCGGGTAGCGCGCGTTTCGCTGTGCCTGGATAAAGCCGCCTCCGTGGGCGGCTTTTCTGCGTCTGCACCGCGCACGCGCCATGTCCTAATTCGGTGATACTGAGAAAGACGATACCTTTGTTCTCCAGGCGCCCTCCGCTCATGCTCAAGAAGATTCCGGTTCAGCAGGTCAAGCTCGGCATGTTCTTGCACGGCATGGAAGGTCCATGGCTCTCCCACCCGTTCTGGAAGACCAAGTTCGTGCTGCGCGACCAGGCGGATCTGGATGCATTGACGCGCAGCGGCGTGCCGGCCGTCTGGATCGATTCCAGCAAGGGCTCGGATGTCGAAACCGAGGCCTTGGAGGTCCAGGATTCGGCGCCTGTGCTGGTGAGCGAGCCTGAGCCTGCGCCAGCGCCTGTCGCGGCGCCGGTCATCTCCACGCCGCAGCCGGTGCCCGCCCCCGCGCCGGCCCCGGCCGAGGCCCGCGTCGGTGCCGGCGAGGAAATGCAGCGCGCCGCGCAGCTGGTGAACCGCTCGCGCGAGGCGGTCGTCAAGCTGTTCGGCGAGGCCCGGCTGGGCAAGGCCATCGACGCTGACGAATGCCTGCCCTTGGTCGAGGATGTGGCGTCCTCGGTGGCGCGCAACCCTTCCGCGCTGATCAGCCTGGCCCGGCTCAAGACCAAGGACGACTACACCTATATGCATTCGGTGGCGGTGTGCGCCTTGATGGTGTCGCTGGCCCGTCAGATGGGCTTGACGGAGGATCAAACCCGAGAAGCCGGTCTGGCCGGTCTGCTGCACGACGTCGGCAAGATGGCCATGCCACTGGATGTGCTCAACAAGCCCGGCGCACTGACCGACGATGAGTTCGCCGTGATGCGCTCGCACCCGGTGCGTGGCTTCGAGATGCTGAAGGACGGCGCCGCCGTGCCCGAATCGGCACTGGACGTGTGCCTGCATCACCACGAGAAGATGGATGGCAGCGGCTATCCGCACAAGCTCAAGGGTGAGGAGATCAGCCTGCTGGCGCGCATGGGCGCGGTCTGCGATGTCTACGATGCCATCACCTCGAACCGGCCCTACAAGACCGCCTGGGATGCGGCTGGCTCGATCCAGCGCATGTCGCAGTGGGCCGGGCATTTCGATCCGGTGATCTTCAAGGCCTTCGTCAGGAGCGTGGGCATCTATCCGGTGGGCACCCTGGTGAAGCTGCACTCCAGCCGGCTGGCGGTGGTGGTAGACCAGAACCCTGGCGCCCTGGTGTCGCCGGTGGTGCGCGTGTTTTTCTCGACCAAGTCCAAGATGCCGATTCCAGTGCAGGTGCTGAACCTGGCAGATCCGGCGGCCAACGACAAGATCGTCGGCCGTGAGGCGCCGCAGGACTGGGGCTTCAGCCACATCGACGACCTGTGGTCCAAGCCGGATGTGCGTGCCTGAAGGCCGCAGTCGGCCATCAGCGCCAGGGCTCGGTACAAGCCCCATCAGGTGAATCCCAGGTAAGGCATCGACTGCCGCTTGCCTACACTCCCCGACGTCATCACCCCTTGGGAGTTTCCGGATGAAGAGCATTTTTTGTCGTTGGCGCGATCGCGGCCGCATGTGCGCTGAGCGCCCAGGCGCAGACCCTGCGCTGGGCCAGCCAGGGCGATCCCCAGACCATGGATCCGCACTCTCAGAACGAGAGCATGACCAATATGATCAATGGTCAGGTCTATGAGCGCCTGACGCGGCGCGATGCCAAGCTGAACATCGGGCCCGGCCTGGCCACCGAGTGGACCCAGGTCTCGCCCCTGGTCTGGCGCTTCAAGCTGCGCCCGGGCGTCAAGTTCCATGATGGAACACCGTTCAACGCCGACGATGTGGTCTATTCGATCAATCGTGCCAAGGAGCTGACGTCCCAGATCAACGCCTACGCCAATGCGCTCGGCACGCCCAAGCGCATCGACGACCTGACGGTGGAGTTCCATCTCAGCGCGGTCAACCCCATCTTCCTGCAGCATCTGGACTCGATGTGGATGATGAGCAAGACCTGGAGCGAGAAGCACAAGGTCACCAAGCCGCTGGACTTCAAGAACAAGGAAGAGTCCTACGCCAGCCGCAATGCCAATGGCACAGGCCCCTTCATGCTGGTGACGCGTGAGCCCGGCGTGAAGTCGGTCTACAAGCGCAACCCGAGTTGGTGGGGCAAGTTCGATGGCAATGTGCAGGAGATCGTGTTCACGCCGATCGGCAACGACGCGACCCGTCTGGCCGCGCTGGTCTCCGGTGAGATCGATTTCGTGCTTGATCCCGCACCGCGTGATGTGCCCCGTCTGCGCAACACCGCCGGCGTGAAGATCATCGACGGCCCTGAGAACCGCATCGTCTTCATCGGCATGGACCAGGCCCGTGACACCATGCTGTATGGCAAGGCGCCGGGCGACAAGAACCCGTTCAAGGACCAGCGCGTGCGCCGTGCGCTGTATCAGGCGGTTGACATCGAGGCGATGAAGACCAAGCTGATGAACGGCCAGAGCGTGCCGACAGGCGGCCTGACGCCGTCGCCCCTGGGAGCCTATGGCGACGCGGCGATCGAGACCCGCTACCCCTTCGATCTGGCGGCCGCGCGCAAGCTGATGGCCGATGCCGGCTACGCCGATGGCTTCGAAGTCACGCTGGACTGCCCCAACAACCGCTACATCAACGACGAGGAAATCTGCCTGGCGCTGGCCTCGATGTGGGCGCAGCTGAAGGTCAAGGTCAAGGTCAACGCCATGCCGCGCGTGACTTACTTCCCCAAGCTGGAAAAACTCGACACAAGCATGTACATGCTGGGCTGGGGCGGCGCGGTGACCGACGCTGAGACCACGCTGACCCCGGTGATCCGCAACCGCGGCGAGAAGGGCATCGGCGCCTACAACTACGGCAACGCCAAGAACGACAAGCTCGACCAGCTGGCAGCGCAGAGCAGCGTTGAAGCGGACCCGAAGAAGCGTGAGCAGTTGGTGAAGGCCGCGCTGACCGAGGCCAAGGAGCAGGTCCAGGTCATTCCGCTGCACCGCCAGATGATTCCCTGGGCCGCGCGCAGCAATATCAATGTCGTGCACCGCGCCGACAACTGGTTCGAGGTGAGCTGGGTCACCGTCGGCAGCAAGTGAGCACCGACGCGCGGCCAGCCGCGCACGGGGCATGAAAGGGCGGCTCAGTGCCGCCCTTTTTTCATCTGATCGGACGCCAGCGGTAGCGGCGTTTGAGGGGCGAATGCGCCACTGATGTGGGGTTTGCCCGGGCTGCTGCGGCGCCATACTGGCCGCGCCATCCTCTGCCCTGATTTCATCAGCATGCGAACCGCCGCCTTTCCGCGCCTTCTTCTTGTTGCGAGCACTGTCCTGTCCCTGGTCGCCTGTGGCGGCGGAGGTGGTGGAGACGCAGGCTCGGGCAGCACGCCGACGACCCCCGGCCTCGCCAGCGAGCCGGTGCTCAGCGGCGTGGTCGCGGTCGGTGCGCCGCTGGGCGGCGCCAGCATCACGGTGATCGACAGCAAGGGCAATGCGCTGGGCAGCACCACTGCCCATCCGGTGGACGGCAGCTACAGCCTCAAGCTCAGCAGCAAGGCCATCAGCACGCCGGTGCTGGTGCAGGCCAGGGGCCTGGACGCCGCAGGCGCGCCGGTGCTGCTGCATTCGGTCGTCGCCACGCCGGCGGTCACGATGACGGCCAATATCACGCCGCTCAGCGATGCGGTGCTGCATCTGGCGCTCGGCACGGAAGTGGCGCCGGTGTTCGCCAAGGCCGCTGACCAGCAGGCCGTGCTGGCCAATCTGAGCCAGCTGACGCCGGCCTCTGACTTTCTCAAGACGCTGATCAAGACGCCGCTGTCCGACGTCAAGATCAGCGACAGCAAGACCCTGGATCTGCTCAACGCCAGCGGCTTTGCCGCCAACAAGAGCGCGCCCGATCTGCTGCTCGACCTGCTGCGCGTCAACGTGGTGCGCAGCAATCTGGACGTGCCGCAGCTGCAGCTGTCCAACAAGTTGCAGCCGGCTGGCGCGGCCGAGGTGGTGGTCGATCTGGCCACCGCCAAGACCGAGCTGGCCAAGACCACCGGCAGCACGCCGACGCTGGCCATCACCTCCACCTTGAAGGCCACCACCGCCGCTGCCGCCACAGCCGCGAATCTGGCGACCATCGACGAGGTGGCGGTGGCGCTGAACCAGATGATTGCGCAAGGTGGCGAGGCCCCGGCGATCGCGGCCAACGCGCTGCTGGCGGCCTATGACAAGCACAACGGCGGCGGTGGCGGCGTGCTGGCGGCCAAGCTGGCCACCTTCGCCAGCAAGAACTGGCAGCTCGGCCGCTTCCAGCTGCTGGGCTGTGCCGATGATGCGCTGGTCTCGGGCAACTGCGCGCGCGTGCTGGTGGGCGCCTTCGTCACCGACAGCAGCGGCAAGCGGGTCGACTACTTCAGCGACGCGCTGAGTTACGACACCAAGACCAAGAAGTGGTTGCTCAAGGGCAACGGGCGCAAGCTCGACATGCAGCTCAAGCCGCTGGCCTGGCGGGCACTGGACGCGGCCGGCGCGCCCGACAGTGCGGCCAGCAGCCCCAACCCGGCGCTGGGCGTGCAGGTGCTGCTGCAATCGCAAGACCCGACCAGCTCGACGGCTCTGCTGGACAAGGCCACGATCCAGACCCCCAGCGGCTTCAGCCTGCCCTTTGCCTACTGCGAGCAGTACTGGATCTGCCTCAGCGACACCGCCGGCGCCAGCAGCGTCACCGCAACCGGCGGCATCAGCGACACCTTGCTGGCCTCGGCCAGCGTGGGCTGGCTGGGCGGCGCCGACACCTTGCGCGGTGCCAGGTACATCGCCAGCTACACCCTGGCTGGCGTCAGCGAGACGCGCAGCGCCTACCTGCCGAGCCATCTGCAGACCACGGCGCCGGCGGCTTCGCGCTATCCGGTGATCGACGGCGTCAGCAGCACGACGCCGCTGACCCTGGCCGCGCTGAAGGCCGGCCTGGATCCGGTCTGGTCCAGCTGGGCTGCGGCCAATCCCGATCTGCGCCTGCTCAGCATCCGCGCGGTGATCCGCTACACCGACGGTCGCCTGCAGCAGCGGGAATTCGTCGTCGCGCCCTCCGAGACCACGCGCTTCGCCAGCCCGATGGGCGGCGTGGCCGCACTGGCGATTGGCGGCACACCGGTGTACGAGCTGTGGCTGACGGCCCAGGACGGCCTGGGCCGGCGTCTGCTGACGCGCTATACGCTGAAGTCCTGATCCGGGTTTTCCACTAGCGCCGCCCGGCTTGTCGCTGTTGGGACAGCGACGGCGGGCGCGCCTTTCCTAGAATCGAACGAGCGTTCTATTTTTCCGGCGACCCTGTCTTCTGGGGCTAAGCTGCCGGCTCGTTTTGCAGGTTTTCTAGGAAGGGCTGAGCATGAGTGCGAACTATGAAGTCCGCGGCGCCATCGCCGTGATCACGCTGGACAACCCGCCGGTCAACGGTCTGGGCTTCGCGACCCGCAAGGCGGCGGCGGAGGGCATCGAACGTGCCGAGGCCGACCCGGCCGTCAAGGCGGTGGTCATCACCGGCGCCGGCAAGGCCTTCTCGGGCGGCGCCGACATCCGCGAGTTCGGCAGCCCCAAGGCCATGGCCGAACCCAATCTGCTGAGCCTGATCGCCGTGGTCGAGAACTGCAGCAAGCCGGTGGTGGCTGCGGTGCACACCGTCTGCATGGGCGGCGGCCTGGAGCTGGCGCTGGGCTGCCACTACCGCGTGGCCGCACCGGGCGCCAAGATCGCGCTGCCTGAAGTCAAGCTGGGCCTGCTGCCGGGTGCCGGTGGCACGCAGCGCCTGCCGCGCGCCCTGGGCGTGGAGCCCGCGCTGAACATGATCGTCAGCGGCGAGCCGGTCAACAGCGAGATGCTGGCCCAGGTGCCTGGGCAGCAGCTGTTCCAGAAGATCGTCGAAGGCGATCTGCTGGAAGGTGCGATCGCCTATGCCAATGAAGTGGCTGACAAGCGCCCGCTGCCCAAGGTGCGCGAGCTGAAGGCGCGCCATGCCAACCCGGAGGCCTTCTTCCAGTTCGCCCGCAATATGGTGGGCGGCATGAGCAAGAACTTCCCGGCGCCGCTGCGCTGCCTGGAAGCCGTGGCCGCTTCGGTGAACATGAAGTTCGATGACGGCATGAAGGCCGAGCGCGAGGGCTTCGCGGCGCTGATGATGACGCCGGAATCCAAGGCGCTGCGCCACGCCTTCTTCGCCGAGCGTGCTGCCAGCAAGATTGGCGACGTGCCGGACAGCACGCCGCAGCGCGAGATCAAGAAGGTCGGCGTGATCGGCGCCGGCACCATGGGTGGCGGCATCTCGATGAACTTCCTGAACGCCGGCATCCCGGTCACCATCCTGGAGACCAAGCAGGAAGCGCTGGACCGTGGCGTCGCCACCATCAAGAAGAACTACGAGGCCCAGGTCAAGAAGGGCAAGCTCAAGGAAGACAAGTACCAGCAGCGCATGGCCCTGCTGAGCACCACGCTGGACTATGCGGCGCTGGGCGATGCCGACCTGATCATCGAGGCCGTGTTCGAGGAGATCGGCGTCAAGGAAGCGGTGTTCAAGAAGCTGGACGAGGTGGCCAAGCCCGGTGCCATTTTGGCTTCCAACACCTCGACGCTGGACGTGGACAAGATTGCCTCCTTCACCCAGCGTCCGCAGGACGTGGTGGGCATGCACTTCTTCAGCCCTGCCAACGTGATGAAGCTGCTGGAAGTGGTGCGCGGCAAGGCCACGGCAAAGGATGTGCTGGCCACGGTGATGGCGATTGGCAAGAAGATCAAGAAGACCGCGGTCGTCTCGGGCGTCTGCGACGGCTTCATCGGCAACCGCATGATCGAGCAGTACAGCCGCCAGGCCGGTTTCCTGTTGGACGAGGGCTGCAGCCCGCAGCAGGTGGACAAGGCGGTCGAGAAGTTCGGCTTCGCGATGGGCCCCTTCCGCATGGGTGACCTGGCCGGCAACGACATCGGCTGGGCGATCCGCAAGCGCCGCTATGTCGAAAAGCCGAACATGAAGTACTCGGCCAGCGCCGACCGCCTGTGCGAGCTGGGCCGCTATGGCCAGAAGACCGGCGCGCTGGTACGACTATGTGCCGGGCAAGCGCGATGCGATCCCCTCGCCGGTGGTCGACGAGATGCTGGCCAAGCACCGCGCTGCCATCGGCATCCAGGCCCGCCAGATCAGCGACGAGGAGATCGTGCAGCGCCTGGTGTTCGCGCTGGTCAACGAGGCCGCGCATCTGCTGGAAGAGGGCATCGCCCAGCGCGCCTCCGACGTGGACATGGTCTACCTGACCGGCTACGGCTTCCCGCTGTGGCGCGGCGGCCCGATGTGCTACGCCGACACGGTGGGTCTGTTCAATGTGGTGCAGGCGATGAAGCGCTTCGCCAAGAACCCCAACGACGACGCCAGCTTCTGGCAGCCGGCGCCGCTGCTGGCGCGCCTGGTGGCCGAAGGCAAGAGCTTCAACGACTGACAACAGACACCCTGCGCCGCGCCGCGGGTCGCATGACCCGGCGCGGCTCCTGAACGAACAAGTTAGGAGAGAGCCATGAGCAAGGCTGTGATTGTTTCTACCGCACGCACCCCGCTGGCCAAGAGCTGGAAGGGCGCCTTCAACATGACCCATGGCGCCACGCTGGGCGGCCACGCCGTCAAGGCCGCCGTCGAGCGTGCCGGCATTGAAGCCGGCGCCATCGAGGACGTGCTGATGGGCTGCGCCACGCCCGAAGGCGCCACCGGCGGCAATATCTCGCGCCAGATCGCGCTGCGCGCCGGCCTGCCGATCACGGTGTCCGGCGTCACCATCAACCGCTTCTGCTCCTCGGGCCTGCAGACCATCGCGATGGCCGCGCAGCGCGTGATCGCCGGCGAGGGCGATGTCTATGTGGCCGGTGGCGTGGAGAGCATCTCCTGCGTGCAGAACGAAGCCAACCGCCATATGTACGCCGACACCTGGCTGGTCAAGAACAAGCCCGAGATCTACTGGAGCATGCTGCAGACCGCCGAGCAGGTGGCCAAGCGCTATGGCATCGGCCGCGAGCGCATGGACCAGTACGGCGCCGCCAGCCAGCAGAAGGCTTGCGCCGCCCAGGCAGCCGGCAAGTTTGCCGACGAGATGATCAGCGTCACCACCACCATGGGTGTGGTCGACAAGGTCTTGGGCATGAGCACCAAGGAAGTGACCATCAGCGCCGATGAAGGCCTGCGCGACGGCACCACCTATGACGGTATCAAGGACCTGCGGTCGGCCCTGCCGGGCGGCCTGATCTCGGCCGGCAATGCCAGCCAGTTCAGCGATGGCGCAGGCGCCTGCGTGGTGGTCAGCGAAGACTATGCGCAGAAGCACAATCTCAAGCCGCTGGGCCGCTTCCTCGGCTTCGCGGTGGCCGGTTGCGAGCCTGATGAGATGGGCATCGGCCCGGTGTTCGCCGTGCCCAAGGTGCTGAAGAAGCTGGGCCTGTCGGTCTCCGACATCGACCTGTGGGAGCTCAACGAGGCCTTTGCCGTGCAGGTGCTGTATTGCGCCGACACGCTGGGCATCCCGATGGAGCGCCTGAACGTCAACGGCGGCGCCATCGCGGTGGGCCACCCCTACGGCGTGTCGGGCCAGCGTCTGACCGGCCATGCACTGATCGAAGGCAAGCGCCGCGGTGCCAAGCGTGTCTGCGTGACGATGTGCATCGGTGGCGGCATGGGCGCAGCCGGCGTGTTTGAAGTTCTGTAAGCCTGATTCAAAGGCTTGCGGGCGCGGCACATCGCGCTGTCCTTTTTGATGGAGGAGGGCGCGATGCGCCAGACCCTGGATTTCCTGCTCAATGACTGGCTCAAGGTCGCGGACCTGACCCAGCGCGAGCGCTTTGCCGAGCATTCGGCCGAGACCTTCGGCGCGGTGCTCGACACCTGCGAGAAGATCGCCCGCGAGAAGTTCGCGCCTTTCAATCGCCTGGCCGACACGCAGGAGCCGCACTTCGACGGCGAACGCGTGCACCTGCCGCAGGCCACGCATGAGGCGATGGCCGCCTATGTCGAGTCCGGCATGCTGGCGGCCGCGCAGGATTACGAGATCGGCGGCATGCAGCTGCCCTGCGTGATCGAGATGGCGGCCAATGCCTTCTTCAGCAAGGCCAGCGTCGCGATGGGCGGCTACGCCATGCTCACGAGCGGCAATGCCAGCCTGCTGATGGCCCACGGCACGCCGCTGCAGCGCGAGGTCTTTGCCAAGAACGAGTTCGCCGGCCGCTGGTTCGGCACCATGTGCCTGTCCGAGCCGCAGGCCGGCTCTTCGCTGTCGGACGTGGCCACCCGCGCCGAGCCGGATGGCGAAGGCTTCGAGCAGGACGCGCTGGGTCCGCGTTATCGCCTCAAGGGCAACAAGATGTGGATCTCGGGCGGCGAGCACGAGATCAGCGAGAACATCATCCATCTGGTGCTGGCCAAGATCCCCGGCCCCGATGGCAAGACGATTCCCGGCACCCGTGGCATCTCGCTCTTCATCGTGCCCAAGCGCATGGTCAACGAGCGCGGCGAGCTGACCGGCGAGCGCAACGATGTGGCACTGGCCGGCCTGAACCACAAGCTGGGCTACCGCGGCACGACCAATACCTTGCTGAATTTCGGCGAAGGCAAGTTCAAGCCAGGTGGCAGCGCCGGTGCGGTGGGCTATCGGGTGGGCAAGCCCGGTGAAGGCCTGAAGTGCATGTTCCACATGATGAACGAGGCGCGCATCGGCGTGGGCCTGGGCGCGGTGATGCTCGGCTACGCCGGCTATGAGGCCAGCCTGGACTATGCGCGCCAGCGTCCGCAGGGCCGGCCGATGACGGCGGCCGCTGGCGCCGGGCCGTCCCAAGCCAGCGGGACCCCCTCGGGGGGCGGCGACCGCGCAGCGGGAGACAGGGGGCCCAAGGCAGTCAAGGACGCGGCGTCGCCGCAGCGGCCCATCATCGAACACGCGGATGTGAAGCGCATGCTGCTGGCGCAGAAGAGCTATGTCGAAGGCGGGCTGGCACTGGAGTTGTTATGCGCCCGCCTGGTGGACGAGCAGCACAGCGGCGCGCCCGAGGCGGCGGCCGAGGCCAAGGCGCTGCTGGAGGTGCTGATCCCGATCGCCAAGAGCTGGCCCAGCGAGTGGTGCCTGGAGGCCAACTCACTGGCCATCCAGGTGCTGGGCGGCTATGGCTACACACGCGATTTCCCGGTGGAGCAGTACTGGCGCGACAACCGCCTGAACATGATCCACGAGGGCACGCATGGCATCCAGGGGCTGGACCTGCTGGGCCGCAAAGTGGTGATGGACGGCGGCAAGGCCCTGGCCGTGCTTGCCGCGCGCATCAACAAGACCATTGAGCAGGCCCTGGCCCGGCCCGAGCTGGCTGAATCGGCCAATCAGCTGGCCGCGGCGCTGGCCAAGGTGGGCCGCGCCACCAAGATGGCCTGGGCCACCGGCCAGCCCGAAGAAGCGCTGGCCAATGCCACCGCCTATCTGCAGGCCTTCGGTCACACCGTGCTGGCCTGGCTGTGGCTGGATGTGGGCCTGAGCGTCCACGGCGACAGCGATTTCGCCCAGGGCAAGCGCGCGGCGCAGCGCTATTTCTACGCCTACGAGCTGCCCCGGATCGAGGCCTGGCTGGGCGTGGTGGAGCGCCGCGAAGCGCTGTGCCGCGAGATGCGCAGCGAGTACTTCTGAGCGCAGCGGCCATGAGCAAGAACGCCCTGGTATGGATGGAGCGGCTGATCTGGCTGCTGATCTTTGGCGGTCTGCTGTTTGCCTGCCTGGGGCTGTTTCTGGTGCGCGGCGGCGATCCGGTCTGGGGCTGGGTGCTGATCGGCAAGGGCAGTCTCGCCGTCGCGGGCGGCGTGCTGCTGATCTGGCTGCGCTCGCTCTGGCCCTGAATCTGATTGAACGATTGAGTGATTGAACCGACAAACCCACGGAGACATAGAGATGAGCGAACAAGCAGCAAGCAAGCCGGTGATGGACCTGTTCAGGCTGGACGGGCAGGTGGCCCTGGTCACCGGCGGCTCGCGCGGCCTGGGCCTGCAGATCGCCGAGGCGCTGGGCGAAGCCGGCGCCAAGATCATGCTGAGCTCGCGCAAGGCCGCTGATCTGGAAGAAGCCGTGGCCCATCTGCAGGACCGCGGCATCGACGCACGCTGGATCGCGGCCGACGCGGCCGACGAGATGCAGGCGCGCGGCGTCGTCAGCCAGACCATGGAGCGGCTCGGCCAAATCGACATCCTGGTCAACAACGCGGGCGCCACCTGGGGCGCACCGGCCGAGGAGCATCCGGTCGAGGCCTGGGACAAGGTGATGAACCTGAACATCCGCAGCCTGTTCGTGATGAGCCAGGAGGCCGCGCGGCAGAGCATGATTCCGCGCCGCTACGGCCGCATCATTAACGTGGCCTCGATCGCCGGCCTGGCCGGCAACACGCCGATGATGAAGACCATCGCCTACAACACCAGCAAGGGCGCGGCCGTCAACTTCACCCGTGCGCTGGCCGGTGAATGGGGCCAGTACGGCATCACCGTCAACGCGCTGGCGCCGGGCTTCTTCCCCAGCAAGATGACCAAGGGCCTGCTGGCCGCGCTGGGCGAGGAGAACATGGCCGCCAAGGCGCCGCTGAACCGCATCGGCGATGATGAGGACCTGAAGGGCGCTGCCCTGCTGTTCGCCTCGCGCGCCGGCAAGCACATCACCGGCCAGATCCTGGCGGTGGACGGCGGCGTCTCGGCCATCCACGGAGCCTGATTGAATGAAGCATGAGCCGCCGGCGCCGCCGCTGAAGTTCCCCGTCCACATCCCCTTTGTCGAGCAGCTCGGCTTCGAGCTGCATCGCATGGGCCAGGGCGAGGCGGAGTTGCGGGTGGACCTGAACGAGGGCCACCTCAACTCCTGGCGGGTGGCGCATGGCGGCCTGCTGATGACCTTGCTGGATGTGGCGATGGCGCATGCCGCGCGCAGCATCCATGCCGAGCAGCCGGACTTCGGCCCCGGCGTGGTCACCATCGAGATGAAGACCTCCTTCATGCGCCCTGGCGAGGGGCAGCTGCGTGCGGTGGGTCGCTTGCTGCACCGCTCCACCACCATGGCTTTCTGCGAAGGCTCGGTCTATGGGGCGGACGACAAGCTCTGCGCCCACGCCACCGGCACCTTCAAATACCTGCGGGCGCTGCCCGGCAAGGGGCGGGCACTGAAGACGCTGAATGCCGGCGAGGCATCGCCTGGCGGCTAAGGTATAAGTGGAAGCGTAAGCATTTGCTCTCTTCCGCCCAAGCCTACATGCCGCAAACCACGCCTCTGCACATTGCCATTGCTGAAGACGACGCTGACCAGCTTGCGCTGCTGCGGCTGTGGCTGGAAGGCGCGCAACACAGCGTCAGCGGCTACGGCACGGTGGCTGACTACCTGAGCGCGCTTGAAAAGGGGCGCTTCGATCTGCTGATGATCGACTGGATGCTGCCCGATGGCACGGCGCCGAGTTGCTGAAATGGGCGCGCCAGAACCTGGGCTGGGAGACACCCATCCTGGTGCTGACCGCGCGCGATGATGAAGAGACCGTGGTGCAGGCACTGGGTGCCGGCGCTGACGACTATGTGGTCAAGCCTGCCAAGCCGATGGAGTTGATGGCCCGTGTGGCAGCTCTTGGCCGCCGCCTGCGCCCGGGTGGCGTGCAGATGCTGCGCCTGGGGGCGTTCGAGATCGACATCCAGAGCCAGCGACTGATGCTCGATGGTGCCGCGGTGCCGATGACGCAGAAGGAATTTGACCTGGCGGTCTATCTGTTCCAGAACCCTGGCAAGCTGCTGTCGCGCGACCATCTGCTGAACAAGATCTGGGGCATCAGTGCCGATGTCGACACCCGTACGGTCGACACCCACATCAGCCGCCTGCGCAAGAAGCTGGGGCTGGACGGCGGCAAGGGGTGGAAGCTGGTGCCGGTCTACGGCGTCGGCTACCGCTTCGAACGGGTCGACCTGCCGGCCTGATGACGCTGCCGCGCGGCATCAGTCGCGTTGCGAGGCGCTGCGCAGCACTTGCGAGGCCTGGACCCGGCTGAGCCACTGACGCAGCCGCTGCGCGTCCGGCGGCGCCAGGCCGATCAGCTGAGCCCCCAGCACGCTGCCCGCCCGCCCGGCTGATGCCCCGCGGTGCACGATCTGGACGCAAGGCACCTCCAGGCGCTGTTCGTCGAGGTAGAGCCGGGCGTGCTGCTGGCTGCTTGCCAATGCGTCGGGCGCGCCTTCCCAGACCATGCTGCAGCCTTCCTCGCTGAGGTCGCGCAGTGCCAGCGGTTTGGCCTGTTCGGAGAGCTCGAGGATGGCGCGGTGCGTCGGCCCGGCGATGCCATGCACACGGTAGTGGCGCCGGGACTGCACGCGCAGGATCTGACCAGGCAGTGGCCCTGACCAGCGGCCGTCCGCCGTCTGGCGAAGATCGTGCAGCGAGAACATCAGCACGCCCTGGCTACTGGCCGCGATCAGGTTGACACGACGCGGTGGCGCCAGTGCATCCAGCGGCTCGATCACCAACTCGGCCCAGTTGCCGCAGAGCTGCAGGCGCGCGGCGCCTCGCGCAGCGCTGTCGTCGCATTGCCACTGCAGCTGGCGCGCAAGCTCGGCGAGCTCGCGCAGTTGCGCCCGGACCCGCTCGGGCTGGCTGATCAGGTATTCATCCAGGGGCGCCGATTCCGCAGGGACAGACCGGGTCGGCCGTGCCGGCTGAAACAGACGGGAAAACAGAGAGGTGTTCATGGCTTGCTAGTCGCGCCGCTTGATCCGCGCCGGAATGCCGACCGCCAGGGCGCCAGCAGGCACATCGCACAGCACCACCGCGTTGGCGCCGATCACCGCGCCGTCACCGATATGCACCGGGCCCAGCACCTTGGCGCCGGCGCCGATGTCCACGCGGTTGCCGATCACCGGTGCACCCGGCACGCCGGTGCGGCGCAGGCCCAGCGTGACACCGTGGCGCAGCACCACGTCGTCGCCGATCTGCGAATCGCCGCTGATGATGATGCCGCCGAAATGCTCGATCACCAGCCGCCGGCCGACCCGGGTTTCGCAGGGCAGGTCGATGCCGGTGAGCATCTGCACGCCCACCTTCATGAACTTGTAGAGCAGCGACAGCGGACGGCGCAGCAGCGCCGGGCGTACGCGGTAACGCCACTGGCCGAAGCGATAGACCAGCAGCACCCAGACGCCCTGCCGCCAGGGGTCGCGCTGATGGGCCTGGAAGTCTTCACGGATGTGTTCAAACATGGTCGCCTCCTTGCGACTTACCAGGGCGTGGGCGGCGAGACGCGGCCGCCCAGCGTGTCTTGCCAGGCCTGGACCAGCAGCTGGCGCAGCTGGCGCGATTCAGCGGCCTTGCCGTCCTGGCTGCGCAGCCGCGCGCGCAGCTCGCGCAGCGCATGCCAGCCGCGCTCCAGGCGGTTGACGGCCCAGGCTGCCAGCAGGCCGTGGTTCTTGCGGTAGTACAGCAGGCCGCTGCGGGCGCGCCACAGCGTCAGCTGGCTGCCGGCACGCGCCACCTGAGCGCCAGGAACCGAGCGAGCCGAGACGCCGCCGATGTGGCGCACGCGCAGCTCGGGCCAATACATCACGCGGTGTCCGCTGGCCTGGATGCGCCGGCACAGATCGACCTCTTCGTAGTAGAGGAAGTAGCGTTCGTCGAAGCCGCCCAACTGTTCGAACAGCTGCCGTGGCAGCAGCGCAAACGCGCCGGGCACCCAGTCGACTTCGGCCGCTTGTGCCGGGTCAGCCCAGGTCCGGTCCATCGCGCCCAGCCGGCGCGATTTCGGGCAGCGTGCGGCCAGGCCGGACATCACGTAGAACTCCAGGCTCAGGCGTGGGAAGCTGCGCGCCGAAGGCTGATCCTGCCCCTCTTCATCAAACAGGCGTGCGCCGGCCAGGCCCACATCCGGGTGTTTCTGCATCAGCGCCAGCGCGCGGGCCAGCGTGCCGGGCTCGGGCACCGCATCCGGATTGAGCAGCAGCAGCCAGCGGCCCCGCGCGTGGCGTGCCCCGAGGTTGTTGCCAGCGGCGAAGCCGAGATTGCGCGGACTGCGCAGCAGGCGCACCCAAGGGTGCTTGGCGGCGATGTAGTCAGCGCTGC
Organism: Roseateles sp.; assembly: GCA_015657635.1. Classification (GTDB taxonomy): domain Bacteria; phylum Pseudomonadota; class Gammaproteobacteria; order Burkholderiales; family Burkholderiaceae_C; genus JACDQM01. The sequence goes on from JACDQM010000035.1 coordinate 16,824, forward strand.
CGTCGTTCGAAGCGTTGTCCACCACCAGCACCTCGCCATGCAGGCCAGCCAGCTCCTGCTTCAGGGCGCAGAGCAGGCCGCCCAGCTGGCCGCGCGAGTTGTAGCTGACGATCAGGACGGATAGATCGATGCGTTCCATGACGGCTCTCCCGATTGCGTTCATTCACCTGGACGTGCACTGCGCACCCAGCCGGCATTGCGGCGGCTGGCGCGCCAGCTGGCAAGCAGCAGGCTGAGCTTCCAGACCAGATATCGAGGCACGCCCAGCAGCGCGCGCAGGTGCCGCCGGTCGGCGCGGATCAGCTTCAGCGCGATCAGCACATGCAGTGCCAGGGCGAGCAGTGCCGCAGCAGCCATGCCTCGCACCAGGCCGTTGCCCAGCGTCAGGGCCAGCAGCTGCAGCGTCAGCAGCCAGGCCAGCGGCGGCAGCATCAGGTCCAGCAGCGGGTCGGCCAGGCGCCATCGGCCTTGCAGCACATGGCGCAGCAAGGTCAGGCCGCGAGACCGCAGCAGGCCGAGCCGGCCGCCTTCCCAGCGGGCGCGCTGGGCACCGGCGGCAGCGCTGGCCAGCGGCATGTCGCCCAGCACCGTGGTGGCGTCGACAAAATGCACGCGCAGGCCCGCCTCGATCAGCATGTGGTGGTATTCGACATCCTCGACGATGGACTCGGCCAGATAGGGAACGCGGTCCAGCGTGCGGCGCGACAGCGCGAAGCCATTGCCCAGGATGCCGGCCGACAGACCCAGCGCCATGCGGCCGCGCGGACGCAGCAGGTTCCAGGCGCCCAGCGCCAGCTCGGTCAGGCGCGCCGCGCTGGACGCGTCCGGATCGCGCAGCCCGTAGCGGCTCTGCAGCGCGTCGACGGAGTCGTGCATGGCCGCGCGCATCGCGCCGACGAAGTTGTCCGCCACATCGGTGTCGGCATCCACCACCAGCAGCCAGTCGACACGGTCACCCAGCGCCGCGAAAGCATGCCGCAGGGCCTGGCCCTTGCCGCGGTGCAGCGGATCATCGCGCACCAGCACCACGGCGCCGGCGGCACGCGCCACGGCGGCCGTATCGTCGCTGCAGTTGTCGGCCACCACCAGCAGCCGGGTATTGGGCCAGCGCGCCACTTGGGCCTGCAGCTTGTGCAGCGTGCGGCTGATGCCCTGGGCTTCGTTGTGCGCCGGCACCACGATGGCCAGTCGCAGCGCGCGCTGGCGCTCATTCGGGGCCTGGGCGGGTGCCGCAGGGCGCAGCGCTGCCAGCGTCAGCAGCAGCAGATAAAGGCTGCCGGGCAGGGCCAGGGCCAGCGCGACGGCGCCCAAGAGTTCAATCCACATGCGAAGCTCCTGCCGGTTCTTCACCGAAGAAATGCTGCAGACGGCTGCGCTGCAGGGCCGGCGACACGGGCTCGCGCGGCGAGGCCCGCTGCGCCAGCAGGTCGCGCCAGGGCAGCTGGCTGCTCTTCGCCACCAGCTGCTGATGCAAGTCCTGCGTGCGGCCGATCGGGCGGGCTGGGATGCCGCCCACCACGGTGCCTGGCGGGACATCGCGCGTCACCACCGCGCCGGCCGCCACCACGGCATCCGGGCCGATGGTGACCCCGGGCATCACGATGGCCTGGTGGCCGATGAAGACGTTGTCGCGGATGTCGATGCGGCCCACGCTGTCGAGCTCGCCGCCATAGGCGCGCCGCAGCATGTTGACGACGCCGTCATGGCCGAACAGCGTGCAGCCTGACAGGGCGACGTTGCGCCCCAGCCGGGTGTAGGCCGGGTCGGTGATCACCACATTGGTCTGGATCGAGCACTGCGGCCCGATGGCCTGCAGGCCACCGTGGCGGCGCAGGTAGTCGGCCCAGTCGATGCCGTCCGGCGGTGCCAGGCGGCGCCACAGCGCGCTGGTCATGCCGTGGCGCAGCGCCAGCTGGCGGCACAGCGCCCCGAGCTGTCGACGCAGGGCGGCGATCATCAGGCGGCCCTGCCTTCGCTGACTGCCGGCAGGCTGCCGAAGAACTTGGCCAGCTGCGCGGTGTTGCGCTGCAGGTCGAACTGCTTCAGCACCTTGGCACGGCCTTGCTCGGCCAGCTTGCTGCGCAGCGCCGCATCGCTGATCAGCCGGGCCAGCTGCGCGGTCAGGGCGTGCGTGTCGCCGGGCGTGGCCAGCAGGCCGTCGCGCTCATGCTCGATCAGCTCGGGGATGCCGTTGACCGGGCTGCTGAGGCAGGGCAGGCCGCAGGCCATGGCTTCCATCAGCACCACCGGGATGCCCTCGGCCAGGCTGGGCAGCACGAAGGCATCGGCATCATCCAGCTCGGCACGCACCTGCACCTGGTTCAGCGCGCCGGTGAAGCGCACGCGCTGCTGCAGTTGCAGATGGCGGGCGCTGTGCTGCAACCCTTGGCGGTCCGGGCCGTCGCCGACGATGATCAATTCGAAATCAAGGCCCTGGCGCTGCAGCTCGGCGCAGGCGCGCAGCAGCAGCAGCTGGCCCTTGGCCGGTGTCAGCCGGCCGATGCACAGCAGGCGCGGCGGGCCGGGGCGGCGCCGGCTGGTGGCGGGTTGGTAGCGTTCAGGGTCTACGCCCAGGTGGCACAGACGCAGCTTGCCCCAGTGCCGCGGTGAGCTCAGGCGCATCAGCTGGCTGCGTACCGACTGGCTGATGCAGACCACAGCGTCGGCCGCCGCCACCTTGGTCACCAGACGTTGTCCGTGCACATCGTCGAATTCATCCGGACCGTGGATGGTCAGCGAGAAGCCGGCGCCGCTGAGCGTCTTGACCAGCACGCCCACCATCGCGGCCGCATTGCCGAAATGCACATGCAGATGGTGCAGGTCGTGCCGCTCCATCCAGCGCGCCACCATCGCCGCTTCCACTGCATAGGCCAGCGCGCGCAGCCGCCCCAGGCCCTGGCCCGAGCACAGCGCTTCGCAGCAGGCCGCCAGCAGCCCGCGCGGATGGCGCTGCAGCGCCCAGGCCAGCGCGGCCAGGCCACCCAGCACGCCATGCTGCTTCAAGGTGTAGGTGCGCAGCGCTTCGTCGCGCTCGTCGCTGGCCATGGCCTGCGGCTCGCGGTCCGGCGGGTTGATCGAGGCCACCTCGACGCGCAGGCCCAGGGCGCGCAGCGCCAGCACCTCGCGCAGGATGAAGGTGTGCGAGACCGCCGGGTAGCGGCTCACCAGATAGGCCAGGGCGGCGCC
>JACDQM010000036.1 GCA_015657635.1 Roseateles sp.
GCCGGCGGCGAGGATGCGGAAGGACTTGCTCATGGATCGGAACTCCTAAGTGACAGGCCCCGGAGATCCTCGGTTCGGTATTGCTTGCTTCGCGAACCAGTGTGGTTTGAGCCGAGGCCCCCAGGGTGACTGCAGTGTCAGCGGCCTTGGTCAGAAGTTCAGCGAGAATGAACCAGGTTCAATATTCGTGGCCTGAAGGGTGCGTATGACGCTACTTACCTTTCGCCACATCAAGCATGACCTTTGCCACTGACGAGGCCCTTGTCCATCCATGAGCAGTCCCGAACTCCTGCTGCAGGTGCTGCGCGCCGAGATGCGCGCCGCAGGCATCACCTACAAGCTGCTGGCGCAGCGGCTGTCCTTGAGCGAGTCGAGCGTCAAGCGCATGTTTTCGCTGGGCGACATGACGCTCTCGCGCCTGGCCGAGATCTGCAAGGCGGTGGGCATCAGCCTGGAGGACGTGATGCGCCAGGCCGCCGATGCGGCGCCGGCGGCCGACACGCTGACACTGGCGCAGGAGCGCTCGCTGGTGAGTGATCCCCGGCTGCTGCTGGTGGCGATCAGCTGTCTGGGCCATTGGACGCTGGAGCAGATTGTCGAGACCTACCAGATCAGCGAGGCCGACTGCATCCGCTATCTGGTCAAGCTCGACCGGCTGGAGGTGATCGAGTTGAAGCCCTTGAACCGCTATCGCCTTCGGGTGTCGCGCGCTTTTCGCTGGCTGCCGGATGGGCCAATGCAGCGCTTCGTGCGCAAGTATGTGGTGGACGATTACTTTGCCGGCAACTTCGATGCGCCTGGCGAGACCCTGCTGCTGGTGCATGGCCGGCTTTCCGATCCGAGCGCGCAGGAGCTGGTGCAGAAGATCCAGCAGCTGGCCGCGGAACTGGCGCGTTTGCATGCCGACGACCAGCGCCTGGCGCCCGAATCGCGCGATGGCTACACGCTGCTGCTGGGCCTGCGCTCCTGGGAGTTCGCGCAGTTCACGGCGATGCGGCGTGAGGGCGGCTGAGCGACTGGCGCGCTTAGTGCCGGCTGTCCGTGCTCTTCAGCAATCCGAGCACGGCCTCGACCACTTCTGGCTGATGGCCCAGCAGCAGATGCCCGCCGCTGTTGAAGCCGAGTAGCTGCGCGCCCGGAATGTGGGCTGCGCTGTACGCCGCTGATGCATAGGTGCCGAAGCCATCGTCGCGCGCGCTGATCGCCAGCGTGGGCGTGCTGATGCGCTCCAGCGCCACGCGGGCTGCACCGGTGGTCAGGCGCGAATCATTGAGCAGGCCGAGGCGGCGCGCGCTGACGGGCAGGATCTCGTCCAGCATGGCATTGGCGCGCTGCTGCTCCGCGCGGCTGGCTGCGTGATAGACGGGGGGTGGCGTGGCCAGGATCAGGCGACGTGCGCTGTCCGGTGCCCAGCGGGCCAGCAACCAGAAGGGCAGGTCGGCGCTGATCGCAGCGTCCAGCACCTGCAGCGCCCAGTCCGGCATCGGCACTGCGGGGTCGGGCCGGTACACGGCCGGCACCATCAGCACCAGGGCTTGGGTGCGCTGCGGATGGCGCAACGCGAAGTGCAGGGCCGAGATGCCGCCGGCCGAGACGCCCATCACCGCGACGCGCGGCAAGGCCAGCGCATCAAGCAGGCAGGCGAACTGGTCGGCCTGCTGTTCGCCCGAAGCATTGCCGTCGGCCGGGTAGGGCGTGCGCAGATAGCCGAAGCGGGAGGGCGCGATCACGCGCAGGCCGCGGGCCGCATAGTCGGCGCCCAGCGCCAGGCCCTGGTCGAAGCCGCCGCCGCTGCCATGGATCAGCAGCAGGGGCGGACCGTCCGCCGGCCCGGCCTCGGCCACTTCGATGGTGCCGCAAGGCGTGGCCAGCACGCGGCTGCCAAGCGCGGCCAGGCGCTGTTCATGGCCTTGCAGGTCGCGGCGCAGCTCAAGCGCCGTCCAGCCGCCGACGGCAAGAAGCATGGCCAGGCCGAACAGGGTCAGGCGGACAAGCCAGATGCGGCGCTGCTTCATCAGGCTCTACCAGACCGGGCCTCAGCCGTTCAAGCCCTCGAACAGCAGCACATCCACCGGGTCGCCCGCCGCCACATCGCCCTGCTCATGCCCCAGCACCACCAGGCCATCGGCCTGGCTCATGCTGGAGAGGATGCCGGAGCCCTGGTTGCCGGTGATCTCGACCTGCCAGCGGCCATCCGCAGCGCGGCTGACGATGCCGCGCTGGTATTCGGTGCGGCCGGGCTTCTTGCGCAGTGGCTTGACGGATTGCGCGCACAGCATCGGCAGGGCTTGCGCCTGCGCGCCAGCCATCGCCAGCAGCGCCTCGCGAACGAAGGCGTAGAAGGTCACCATCACGGCCACTGGATTGCCGGGCAGGCCGAACAGGATGGCGTCGCGTCCGCCCGAGGGGATGCGGCCGATCGCCATCGGCCGGCCGGGCCGCATTGCGATCTTCCAGAACAACACCTCGCCGAGCTCCGCCATGATGCGTTTGGTGTGGTCGGCCTCGCCGACGCTGACGCCGCCCGAGCTGATGATGGCGTCGGCGCTGGCTGCTGCTTCGCTGAAGGCCTGGCGCAAGGCATCCGGGTCGTCCTTGACGACGCCCAGGTCGATCACCTCCACGCCCAGGCGCTGCAGCAGGCCCCACAGCGTGTAGCGGTTGCTGTCGTAGACGCAGCCCTGCTCCAGCGGCTGACCCAGTGAGCGCAGCTCGTCGCCGGTGGACAGGATGGCCACGCGCAGCCGGCGGCGCACCGCCACCTCGGCCTGGCCCAGCGAGGCGATCAGGCCCAGATCGGCAGGCCGGACGATGCGGCCGGCAGCCAGCGCCACCTGGCCGCGCGCCAGGTCTTCACCAGCCAGGCGGCGGTTGTCGCCAGCTCGCACGCAGCCGGCCGGGATCACGATGAACTCGCCCTCGCTGCGGGTGAATTCCTGCGGCACCACGGTGTCCAGCCCCGGCGGCATCAGCGCACCCGTCATGATGCGCTGACAGTGCAGCGGGGGCAGGTCTTGTGCCGCCGCGCCGCCGGCCAGGCTGGTGCCGGCCACCTTGAGGCGCGTGTCGCCCCCGGGGTTCAGCTCGGCGCCGCGCAGCGCGTAGCCGTCCATCGCCGAGTTGTCGGCGGCCGGCACATTGATCGGCGAGACGATGTCCTCGGCCAGCACGCGGCCCAGCGCGCTGCGCAGCGCCACCCGCTCGGTGGTGCTGACGCGCGGCAGCAGCCGGGCGATGAAGTCGCGCGCCAGGTCGACGCGCAGGGACTGAGGGTCGTATTCCGGCAAGGAGCGGGCGATGTCGGCAAGCGTGTTCATGCGCATGATTGTGATCGCTGCGGGGCTCCGCCTTGCTCTACGATGACACACAGGACATCAAGGCCGGAGTGCCTGGTCCGTGTGAAGGGAAGGAAGTTGATGGCCGTGCGTTGGGGTTGCTTGCGAAGTCTGCGAGGCATGCTTGGCCTTTGCGGGCCGTTGTTGCTGTCTCTGTTGCTGCTGCTGGTGTCCTTGCCGCTGCCCGCGTCGGCTGCGCCCGGCACCTTGCAGCTGAGCCTGGAACAGCGCCATTGGGTGGACGCGCAGGCGGGGCGCAGCTTCAAGGTGGGTTTCGACCCCTTTGCCGGCAGCGACAGCTTCGAATATCGCGGGCGTCGGCTGGGCCTGCTGCCCGCCATGCTGGAGGATATGAGCCGCCAGACGGGCCTGAGGCTGACCCAGGCCGATGTCGGCGGCTGGGATGAGGCCTACCGCCGCTTCGTGGGCGGTGAGCTGGACCTGCTGTACGGCGTCAATCAGACGCCCGAGCGCGACCGGATCATGCGCTTCACCCGGGCTGTGCAGCAGTACCCCTATGTGGTGTTTGCGCGCAAGGGCTCGCAGGTGCAGACCTTGGGGGATCTGGATGGGCGGCTGGTGGGCTTCCAGGCCAATGACTTCGCCATTGAGCGGCTGGCGCAGGAGTATCCGAACGTGCGCTTCCGCGTGCAGACCTTTGGCGAGCCGGCGGAGGCACTGAAGGCGCTGGTGCTTGGTGCTGTCGACGGTTTCGTGACCTCGGGCGGCAATGTGGCGATCGAGTTCCAGCAGCAGCATCCGAATGTGCATGTGGTGGCGCAGATCCGGGCGATCACCTCGGACATGCGCTTCGCGGTGGCGCGCGATCAGGCCCTGCTGGCCGAGATCGTTGACCGCTATCTGGCGCAGCGCGCCGACCATCTGGCTGCCGAGGCGGCGCAGGCCGACCGCCTGTACAACCGCAAGCTGCTGCAGCTGAGCGAGGCTGAACTTCAGTGGCTCGACCGGCGCCAGCCGGTGGTGGTGGGCGTTGCCGAGGACTACCTGCCCTTCGACTACTTCGAGCAGGGGCAGTACAAGGGCATCATGGGCGCTGCGCTGCAAAAGATCAGCGACACCATCGGCCTCAATCTGCAGATCCGGCAAGGCAGCTTTGATGAGCTGCTGAAACAGGCCAGGGCAGGGCAGGTGCATGTCCTCAACATGGCCAAGACGGATGAGCGGCTGGAGCAATTCCTCTTTCCCCGTCCCATCAGCACCGAGCGCGACATCATCGTCGGCTTGAAGACCGGGTCCCCGGTTCAGGATGTCTACGGGCTGGAGGGCAAGCGGGTCGCCGTCATCGAGGGCTTCTGGCATGAGGAGTACCTGCGCAAGAACCTGAAGGCGCCGCTGATCGTCAAGACCGCCAGCATCCAGGAGTCACTTGCGGCGCTGCGCGCGGGCAAGGCCGACTACATGATCGAGAACCCGACCGTGGTGGAGTTCTACATCAATGGCCTGGGCTACAGCGACATCATCAAGCGCGGCATCACCTCCAAGGACTCCTTCATCTATTTCGGCGTCAGCAAGAGCCAGCCCGAGCTGGCCGCCATCATGGACAAGGTGATCCCGCTGCTCGACTTCGAGACGCTGAAGTTCGAGGGCGTGCAGACCGTGCCCTCGCTGGTGCACGCCGATCAGCGCCATCTGCTGCTGATGCTGGCCCTGGTCGGCGCGATCGCGCTGCTCTTGCTGGGAGTGACCATCCGCACCGTGCGCAAGCTGATCCTGCAGCGGGCCCAGACTCAATTCCTGAGCGAACGCGAACACCTGCTCTACACCGACAGCCTGACCGGTTTCCACAACCGCAACTACTTCAGCCACCGGCCTGAGGCCATCGGCATCTCGGCCTTTCCGCAGGCGGTGGTGATGGCGGACATGAATAACCTCAAGCGTGTCAATGACAGCCATGGCCATGCCGCGGGCGATGCGCTGATCAAGGGCTTTGCAGCGCAGGCGCGCGCGCAGTGGCCCGAGGCCGAGGCTTTCCGCCTGGGCGGCGATGAGTTCCTGTTCATCCTGCCCGGCATCGAGCCGGCCCGGGCCGAGGCGGAGCTGGCAGCGCTGCAGCAGCGCTGCCAGGACTCACGCATCGAGCTGCCGGGCGGGGGCTGGGTCCATGCCGGGGTGGCGCTGGGCTGTGCAAGCCGGGCGTCGGCGCAGCAATCGCTGCAGGAAGCCATGGCGTTTGCGGATGCGCGGATGTATGCCGCCAAGGCGCAGTTCAAGCGCCGCAGCGGCGATCTGCAGGGCGATGCGCTGCAGCCGGGCTCATCAGCCCATCTGGACTGAGCGCAAGTCGAGGCGCATCAGGTCCTTGTCGAGGTAGCGGCCATCGAGGCACTTCAGCGCCTGCGGCAGCTGCCCGTAGCGCTCGAAGCCGAGGCGGCGATACAGGCGCACGGCTCCTGTGTTGCTGCTGGTGACGGTCAGCAGCACCTGCTCCAGCTCGGTGTTGGCGCGCAGCAGTCGCAGCGTGGTTTCCAGCAGGGCCTGGCCGATGCCGCGGCCCATGCAGTCGTCGGCCACCATCATGCCGATCAGGTGCACGGTATGGCGCAGCTTGCTGCGCGCTTCGCCTTCGCAGCTGACGGCGCCCACCAGGCGCGGGCCCTGCCAGGCGCACAGCGTGAACAGGCAGGGGCTGCTGGCGTCCGGGCTCCCCAGGCGGCTGCGGTAGCTGTCGGCGCTGCGCTGCTGCTCGGTGGCGGCGTCGGAGGTGAAGGAGTCCTCATGCGCGGCGATCATCGTGTCGCGCAGCTGCTTGTAGGCGGCCAGGTCGCTCTCCTGCATCAGGTGCAGGCGGATGCCGGGCGGGGTGGTGGCGAAGTCCATCAGGGTTCGAGCTGGCTCAGCTCGGCCAGCGTGTTGGCGTTGAAGAAGGCGGGCACATCGCCCGCCTGATCGAAGGGCACGATCACATGGGCCTGCGCGCGCATCCAGGTTTCCAGCTTGCGGCCGCCCTGGGCCAGATAGTCAGCCAGCGGCGCGGCCAGGCTGCGGCGCAGCAGGCAGAAGACCGGCTGCAGCTGCGGCGGCTCGCCCGCCAGCGGCAGCGCCAGGTCGGCAGCATCGGCTTCGACGGCGGCGCCCAGGCGCGCAGCCAGATCGACCGGCAGCAGCGGCGAATCGCAGGGCACCGCCAGCAGCCAGGGCGTGCGGCAAGCCTGCAGACCGGCCAGCAGACCGGCCAGCGGGCCGTTGAACTCGCCATCGGCATCGGGCAGCACCGGGTGGCCGAAGGCCGCGTAGTCGTCCAGGTGCCGGTTGGCATTGATCAGCAGCGGCCCCACCTGCGGCGCCAGCCGTGCCAGCGCATGCGCCACCAGCGGCTGGCCGCGCAGCAGCTGCAGGCCTTTGTCGACGCCGCCCATGCGGCTGCCGCGCCCGCCAGCCAGCACCAGGCCGGTGATGGCCTCAGCCGCGATCATCGTTGTCCGAGCGCAGGCGGGGCGCGTCGACCGGAAAGGCATCCGCTTCGACGCGCGGCCCCTTCATCACCGCGGTGATCCAGCTGCCGATCAGCCAGGTCAGTACCAGCGTCAGCGAAAACAGGATGGCACCGATGACGATGAAGTCGATCAGCATCTGTCCGCGCACCGCGTCGTTGTGCAGGCCGGGTTGGACGAATTGCTTGAAGAACTCGCCGATCAGGTAGGGCAGGGCAAAGCTGGCCGCGATGGCGAGCAGCAAGCGGCGGCGTACCTGGACGGTGAACCAGCGCGTCAGCGCGCCGCCGAGCGGCTGCGTGGCGCTGGCCTGCGGTGTCTCTGGGCTGGCGGTCATCGTGGTCTCAGCCCCCGATGTAGTGCATCTCGACGCGCCGCGGCGCGTCGCTGCCGGTCGACGGCGTTTCGGCGGCACGCAGCTGCGAATAGCGGTCGTCACGGCGGCCCCACAGCCCGGCCAGCGCGGCGCCGATCTGCGCATCGCTGATGGCCGCGCCTTCGGACGGCCGCAGCAGCGCGCGCAGGTCATGGCCCTGGTGCGCAAACAGGCAGGTGTAGAGCTTGCCTTCAGTGGACAGCCGGGCGCGGTTGCAGTCGCCGCAGAAGGCCTGGGTGACGCTGGAGATCAGGCCGATCTCACCGCGCCCGTCGGCATAGCCCCAGCGCTCGGCGGTTTCGCCGGGCGCGCTGGGGTCCAGTTGCAGCAGCTCGAAGTCCTGGCGCAGAAGGTCCAGCAGTTCGCGCGAAGGCAGCACCTCGTCCATGCGCCAGCCATTGGTGGCGCCGACGTCCATGTATTCGATGAAGCGCAGCACCACGCTGCCGCCGTAGTTGTCACGGAAGTAGCGCGCCATCGGCAGGATCTGGTCCTCATTGACGCCGCGTTTGACGACCATGTTCACCTTGATCGGTCCCAGGCCCACGGCCTGCGCGGTCTCAATGCCCTTCAGCACCTCGGCCACTGGGAAGCCCACATCGTTCATGCGCTGGAACACAGCATCGTCCAGGCCGTCCAGGCTGACGTGATGCGCTGCAGCCCGGCGTCCTTCAGCGCCTGTGCCTTCTTGGCCAGCAGCGAGCCGTTGGTGGTCAGCGTCAGGTCCAGCGGCTCGCCCTCGGGCGTGCGCAGCGCGGCCAGCATCTCGATCAGGCGTTCCAGATGGCGGCGCAGCAGCGGCTCGCCGCCGGTCAGGCGCAGCTTGCGAACGCCGTGCGCGGCGAAGATGCTCGCCAGGCGCGTGATCTCCTCGAAGCTCAGCAGATCCGCCTGCGGCAGGAACTGGTGATAGTGGTCGAAGACTTCCTTGGGCATGCAGTAGCTGCAGCGGAAGTTGCAGCGGTCGGTGACCGAGATGCGCAGATCGCGCAGCGGCCGCCCGAGCGCATCGGCCAGCAGGCCGGTGGCCGCCAGGCCCTGCGCGGGCACCGGCACGGCGATGCTGCCAGGGCGGGCCGGCTTGCGTTCATCGAGCAGGGGAATCACGACGCGCTCAGTCATGCGGGCCATTGTGCCTTCCGTCGTCTAATCCAGGCTGAACCCAGCTCAATTCCATGCGCGACTCTGAATCGACCTCCTGGCCCCAGCTGATCACCTTTGGCGAGGCGCTGACTGACCTGGTCCGCCAAGGCCCCGATCAATGGCGCAGCGTCAGCGGCGGTGCGGCCTTGAACCTGGCGCTGGCTGCGGCCGCCTTGGGCCTGCGCAGCGCCTGCGGCGCGGCCGTCAGCTCCGACACCTTCGGCCAGGCCTTGTGGGCGAGCAGCGCCCAGGCGGGTCTGGACATGCGCTTCATGCAACAGAACGGCCATGAGCCCTTGCTGGCCGTCGTGCATCAGCTGCAGCCGCCGCGCTATTTCTTCGTCGGTGCCGATGCGGCCGACCTGCATTTCAGGCCCGAGGAACTGCCCGCAGGCTGGCTGGCGTCGGGCGCTGTGCCCTGGGCCGTGTTCGGCGGCATCAGCCTGGCGCGCGAGCCACTGGCCGCGCGCCTGCTGGCCTTGGCCGAGCAGGCGCGGGCGGCGGGCGTGGGTATCGCCTACGACGCCAATATCCGCCAGGGCCTGGAGGCTGCGCAGGCGGCCGCGCTGCAGCGCCTGCTGCCGCTGGCCGATGTGATCAAGCTCTCGGACGAAGACGCCATCGCGCTATGGGGCAGCGAGGACGCCGCGATACAGGCCTTGCGCGCCATGGCCCGGCCGCAGGCCTGGCTGCTGCTGACGCGCGGTGCCGGCATGGCCTCGCTCTGGCGTGGCGCACAGCGCTGGGACCAGCTGCCGCCCGCCATCGAGGTGGTCGATACCGTCGGCGCCGGTGACGCGTCGCTGGCCGGCCTGCTGCTGAGCTTGATCGAGGCGCCGCATGCCGACGGGCTGCGGCATCTGCAGCACGCAGTGGCAGCGGGGGCTGCGGCCTGCCTGGGCGGCGGGGCCACAGCTCCGACGCGTGCGCAACTGGATGCCCAGCTCAAATGCCTTCTTGCTTCTTCGTCGCCACCAGCGGCTTGACCTTGCCCATCGGCAGGGCGGGGCGATTGGCCTCGATCTCGGCCAGCGGCGCCACTTCCACCAAGCTGGCCTGGCAGCGGCGCGTCAGTTCCTGATACGTCTGCGTGCCTTCGAGTTTCCAGCGCATCTCGTCCTCGCTGAGCGGCCGCACGACCTTGGCCGGCAGGCCGGCGATCAGGGATTTCTCCGGCAGCTTGAGGCCGGCGCGCACGAAGGCGCAGGCCGCGACGATGCTGTAGGCGCCGACCTCGGCCTCGTCCATCACAACGGCATTCATGCCCACCAGCGCGTCGTGGCGCACGGTGCAGCCGTGCAGCACTGCGCCGTGGCCGATATGGCCGTTGGTCTCGACAACCGTCTCCGATGCTGGGAAGCCGTGAATGACACAGGTGTCCTGCACGTTCACGCCCTCGTGCAGCACGATGCGGCCGAAGTCGCCGCGCAGCGAGGCGCAGGGGCCGATATAGCAGCCGGGGCCGACGATCACATCGCCGATCAGCACGGCGGTGGGGTGCACATGGGCGCTGGGGTGGACGACGGGCGTGACACCGTCGATGGCGTAGCAGGGCATGGGGATCTCCGGTTTTTTCTGTCGCTGGGCAGGCCGGGTCTAGGGCTAACCCTGAGGGACTTTGGCTTGCGTCAAATCAAGTGCGACCTTACGATCTACCGACCGGTCGGTCAAGAATGTTTGTGATCGATCAAGGCGTTCCGTCCGCAGCATTGCGAAGAAATGAGGCCTCTCCCATGACGCAGTCCACCGATGCGCCCCTGATCGTCAGCCAGGAAGGCGCGGTGCGCTTCCTGACGCTGAACCGGCCGGCCGCGCTGAATGCCTTTACCACCGGCTTGCTGACGCAGCTGCGCCAGGCCTTGGATGACGCCGGCAAGGACGACAGCGTGCGTGCGGTGCTGATCACCGGCGCTGGCCGTGCCTTCTGCGCTGGCCAGGATCTCAGCGATCCGATGGTCAAGCCCGAGTTCGGTGACGATGCCCAGCCCAAGGACATCGGCCATCTGCTGGACAACTACTACATCCCGATGGCGCTGCAGTTGCGCGCGATGCCCGTGCCGGTGGTCTGCGCCGTCAACGGCGTGGCAGCCGGCGCAGGCGCCAGCCTGGCGCTGGGCTGCGACATCGTGATCGCGGCCGAGTCGGCCAGCTTCATCCAGGCCTTCTCCAAGATCGGCCTGATTCCGGACTGCGGCGGCACATGGTTGCTGTCGCGCCTGGTGGGGCGCGCCAAGGCGCTGCAGATGGCGATGCTGGGTGACAAGCTGCCGGCGGCGGAAGCGGTGCAACTGGGCTTGATCGCGCGTTGCGTGCCGGATGCCGAACTGGCGGCCACGGCACATGCGACGGCGCTGAAGCTGGCCACCATGCCAACAAGGGCGCTGGTCGAGACTCGCCGGCTGATTGATGAGGCCATGAATCTGGAGTTCTACGACGCACTCAAGCTGGAGTCGCGCCTGCAGAGCCAGCTCGGCTTCGCTGACGACTATCGCGAGGGCGCTCAGGCCTTCTTCGAGAAGCGCGCACCGAAGTTCAAGGACCGTTGAGATGGATGCTCAAAGAATTGCCGAAGCGGTGCGTGACACGATGTTCGCGAATGATCGTGCCTCCAAGGGTCTGGGCATGGAGATCACCGCCATCGCGCCCGGCAGCACCACGATCCGCATGACGGTGCGCGAGGACATGCTCAACGGCTTCGAGATCTGCCATGGCGGCTTCATCACCACGCTGGCCGATTCGGCCTTCGCCTTCGCCTGCAACTCGCACAACTACATGACCGTGGCGCAGGGCTTCGGCATCGACATCGTGGCGCCGGCCCGGCTGGGCGATGTGCTCACCGCCGAGGGCCGCGAGGTCTCGCAGTCCGGCCGCACCGGCGTCTACGACATCACCATCAAGAACCAGCGCGATGAGCTGGTCGCCGTGTTCCGTGGCAAGTCCTACCGGCTCAAGGGCCGCTACGTCGTGCCGGCACTGGCCAATCAGGAGACCTAAGGAATGACCGCCAAGACACCCGCGCCCGGCGAACTGGACGCTATCGAGAAAGCCAGCCGTGACGAGCTGCAAGCGCTGCAGCTGCAACGTCTGCAGTGGACGCTGCAGCATGCCTACGACAACGTGCCGCACTACAAGGCCGCGTTCGACGCCAAGGGCGTGCATCCGAGCGACATGAAACAGCTGTCGGACCTCGCCAAGTTCCCCTTCATGACCAAGAAGGACCTGCGCGACAACTATCCCTTCGGCCTGTTTGCCGTGCCGCGCGAGCAGGTCTCGCGCATCCATGCCTCGTCCGGCACCACCGGCAAGCCGACCGTGGTGGGCTACACCGCCCGTGACATCGACACCTGGGCCAATCTGGTGGCGCGCTCGATCCGCGCGGCCGGCGGCCGGCCGGGCGACATCGTGCACATCGCCTACGGCTACGGCCTCTTCACCGGCGGCCTGGGCGCGCACTATGGCGCCGAGCGCCTGGGCTGCACCGTGATCCCGATGTCCGGTGGCCAGACCGAGAAGCAGGTGCAGCTGATCCAGGACTTCAAGCCCGACATCATCATGGTCACGCCCAGCTATATGCAGGTGATCATCGAGGAGTTCGCACGCCAGGGCCTGGACGCGCGCGACAGTTCGCTGAAGGTCGGCATCTTCGGCGCCGAGCCCTGGACCGAGGCGATGCGCCGCGAGATCGAGCACAAGGCCGCCATCGATGCCGTGGACATCTACGGCCTGTCGGAAGTGATGGGCCCGGGCGTGGCCTGCGAGTGCATCGAGTCCAAGGACGGCCCGGTGATCTGGGAAGACCATTTCTACCCCGAGATCATCGACCCCGAGACCGGCGAGGTGCTGCCCGATGGTTCGGAAGGCGAGCTCGTCTTCACCTCGCTCAGCAAGGAAGCACTGCCGGTGATCCGCTACCGCACGCGCGACCTGACGCGCCTGCTGCCGCCCACCTCGCGCAGCATGCGCCGCATGGGCAAGATCGTCGGCCGCAGCGACGACATGCTGATCATCCGCGGCGTCAATATGTTCCCGACGCAGATCGAGGAGCTGGTGCTGCAGGAGCCGGCGCTGTCGGGCCAGTACCAGATCGTCGTCAGCCGCGACGGTCATCTGGATGCCGTCGAAGTGCGCTGCGAGTTGCAGCCCAGCGCGGTGGGCAGCGCCAATGTCGGCGAACTCACCCGCACGCTGCAGCACCGCATCAAGACCTTGATCGGCGTGTCCACCAAGGTGGTGATCGGCGCGCCCGAGACGATCGAGCGCACGCTGGTCGGCAAAGCCCGCCGCGTGATCGATCAGCGACCCAAGCCTTAAGCAGGAGCGAAAGATGTACACCCAGGCAATGAGCATCGGCCCTCAGGAAACGAGCGCCAAGATCAAGTCCGCCGAGGAAGCCGCCAAGGAAGCGGCCTTCGAGGCCCGCGTCGGTGAGGGCGAGTTCGTCGAGGCCAAGGACTGGATGCCCGAGCACTATCGCAAGACCCTGGTGCGCCAGATCAGCCAGCATGCGCATTCCGAGATCGTCGGCATGCTGCCCGAGGGCAACTGGGTGACGCGCGCGCCGACGCTCAAGCGCAAGGCGATCCTGCTGGCCAAGATCCAGGACGAGGGTGGCCACGGCCTCTATCTCTACTCCGCGGCTGAAACACTGGGCGTGAGCCGCGACCAGATGCTGGACGCCCTGCATACCGGCAAGGCCAAGTACAGCTCCATCTTCAACTACCCGACGCTGAACTGGGCCGATATCGGCGTGGTCGGCTGGCTGGTCGATGGCGCGGCCATCATGAACCAGGTGCCGCTGTGCCGATGCTCCTATGCGCCTTATGCGCGGGCCATGATTCGCATCTGCCGCGAGGAGAGCTTCCACCAGCGCCAGGGCTACGAGAGCCTGCTGGTGATGATGCAGCACGGCACGCCTGAGCAGAAGGCCATGGTGCAGGACGCGGTGAACCGCTGGTGGTGGCCAGCGCTGATGATGTTCGGCCCGCATGACAAGGATTCGCCGAACTCCGAGCAGTCGATGCGCTGGGGCATCAAGCGCATCAGCAATGACGATCTGCGCCAGAAGTTCGTCGACGCCACCGTGCCGCAGGCCGAGGTGCTGGGCATCACGGTGCCCGATCCCGATCTGAAGTGGAACGCGCAGCGCGAGCACTACGACTTTGGCGCCATCGACTGGGCCGAATTCTGGCGCGTGGTCGGCGGCGACGGCCCCTGCAACAAGGAACGCCTGGCCGCCCGTGTGCGCGCCTGGGACGAGGGCGAATGGGTGCGCGAAGCCGCGATGGCCTATGCGCGCAAGCAAGCCACCAAGGCCCAGGCCGCCTGAAGCATTGAAAGGATCAGATCATGACGACGACATCGAAGAACGAATGGCCGCTGTGGGAAGTGTTCGTGCGCAGCAAGGCGGGCCTGGACCACAAGCATTGCGGCAGCCTGCATGCGGCTGACGCCAAGATGGCGGTGCAGATGGCGCGCGAGGTCTACACCCGCCGCCAGGAAGGCACCAGCATCTGGGTGGTGCTGTCCAGCCACATCGTGGCCTCGGACCCGGGTGAGAAGGGCATGTACTTCGACCCGATGGAAGACAAGGTGTACCGCCACCCGACCTTCTATGAGCTGCCCGAGTCCGTGAACCACATGTGAGCAGGCAGACCGATATGGCACAGCAATCGATCAAAGTGGGCGACAAGCCCGAGGTGCGCTACCTGCTGCGCGTGGCCGACAGCTGCCTGGTGCTCTCGCAGCGCCTGGGCGAGTGGTGCGGCCATGGCCCCATCATCGAGGAAGACCTGGCGCTGACGAATATGGCGCTGGACCTGATCGGCCAGGCCCGCGGCCTGCTGACGCGTGCCGGCGAACTGGACGGCCAGGGTTTCGATGAAGACCAGCTGGCCTTCCTGCGCGACGAGCGCCAGTTCTTCAATCCGGTGCTGATGGAGCTGCCCAATGGCCGCAACGGCCCCGGCACGCCGGGCGACTTCGCCTTCACCACCGCACGCAACTTCGTCGTCGCCACCTGGCTCGCCTTGCTGTGGCAGCGCCTGCAGGCCTCCAGCGATGCCGAGGTCGCGGCCATCGCCGGCAAGGCCGTGAAGGAAGCGCGTTATCAGCAGCAGCATGCCGCCGACTGGGTGATCCGCCTGGGTGACGGCACGGACGACTCCAAGGCCCGCATGCAAGCCGGCCTGGACAAGCTCTGGCCCTATGTCAACGAGCTCTTCGTCGACGACGCCATCGACGCGCAGGCGGTGCAGAGCGGCCTGGGCCCGGCCTGGAGCGAGCTCAAGGCCGACTGGCAGGCAGCGATGGACGAAGTCTTCGCCGAAGCCGGCCTGGTGACGCCCAAGGCCAGCCCCTATGTGTCCACTGGCCGCGTCGGCGTGCACAGCGAGCACCTGGGCCATATGTTGGGCGAGATGCAGTACTTGCAGCGCGCCTATCCCGGCGGCGTCTGGTAAGCGAGCGATGAGCGAGCTGCCGATGGCCAATACCTGCGGCCGCCCTGAATCGACACTTCAGGCGGCCTGGGAAGTGCTGCGCCAGATCCCCGACCCCGAGGTGCCGGTGATCTCGCTGTGCGAGCTGGGCATCGTGCGCGACCTGAAGGAAAGCGCCGGCGGGCTGGAGGTGGTGCTGACGCCCACCTATTCGGGCTGCCCGGCCACCGAGCTGATCCAGGACAACGTGCGCGAGGCGCTCAAGGCCTTCGGCACGGTGCAGATCACGATGCAGCGCGCGCCCGCCTGGACCACCGACTGGATCAGCGAGGAAGGTCGGCGCAAGCTCAAGGACTACGGCATCGCACCACCCGGACCGGCCAATCCGGCCGAGGGCCAGCCGATCCGCCTGGTGCACCGCGCCTCGCTCACCAAGCTGGCCTGCCCGCGCTGCGGCTCCGAGCAGACCGAAAAGCTATCGGCCTTCGGCTCCACCGCCTGCAAGGCCTTGTATCGCTGCCTGAGTTGCCGCGAGCCCTTCGAACACTTCAAACCCATTTAGGCAGTCAACACCATGAGCCTGAACTTCCATCCGCTGCGCGTGCGCGAGGTGCGCCCCGATACCGACGAGGCCGTGATCGTCAGCTTCGACGTGCCTGCAGACCAGCGCGAGACCTTTCGCTTCACCCAGGGGCAATACCTGACCCTGCGCGCCGATGTCGGCGGCGAGGATCTGCGCCGCTCGTATTCGATCTGCGCCGGCGTCGACGATGGCGAGCTGCGCGTCGGCGTGCGCAAGGTGAATGGCGGCAAGTTCAGCAACTGGGTCAACAGCCAGCTGAAGGCCGGCGACACCATCCAGGTGTTCCCGCCGCAGGGCCGCTTCTTCGTGCCGGTTGACGCCAAGGCCGAGCGCCACTACGTGGGCATTGCTGGTGGCTCGGGCATCACGCCCATCCTGTCGATCATGAAGACGGTGCTGGCCCAGGAACCGGGCAGCCGCTTCACGCTGATCTACGGCAACCGCCGCCAGGCCTCGACCATGTTCAAGGAAGAGATCGAGGACCTGAAGAACGAGTACCTGACGCGCCTGTCGCTGCACCATGTGTTCAGCGACGAGGTGGTCGACTCGCCGCTGATGGGCGGCATCATGAACCGCGAGAAGATTGCCGCCTTCCTGGCCACGCTGGTCGATCCGGCCAGCATCTCGCACGCTTTCATCTGCGGTCCCTTCCAGATGAATGATGAGGCCGAGGCTGCACTGCTGGCCGCCGGCGTCAAGCCCGAGTCCATCCATATCGAACGCTTCGGCACCGCCGAGATGCAGCAGGGCAAGCCCGCGCCGCATGAGGTGCGCCCCGAGGACGCCGAGAGCGCCACCGTGGTGCTGATCCGCGATGGCCTGTCCCGCGAATTCGCCTTCAGCAAGAACGACCCCAGTCTGCTCGACGCCGCTGCGCGCGCCGGCCTGGAGGTGCCTTTCTCCTGCAAGAGCGGGGTCTGCTCGACCTGCCGCTGCAAGCTGATCGAGGGCAAGGTCCGGATGGATAAGAATTTCGCCCTTGAGAAGCACGAGGTCGAAGCCGGGTTCATCCTGAGTTGCCAAGCGCATGCGCTGACGCCTCGTGTCGTTGTTTCCTTCGACGAGAGATGAATTTCTGATGGCCCGTGGACGCGCCCCTGGTTTTGATGCCACCCGTGAACAGATCCTGGTTCAGGCCGCCCGGCTGTTTGCCATGCAGGGCTATCCCGGTACCTCGATGAATCAGGTGGCCGAGGCCTGTGCGGTGTCCAAGCCGACGCTGTATCACTATGTGCGCGACAAGCATGAGCTGCTGATGCAGATCTGCGAGAGCCATGTGACGCATCTGGGTACGCTGGTTGACGAGGTGCTGGCCCAGGGCCTGGCGCCCGAGCCGCAGCTGCGGGCGCTGATCCAGCGCTTCGTACAGGCCTACGGCGAGTCGCAGAGCGAGCATCGGGTCCTCACCGAGGACGTCAAGTTCCTGAACGACGAAGATAGGCAGCGCCTGCTGCAGATCGAGCGGCGCGTGGTGGGGGCTTTTGCCGATGCGGTGGTGGCGGTGCGGCCACAACTGCAGGCGGCGCGCATGCACAAGCCCCTGACCATGCTGCTGTTCGGCATGATCAACTGGACTTTCACCTGGCTCAAGCCCGACGGCGAACTGACCTACGAGGCCATGGCGCCGATGGTGGCCGATCTCTTTTTTGGAGGTCTGGGCGCCGTTGCACTGGACGCAAGCCCCATGAAGGCTTGAGCGCGGACCATAGACAAAGGAACATCCGCACAGCGAGCTTGATTCCGACCATCCCGCATATTTCAACCGAGGAGACAAACCCATGAACCTGATCAAGAAGTCCTTGCTGGCCCTTGCGGCCGGCGCCGCGCTGATGGGCAATGCCCTGGCCGACATCACTGTCGGCGTCACCGTCTCGGCCACGGGCGCTGCTGCGTCGCTGGGCATTCCCGAGAAGAACACGCTGACCCTGATGCCGACCACCATCGCCGGCATGAAGGTCAACTACGTCGTGCTGGACGATTCGTCAGACACCACCTCGGCCGTCTCCAACACCCGCAAGCTGATCACCGAGCACAAGGTCGACGTGATCATCGGCTCGACCACCACGCCCAACTCGCTGGCGATGATCGATGCGGCGGCCGAATCGCAGACGCCGATGATCTCGATGGCTGCTTCGGCACGCATCGTCGAGCCGGTCGACGCCAAGAAGAAGTGGGTCTTCAAGACCCCGCAGAACGACATCATGATGGCGCTGGCCATCGTCACGCACATGGCTGAGCAAGGCGTCAAGACGGCGGCCTATATCGGCTTTGCCGACGCCTACGGTGAAGGCTGGTACCAGGAGTTCGCCAAGATCGCCCCGGTCAAGGGCATCACCATCGTGGCCAACGAGCGCTACAACCGCAATGACACCTCGGTCACCGGCCAGGTGCTCAAGCTGCTGGCGGCCAAGCCCGACGCGGTGCTGATCGGCGGCTCCGGCACGCCGGCCGTGCTGCCGCAGAAGACGCTGAAGGAGCGCGGCTTCGCCGGCAAGTTCTACCAGACCCACGGCGTGGCCAACAACGACTTCCTGCGCGTCGGCGGCAAGGATGTTGAAGGCACCTTCCTGCCCTCGGGCCCGTGCTGGTGGCGGCTCAGCTGCCGGCCGGTCATCCGGTGAAGAAGAGCGCTTCCGAGTATGTGGCCAAGTACGAAGCCGCTTTCGGCAAGGGCACGGTCAGCACCTTTGGCGGCCACGCCTGGGATGCCGGCCTGCTGATGCAAGCCGCGGTGCCGGTGGCACTGAAGAAGGCCCAGCCGGGCACGCCGGCCTTCCGCGCCGCGCTGCGTGATGCGCTGGAAGGCGTGAAGGAACTGTCGGGCGCGCATGGCGTGTTCAATATGTCGCCGACCGACCACCTGGGGCTGGACCAGCGGGCGCGCGTGATGGTCAAGATTGAGAACGGCACCTGGAAGTACCAACCCTGAGTTCGACCGCGCAGGGCTACTGCGCCGGCCGATCTCGCGCTCTGGATGCTCGCCGTACGCCAGTACGGCTGTGCGTCCCGAGCCCGACCTCGACCGGCTCGCGACGCCCCTCGCGGCCGAACTGGCGTGGCTCGGTCACGCCCAATGCACCGGCCCGTTCGCGGGCCATTTTTTCGAGTTAGCTGAGGTCCTCCGCATGAGCGCCACCACACCCCACGTCTTGCAAAGCCTGATCGCCGATCGCTGGATCGGCCACACTGCCGCGCGCGCGCTGCACAGCGCGGTCAACGGCCGCGAGGTGGCGCTGACCCATGCCGAGAACATCGACTTCGGCGAGAGCCTGGCGCACGCACGGCGCATCGGCCTGCCGGCGCTGCTGAAGCTGGACTTCCAGCAGCGCGCCGCCATCCTGAAGGCGCTGGGCGCCTATCTGATGGAGCGCAAGGAGCAGCTCTACGCGATCTCGGCCCATACCGGCGCCACGCGACCTGATTCCTGGATCGATATCGAGGGCGGCGTCGGCACGCTGTTTGCCTACGCCAGCATGGGCCGGCGCGAGCTGCCTTCGGCAAACGTGATGCATGAAGGCCCGGCGCAGCAGCTGGGCAAGGAAGGGCATTTTCTCGGCTCGCACGTGCTCGTCCCGAAGCGCGGCGTGGCCGTGCACATCAATGCCTTCAATTTCCCGATGTGGGGGATGCTGGAGAAGTTCGCGCCCAGCTTCCTGGCAGGCATGCCCTGCATCGTCAAGCCGGCCACCGCAACCAGCTATGTGGCCGAGGCGGCCGCGCGCCTGATGCATGAGTCCGGCCTGCTGCCGGCGGGCAGCCTGCAGCTGATCGTCGGCTCAAGCGGCGATCTGCTGGACCGGCTGCTGGAGACCGATGTGGTCACCTTCACCGGCTCGGCCGACACCGCGGCGCAGCTGCGCGTCACGCCCAATCTGATCCAGCGCAGCGTGCCCTTCAACGCCGAGGCCGACAGCCTGAACTGCTCCATCCTCGGCCCCGATGTGACGCCGGACGATCCCGAGTTCGAGCTCTTCGTCAAGGAAGTGATGCGCGAGATGACGGCCAAGGCAGGCCAGAAGTGCACCGCCATCCGCCGTGCCATCGTGCCGGCGAAACACATCGACACGGTGGCCTCGATGCTGCGCGAGCGCCTGGCCAAGCTCAAGGTCGGCGACCCGGCGGTGGAGGGCGTTCGCATGGGCGCTCTGGCCTCGATGGCGCAGCAGGCCGATGTGGCCGAGCGCCTGGCGCTGCTGAGCCAGGGCAATGAGCTGGTGTTCGGCGCCAAGGATGGTTTTGCGCCCATCGGCGACGGCGTCAAGGACGGCGCCTTCTTCGCGCCCAGCCTGCTGCTGTGCCGCGACGCTTTCGCCAACGAGGCGGTGCACAACATCGAGGCCTTCGGCCCGGTGTCCACGCTGATGCCTTATGGCTCGCTGGACGAGGCGCTGCAGCTGGCCGCCAAGGGCCGCGGCAGCCTGGTGGGCTCGGTCATCACCAAGACGCCGGCCATCGCTGCCGAGGCGGTCTTCCAGGCCGCGGCCTTCCACGGCCGCATCATGGTGCTGGACCGCGAGGCCGCCAAGGAAAGCACCGGCCATGGCTCGCCGCTGCCCATGCTCAAGCATGGCGCCGGGCCGCGCCGGCGGTGGCGAGGAACTGGGCGGCATCCGCGCCGTCAAGCACTACCTGCAGCGCTGCGCGGTGCAGGGCTCGCCGACCATGATCACCGCCATCACCGGCGAGTACCAGCGCGGCGCCAAGGTGCATGAGGATGTGGTCCATCCCTTCCGCAAGTATTTCGAAGAGATCCAGATCGGCGACTCGCTGCTGACGCATCGCCGCACGGTCAGCGAGGCCGATATCGTCAACTTCGGTGGCATCTCGGGCGACTACTTCTACATGCACTTCGACGAGATCGCCGCCAAGGAAACGCAGTTCGGCCAGCGCATCGCGCACGGTTACTTCGTGCTGTCGGCCGCGGCGGGCTTGTTCGTCTCGCCCGCGCCCGGCCCCGTGCTTGCCAACTACGGCCTGGACACCCTGCGCTTCGTCAACCCGGTGGCGATCGGCGACACCATCCAGGCGCGCCTGACCTGCAAGCGCCGCATCGACCGCGGCAACCGCCCGGACCAGCCGCCGCAGGGCGTGGTGGCCTGGGACGTGCAGGTGATGAACCAGCGCGGCGAGCTGGTGGCCAGCTACGACATCCTGACGCTGGTGGCCAAGAAGGCGGCTGCCGCCTGAGCCGTGATGAGCCGAAGTGATGGGCGGGCCTCAAAAAGGCATCGCCCGTACTTGGCCGCTGCGGTGAAACTGCGGCGATGAAGCTCCGCCCATCGCCTTGCCCGCCCGGCAGCCTGGCCCGCCGCCAGCTGCTGCTCGCTGCTCCTGCTGTGTTGACCGCCGGCCTGCCGGGATTGGCGGCCGCCGCGCCCACCGGCGTGGGTGCCGAGCTGCAGGCGCTGATCGACGACTCGGCGCGGCCGCTGGCCAGCCTCTCGGTGCTGCTGCTGCGCGAAGGCCGCGTGGTCTATGAAGGGCAGTTCGGCCATCGCTGGATCGACCCCAGTGGCGCCGGCCGGCACCGGCCGGTGACGCGCGACACCCTGTTTCGCATCGCATCGATCAGCAAGCTGGTGGTGGCGCTGGGCGTGATGCGCCTGGTCGAGGCCGGGCGCCTGAACCTGGACGCCGACATCGGCGAGATCCTGGGCTATCGCCTGCGCCACCCGGCGCATCCAAACGTGCCGCTGACGGTGCGCCTGCTGCTCAGCCACCGCTCCGGCCTGCGCGACAGCGCCGGCAGCTATCTGGCACCCGGCCAGCGCCTGGCCGACAAGCTGCTGCCAGGCGGCACCTTGTTCGGCAGCGGCAAGTCCTGGTCGCCGGCGGGCCAGGCGCCCGGTCAGTGGTTCGAGTACTGCAATCTCAACTACGGCGTGCTGGCCAGCGTGATGGAAAAAGCCAGCGGTCAGCGCTTCGATCAGCTGATGGCCGAGCAGGTGCTCCAGCCGCTGGGCCTGTCTGGCGGCTTCGAAGCCAGCCAGTTCAGCGAGGCCGAGCTGGCCAACCTGGCCACGCTCTACCGCAAGCGCGCCACCGACGATGCCGCGCGCTGGAACAGTGCCGGGCCGTGGGTCGTGCAGACCGACGACTTCGGCGGCAAGCGGCCGGCCCCGCCCGTCGGGCTGGACGGCTATGAGCTGGGCAGCAATGGCTCGCTGTTCGGCCCGCAGGGGCGCATGCGCACGCGGGTGGCCGATCTGGGCGTGGTGCTGGCCATGCTGGCTGATGAAGGTCGCCACGCGGGCAGCAGGTATCTTCAGCCCGCCAGTGTGCAGGCGCTGATGACCGAGCATTGGCGCTCGGCCGGCCCGGCCGCGCCGAATGGCGACGACCTGGGCGGCGAGTTCCAGGCCTGGGGCCTGGGACTGCAGCATTTCATCGACCGCTCGGTGCCCGATGCCAAGAGCGGCCGCCTGCAGGGCGACCGCCTGATGCCGCGCGGCGGCCAGCAGGCCTGGGGCCATCTGGGCTTCGCCTACGGCCTGATGTCCGGCCTGATGCTGGACCCGGAGCGGCGCAGCGGCATCGTCTATGCGATCGGCGGCACCGGCGCCGACCCCGAGACTCACCCCGGCCGCTACAGCAGCTTCCCGCTCTGGGAAGAGCGGCTGCAGGGCTTGCTTTGGGCGCGGCTGCAAGGCTGAACAGCCGCTGGGGTAAGCCGCAGGCTCGATGGATGGATAGGTGCACGTGATGCGGCAAGCACCCCCGCGTTCGAGGGGGTGCCCCGGCACTGTCACCCGAGGGTCATCAGCCCGACCTAGCCTGAAGGCCTGCGCGGGTCAGAGTGGCCTGCGTTCTACGCATTCCCACGCACGCCCTCCATGATGATTCGTTCTACCCGCTCTCTGGTTGCCGCGCTCGGCCTGGCGCTGTGCGGCTTTGCCGGCGCCACGCCGACCTTCGTCAACGGTCTGCTCATTTCGGGCAGCCAGCTCGACCAGTCGGGTGGCAGCAGTGTCAACAACGGCCGCTTCGGCGCCTTCTCGGACATCTACTACGACCCCATCCGCAAGGACTGGTGGGGGCTGTCCGACCGCGGGCCGGGCGGCGGCACCATCGGCTATGACACACGCGTCAGCCGCTTCGCCATCGATGTGAATCCCAACACGGGCTCGATTGCGAATTTCCGGATCCTCGAAACCGTGCTGTTCGGCGAGGCTGGCCAGCGCTTCAACGGTCTGGCGCCGGCGCCCACGTCCAACTTGGGCCGTGCCCATGACCCCGAGGGCGTGGTGGTCAACCCCAAGACTGGCACGCTGCTGGTGTCCGACGAGTACGGCCCGGCGCTGCGCGAGTTCGGCCGCAATGGCGAGCTGCTGCGCAGCTTCATCACGCCGGCCAACCTGGTGCCGCGCAATGCCGCCACGGGCGTGCCCAACTTTGCAGGCGATACCGGCAACACCGCGGGCAAGCGCACCAACCGTGGCTTCGAGGGCCTGGCCATCAGCCCGGACGGCAAGTTCGCGTTTGCGATGCTGCAAAGCGCGATGCTCGATGAAGGCGGTGGCAACGGCACGATGGTGCGCATCGTCAAGTTCGACGTGGCCAGCGGCCAGGCGGTGGCGCAGTACGCCTACGAGATGAAGCGCAGCGGTCAGGGCCAGGGCATCTCGGCCCTGGTGGCGATCAACGACCACGAGTTCTTCGTGCTGGAGCGCAACAACCGCGGTGTGGGCGTGGGCGCCGATCTCGCCACCGCCGACAAGGAGGTTTACCGCATCGACCTGAACGGCGCCACCGATGTCAGCAGCATCAAGCTGGTGGCCGGTTCGGTCTACACCAAGGTGAAGAAGGTCGGCCCGGTGCTGGACCTGGATGCCAACACCCTGGCGGGCCTGGGCAACAAGTCGCCCGAGAAGTGGGAAGGCCTGGCCATCGGCCCCAAGCTCGACGACGGCAGCTATCTGCTGCTGGCCGGCACCGACAGCGACTACAGCGTGACGCAGAACGGCTCGGGCACGCAGTTCGATGTGTGGTTCGACTTCACTGCGGATGACCCCTATGCCGCTTCCATCCAGTGCCCGCTGGACAGCATCAACGGCTGCGTGAAGACCAAGGACGGCAGTGCGGCCCAGTGGAACGCCAGCCTGCAGCTGCTGCCCAGCGTGCTGCATGCCTACAAGATCAGCGCCGCTGATCTGGGGGATTATGTGGCGCCCGTGCCTGAGCCCGGCAGTGTGGCGCTGGTGCTGGGAGCACTCCTCGCCCTGGGGCTGGCTCGCCGTCGTCAACAGGGCGGCTGATGAAGCTGTCGCCCGGCTGCTGTCGGGTGGCGTTCAAGCCGTCGGATAGGTGCCCGGCAGCAGGATCTCGCGCGTGACGTTCTTCAGCTGGGTGTGGCCGCTGAAAGCCATGGTGAGGTCCAGCTCCTTGTGGATGATCTCCAGCGCCTTGGCCACGCCCGGCTGGCCCATCGCGCCCAGGCCATAGAGGAAGGCGCGGCCGATATAGGTGCCCTTGGCGCCCAGCGCCCAGGCCTTCAGCACGTCCTGGCCTGAGCGGATGCCGCCGTCCATATGCACCTCGATCTGCGAGCCCACCGCCTCGACGATGCGGGGCAGGGCGTGGATACTGCTCTCGGCGCCGTCGAGCTGGCGGCCGCCATGGTTGCTGACGATCAGCGCATCGGCGCCGGAGTCCACCGCCAGGCGCGCGTCCTCCACGTCCTGGATGCCCTTGAGTATCAGCTTGCCGCCCCAGCGCTTCTTGATCCACTCCACATCGCCCCAGTTCAGCTGCGGGTCGAACTGCTTGGCCGTCCATTCGGCCAGCGAGCCCATATCGCCCACTCCCGAAACATGGCCGACGATATTGCCGAACTGGCGACGCTTGGTGCCCAGCATGCCCAGGCACCAGCGCGGCTTGGTCATCAGGTTCAGCATCGTCGACAGCGTCGGTTTGGGCGGGGCCGACAGGCCGTTCTTCAGGTCCTTATGGCGCTGGCCCAGGATCTGCAGGTCCAGCGTCAGCACCAGCGCGCCGCAGCGGGCGGCCTTCGCGCGGTCGATCAGGCGCTCGATGAAGCCGCGGTCGCGCATCACATAGAGCTGGAACCAGAACGGCGCCTTGGTGTGCGCGGCGATGTCCTCGATCGAGCAGATGCTCATGGTCGACAGCGTGAAGGGCACGCCAAAGGCCTCGGCCGCGCGGCCGCCAGGATCTCGCCGTCGGCATGCTGCATGCCGGTCAGGCCGGTGGGCGCAATCGCCACCGGCATCTTCACGTCCACGCCCACCATCTGCGTGGCCGTGCTGCGGTTCTCCATATTCACCGCCACGCGTTGGCGCAGCTTGATCTTCTGGAAGTCGCTCTCGTTGGCTCGGTAGGTGCTCTCGGTCCACGAGCCCGAGTCAGCATAGTCGTAGAACATGCGCGGCACGCGCTTCTGGGCCAGGACGCGCAGGTCCTCGATGCTGGTGATCACGGGCATGGTGGCTGTCTCCGATGAAATTGTTCTGAGCCGATGCGCGATGCTAGGGCAGACGCGCCCGCCTGGCCTGAAAGAAGCTCAGGCGCGGCCTGAAGTTTGTTCCGATGCCTGGCCATGCCACAGCCAGCGGTTGCAGGCCGGTCGACTTGTCACTGCAGCGTCGCGCAATGCGCGCTGATCCACAGCGCAAACGCCCTGGCAGCCGCGCTGTCGCCATGCACATGCAGCGTGTACGGCGTCTGCGCGGGCACGCATAGCGCCAAGGGCCTCACTAGGGATCCCGTGTTCAGCCATGCTGATGCCAGGCTGGGCCGCCCCAGCGCCACGCCCTGGCCGCAGGCGGCGGCTTCCAGCGTCAGGCCCAGATCGACGAAGCGGGTGCCATGGCTGGGCTCCGGCCAGTCCAGGCCGGCGGCGCGCAGCCAGGGCGTCCAGGGCTCGATGGGTGTGCGCAGTAGCGGCGCGTGGCGCAGGTCGGCGGCTTCGCGCAAAGGTGTGCCTTGCTGCTTGAGCCGCTCCAGCAGCGCGGGTGAGGCCATCGGCGTGACCTGGTCCCGCATCAAGACCTGACCCTCGCTGCCGCCAGCGTTGGTCAGGCTGTTGCCGATCTCCAGCTCGGCCTCAGGCGCAGCCTCGTCCAGGAAGGGCGTGGACAACAGCAGCTCCAGCTCAATCTCCGGATGCGCCGCAGTGAAGCCCGGCAGCGCAGGCACCAGGATCTGGCGCGCGAAGGTGGGCGGTGCGGCGATGCGCAAGCGCTCCATCTTCTGCACCGCGCGCTGGTGCAGCGGAATGGCTGCCAGCAGGTCCAGCGCGGCGCGCAGCTGCGGCAGGTATTCCTTGCCGGCGGCGGTCAGAGCCAAGGGCTTGGCCGAGCGCAGCAGCAGGCTCGCGCCCAGCAGTTCCTCCAGCGTGGAGATGCGCTTGGAGACCGCACTGGCGCTGATGCACAGCGCATCGGCCGCGCGCTCCAGGCTGCCCAGGCGCGCGGCTGCCTCGAAGGCACGCAGGCCGTCGATCGACGGAAACCGGAGGAATTGCTCGCTGCTCATGGAGCGGCAACTGTAGCCGCCGGCGAGGGCTTCCAGGCGCCTCTACACTGACGCCGATGCCCATCGAACCCGTTCCCGCCACGATCCACTTCGACCCGCCGCGCCGCCCCTTGTGGCAGCGTGTGCTGTGGGCACTGGCCGGCGTGATCAGCCTGGCGCTGGGACTCGTCGGCGCTTTTCTGCCGGTGTTGCCCACCGTGCCCTTCGTGCTGCTGGCCGCTTTTTGCTTCTCGCGCGGCAGCCGCCGCGCCGAGGACTGGCTGCTGAACCACCGCCTGTTCGGCCCCATGGTGCGCGACTGGCGCGCCAACCATTCGATCCCGCTGCGCGTCAAGCAACTGGCCTGGACCATGATGGCCATCGGCTCGGCCTGGGCCGGCTGGCTGCTGCCACTGCGCTGGTGCTGGTTGCCGGCGGCTTGCTGCGCTGCAGTGGCCTATTGGATGTGGACTTTGCCGACGCGGCGTTGAGCGTCTTGACGCTCAGTTCAGAACAAGGCCAGCGATTCCGGCACAGGCCCTGAAGCAGGCTGCTTCTGCTGCTGCCTCTTGACCGCTTGCGACGACGCGGAAAGCGCCTCGCCCGGCCGCGACAGATTGCCCACCCGCACGCCCAGCAGGCGGATGCGTTTGTCGAGTGGCACCCGCTTCAGACAGGCGCCGGCCGCGCGGCGTATGGACACCGCATCAGCCACCGGCGCATCCAGCGTGAGGTCGCGCGTGACGGTGTGAAAGCCTTCAAAACGCAGCTTCAGGCCGATGGTGCGGCCTTCGTAGCCCTTGCGCTCCAGATCAGCCGCCAGTTGCTGGCACAGCCGGGTGAAGATGTCGGAGAGCTGCGCGCGGTCGTGCACCGCATGCAGGTCGCGCTCGAAGGTGGTCTCCCGGCTGATGGACACCGGCTCGCTGTGCGTCACCACCGGCCGGCTGTCGCGCCCGTGCGAGGCCTCGTGCAGCCAGTGGCCATAGCTCTTGCCGAACTGCGCGATCAGCCACTGCGGGTCGGCCGCGGCGATCTGTCCGATGGTTTCGATGCCCAAAGCGGCCAGCTTGGCGCCGGCCTTGGGGCCGATGCCGTTGATCTTGCGCACGTCCAGCGGCCAGATGCGGCTCTCGATCTCGTGGGCCATCAGCAGTGTGATGCCATCGGGCTTGTCCATCTCGGAGGCCATCTTGGAGAGCAGCTTGTTGGGCGTGATGCCGATCGAGCAAGTCAGCTTTGTGGCGCGCAGCACCGAGTTCTTGATCTCGCGGGCCACCGCGCGCACGCCGCCCAGCGGATCGTGGCCCACCGGCTCGCGGATGCCGGGCACATCGCTGAGGTCGATGTAGATCTCGTCGATGCCGCGGTCCTCGATCACCGGCGCCACCTCGGCCACCGCGGCCTTGAACAGGCGCGAGTAGTGGCGGTAGGCGTCGAAATCGGTGGGCAGCAGGATGGCGTCCGGCGCGCGCAACGCCGCCTTCATCAGGCCCATGCCGGAGAACACGCCCAGGTCGCGCGCCGCATAGGTGGAGGTGGTGATGACGCCGCGGCCGGTGTAGTCGCGCAGCTTTGAATACTCGCGCGTGCCGTCTTCGCGCAGGCGCGGTGCATGGATGCGCCGTCCGCCCACCACGACGGCCTGGCCCTTGAGCTCGGGGTAGCGCAACAGCTCTACCGAGGCGTAGAAGGCGTCCATGTCCAGATGCGCGATCAGGCGCTCGGGCAGGGGGGCTGAGGAGACGGCTTCGGCCATGGTGCCCGCATTGTGGCGCGCCGTGCTGACAGCCTGTGGCAGCAGGAAAGCCTGGCCTTCATGCAATGTCGCGCGGACTGTGCACAATGCGCGAGCTTGCTGCCACCCGGCTCCTAAACAACCGTCGACGCTACCCACCATGGCTGATTCCTCTCCCGCCGCCGGACTGGCGCAACTGAAGATTGACCGGCAGTCGCCCCAGGGCAAGCCCAAGGGCCGGCGCCGCCTGCCCTGGCGTTGGATCATCGGCGGCCTGCTGGTGGTGGCGGTGGCTGGCGTGATGCTGGCGCCGCGGCCGGCCGAGGTGCGTGTCAGCTCGGTGCTGCAGAGCACGCCTGCCGCGCAGTATGCGCAGCTCACCGCCTCGGGCTATGTGGTGGCACAGCGCGCGCGGCGGTCGCGTCCAAGGCCAGTGGTCGTCTGGTCGAGTTGAATGTGCGCGAAGGCTCGGTGCTGAAGAAGGGCGATCTGATTGCCCGCATCGATGCCTCGGA
>JACDQM010000037.1 GCA_015657635.1 Roseateles sp.
CCCAAGGCGCAGCCCAGCATCAGGGGCGCCATGCCCAGCCGCCCGACGAGCCAACCCGCAGCGCTGACGCCCGCCGACTGCCCGAGGAAGAAGCTGGACGCAAAGGCCGACACGGCGGGCCGCGCCGTTCGGGTGCCATCTGCGTGGCGTTCAGCTGCAAGGTGTTGTGCATCATGTAGAAGCCCAGGCCCAGCAGCAGGCACAGGGGCAATGCCCACCACCATGCCGGTGCCAGCGCCAGCAGGGCGAAGGACAGACTCATCAGCGCGCCGCCCCAACGCACCAGACGCACCTCGCCCAGCCGCCGCGACAGCGAGCCGGAGGCCACGGCAAAGGCAAAGCCGCCAGCGCCGAACAGCATCAGCACCGCGCCGGCGGCTGACAGCGTCAGCTCGAAGCGCTGATGCAGATAGGACGCGACAAACACAAAGGCGCCGTAGAGGAACATGCCCTCGATGAACACGACCAGCAGCACGACACGCGCCCAAGGCAGCGTCAGCACATGGCTGAAATCGTTCAACATGCCCTGCAGCGCCGAGCCCTGGCTGGGGCGCCGCTGCAAGGCGCGCGCGGGCAGGCGCCGATTCATCGCGAACAAGGCCAGCGCCACCGCCAGGAACAGGCCCGCCAGCAGCGCATAAGGCAGGCGCCAGCTCAGGTGATCGGCCGCGAACCCGCCCAGCGCCACGCCCACCACCAGGCCCAGGATCTGCCCGATCAGAAAGCGCGCCAGCACCGGCTGGCGCTGCTCATAGCTCACCACGTCGCCGATCCAGGCCATCGACAGGGGAATCACTGCCGCCGCCGCGATGCCCGCCAGCAGGCGGGCCAGCCGCAACGCCTCGAAGCCCGGTGCCAGCAGGCACAGCAGAGAAGCCAGCGCGCTGCCGACGCAGGCCCAGGCGATAACGCGGTATTTGCCATAGCGGTCACCGGCCGGCCCGAAGCCCAGCTGCGCCAGTCCATAGGCAATGGCGAAATAGCTCACCACCTGAGCGGCCTGGCCCAGCGTGACGCCGAAGTCCGCGGCCAGGCTGGGCAGCAGCGCATCATTGACGCGCATCGAGATGCCGCTGCCAAAGGCAGCCAGGGACAGGCACAGCAGCGCGCCAGCGGGTAGCACTGCCGAAGCAGGCTGGTCAGGAGTAGGTCCAGGCATCGCGGCCGATTGTGCGGGCGATGGCCTTGTGCGACTTGCGCCCTGGTCCGCGCCTCACCCCAAGGGGGGCCACGGCGAGCGGCGGCAGTGGCTTGAGATGTGGCACAGTGCCCTCATCTCAGGCCCGTGTCCTGTTAGACGCGCAAGGAGTGCTGCCAGTCATGAATACCGCCATTTCCCGTCGCATCGTGCTCGGCCTTGTCGCCGCCCTGTCGCTGGCCTTGTCGGGCTGCGGCTACAACGAGTTCCAGCGCATGGACGAACAGGTCAATGCCAACTGGGCCGAGGTGCTGAGCCAGTACCAGCGGCGCGCCGACCTGATTCCCAACATCGTCAACACCGTCAAGGGCGAGGCCAACTTCGAGCAGGAAACCCTGACCAAGGTGGTGGAAGCCCGCGCCAAGGCCACCAGCATCCAGGTCACACCCGAGCTGGCCAACAACCCTGAGGCGCTGAAGAAATGGCAGTCGGCCCAGGGCGAGCTGTCCAGCGCGCTGTCGCGCCTGCTGATGGTGACCGAGAACTATCCCAACCTGAAGGCCAACCAGGGCTTCCAGGATCTGCGCGTGCAGCTCGAAGGCACGGAGAACCGCATCACCGTGGCCCGCAACCGCTACATCAAGTCGGTGGCCGAGTACAACACCCACACCCGCAGCTTCCCGACCAATCTGACGGCCATGGTGTTCGGCTATCAGGTGAAGCCCAACTTCCAGGTCGACAACGAGGCCGCCATCAAGACGGCCCCGACAGTCAGCTTCGACAAGCCGGCTGCGCCTGCGGCCTCGAAGTAAACAGCAGACCGTATGCGCCTGCTGCTGACGCTGTGGCTGTGCGTCTGGCAACTGCTGGTGCCGGCACAGGCACAGGATGTGCTGCCCGTGCCGGTGCTGACGGCGCGCCTGATCGACCAGACCGGCACGCTGGATGCGCTGCAACGCTCGGCGCTGGAAGGCAAGCTTGAAGCCTTCGAGCGCGAGGCCGGGCCGCAGATCGTCATCCTGATGCTGCCGAGCACCGCGCCGGAAGACATCACTTCTTACGCGCAGCGTGTGGCTGACAGCTGGAAGATCGGCCGTCGCGAGGTGGGCGATGGGCTGCTGATCGTGGTGGCCAAGAACGACCGCAAGGTTCGCATCGAGGTGGCCAAGGCGCTGGAAGGCGCCATCCCCGATCTCGCTGCACGCCAGATCATCCAGAACGCGATCTCGCCAGCCTTCAAGGCCGGTGACTATGCCGGCGGACTGAACCAGGCGGTGGACCAGCTGCAGGCCCGCATCCGCGGCGAAGCGCTGCCGGCGCCCAGCAAACGCACACAGCAGGTGCGCGATAGCGGATTCGACTTCGAGGAGTTGGCCGGGCTGTTCTTCATCGGCGTGCCGGTGCTCGGCGCGATCCTGACCGGCATCTTCGGGCGCAAGCTCGGCAGCGTGGCCACCGGCGGCGCGGCGGGCGCGATCGGCTGGTTCTTCAGCGCCAGCGCGCTGATCGCCGGGCTGGCGGCCGTTGCGGCGCTGGTGCTGGTGGGCATCATGGGCGTCGGCGCGAGCAGGCGCGGCAGCCGCATCGGCTCGGGCCATCATGGCGGCCCGGTGATCTGGGGCGGCGGCGGCGGCGGTGGCAGCTGGGGCGGCGGTGATGGTGGCGGCGGCTTCTCGTCCGGCGGCGGTGGCGATTTTGGAGGCGGTGGCGCCTCGGGAGACTGGTGATGATGCAGCGCTGGAAACGACTGCTCAAGCACCGCTGGACCGACGAGCGTGATCTGCGCCGCGCGCTGCCCGCAGCCGCGGTGCAGCGCCTCGAAACCCAGGTGCGCGCCAGCGAGAGCAGGCATGCCGGCGAGATCTGCGTCTGCGTGGAGGCCGGCTTGCCGCTGTCCTATCTGTGGAAGCAGCTGCGCGCGCGCGACCGTGCGGTGACGCTGTTCGGCAAGCTGCGCGTCTGGGATACCGAAGCCAACAACGGCGTGCTGATCTATCTGCTGCTGGCCGAGCATTCGATCGAGATCGTTGCCGACCGCGGCTTGAATGCGCTGGTCAGCCCGGCGCACTGGCTGACCATCATCGAAGGGCTGCGAGCCGCGCTGCGCGCCGGTGAGTTCGAACAAGGCCTTGCACGCGCAGTGGCCGAGGTCGATGAGCTGCTGCAACAGCACTTCCCGCTGGCGGCTGGCGCGACCAACCCGAACGAACTGCCGGACGCGGTGATCCTGCTCTGACGCCTGCGCCGCGGCCCGGCCGCTTGGCGTGCTACAGGCTCTGGATGGGCTTGAGCTTGCCGCTGAATTTCTCAAGCAGCGGCTTGTGCGCAAGCGGCGGAAACTTGATCCGCGCCTGCGGCACCCTGACGTCCGGCAGATGATCCAGCAGATGGCGGATCAGCGTGAGTCGCCCGCGCCGTTGATCGTTGAAGTCCACCAGAGTCCACGGCGCATGCCGGGTGTGCGTGGCCTTGAGCATGCGCTCGCGCGCCTCGCCGTACTGCTTGTACAGGCGTCGCGCATCCAGATCGATCGGTGACAGCTTCCAGCGCTTGAGCGGGTCGGCCAGACGCTCGGTGAAGCGCTGCTCCTGCTGCGCCTGGTCGACGGTGAGCCAGTACTTGAACAGCAGGATGCCATCATCCACCAGCAGCTTCTCGAACACCGGCGCCTGCTTCAGAAAGCTTGCCGTCTGCGCGGGGCTGCAAAAGCCCATCACTGCTTCGACGCCGGCGCGGTTGTACCAGCTGCGGTCGAACAGCGCGATCTCGCCCGCGCTCGGCAGATGCGCCACATAGCGCTGGAAGTACCACTGGCTGCGCTCAGGCTCGGTCGGCTTGCCCAGCGCGACGGTATGACATTGGCGCGGATTGAGCGTCTCGGACAGGGCCGAGATGACGCCGCCTTTGCCGGCGGTGTCGCGCCCCTCGATCAGCACCACCAGGCGCAAGCCCGTGGCCTGCAGCCATTGCGCCGCGGTGCTCAGCTCCAGTTGCAGCGGCGCCAGACGTTCCAGGTATTCGCTCTTGCCGAGCTTGCCGTTGCCGTTGCCGTTGCTGTTGCTGTTGCCGTTGCTACCGCTCTTGCTCTTGCTCGTCTTGCCGGTCTTGGGCGTCTTCATGGCCATGACTGCTCATTGGTGGAGGAGCTGCCAGCTTAGCCCAACAAAGCTCAGAGCAGCGTCAGGCTTTGCATCCCTATCCAGGACTGCCCCGGCTCCAACTGCAGCGGATGCTCGACCGCTGCCGCCTCGACGCACAGCATCTGGCGATAGCCGTCCGGCGGCATGTCGGCCAGCGCGGCGCACTTGGTGGCACCGGGGTTCCACACCACGGCGTCCTCGAAGCCCTGCTGACGGATCAGCAGCTCGCGGGTCTTGCCGTCGTCGCC
The DNA here is from genome assembly GCA_015657635.1 of Roseateles sp. Classification (GTDB taxonomy): domain Bacteria; phylum Pseudomonadota; class Gammaproteobacteria; order Burkholderiales; family Burkholderiaceae_C; genus JACDQM01. The sequence continues at coordinate 4,527 of JACDQM010000037.1, forward strand.
CTGCTCGCGCAGGGTCAGGTCTTGCTTGATCTGGTGATAGATGCGGTCCAGGTCCTCGGCGCCCGGGCTGCCGGGCAGCAGCATGTCGCTGCGCTGCTGTCGTTCGACCTGGTCGGCCGAGTCCCAGTAATGCAGTCCGCCCAGCCCGAGCAGACTGGCGTCGGCCAAGTCTTGAACACGCAGATAGCTGTGCAGCGCCGCGGTAAAGCTCAAGGCCTGCTCGCCCTTGTTCTCGCAGGCCAGTTCGATCTCCAGGCTGCGCGCGGTCAGTCGAACGCTCAACTCCGCCTCGAAGGCGTGCGGCCAGATCAGCCGCGTGCCGGCATCGTCGCTCAGGCGCAGCACGGCCAGGGCATCGTCCTCGCCCTGCTCCGCCATCACCAGTTGCCAGGGACGGGTCCGCGCAAACCCATGCTTGGGCAGCGGGCCGCGTTCAGCGAATTGGGGAAAGCACACGGGAATGCCGCCACGCACAGCCTGGCCCGAAGCGTAGGCGCTGCGCGGTGAGACATACAGCTGCTCGTCAGCGCCAGCCGGCACCCAGGACAGCAAATGGCCGCCGTGCAGCAGCAGGGTTGCGCTGGCGCCATCGGGCGAGCGCAGTTCGAGGGCATCCATGCCCTGGTGGCGGGAGATTGCGATCGGTGTCGGCATGGCTCTCAGGCGGGGTGCAAAAGACAACGCCCGCCGGACTCGCGTCGGCGGGCGTCTGGAATGATACGCAAGGCAACCCGTCGGCTGCCCAGCTCATCCTCGGATGGTGATGATTACTTCTTGCGGAACTTGCGCAGCGCGGCGATCTGGGCCGCCATGGCTGCGAACTCGCTCTGCGCCTTGGCAAAGTCGATGTCGCTCTTGGCGTTCTTCATCGCTTCTTCAGCCAGCTTCTTGGCTTCGGAGGCCTTGGCTTCGTCCAGGTCCTTGCCGCGGATGGCGGTGTCGGCCAGCACGGTCACCGTGCCCGGCTGCACTTCGAGAATGCCGCCGGCGACGAAGACGAACTCTTCGCCACCGTCAGCGCGCTCGATACGCACCGCGCCCGGCTTGATGCGGGTGATCAGCGGTGTGTGCTGGGGCAGGATGCCCAGCTCACCGCCCTCACCCGGCAGCGCGACGAACTTGGCCTCGCCGGAGAAGATCTGCTCTTCGGCGGACACCACATCAACGTGGATAGTTGCCATTTCAATCGTCCTTAGCGTGTAGAAGAAAACTCAGTAAGCAAGCAGTCGGGTCTCAGGCTAGGCGCCGGGCACAGCCGGACTTCCTGTCCGGCGCGCTCGGCAACGACGCATGAGCCCCGAATGCGCCGCTTACTGCAGCTTCTTCGCTTTCTCGAAGGCTTCGTCGATGGTGCCGACCATGTAGAAGGCCTGCTCCGGCAGGTGATCGCACTCGCCGGCAACGATCATCTTGAAGCCGCGGATGGTTTCCTTCAGCGGCACGTACTTGCCCGGCGAGCCGGTGAAGACTTCGGCCACGTGGAAAGGCTGCGACAGGAAACGCTGGATCTTCCGGGCGCGAGCCACGGTCAGCTTGTCTTCCGGTGCCAGCTCATCCATACCCAGAATCGCGATGATGTCGCGCAGTTCCTTGTAGCGCTGCAGGATGCCCTGCACCGAACGGGTCGTGTTGTAGTGGTCTTCGCCGATGACGTTCGGGTCGATCTGACGCGAGGTCGAGTCCAGCGGATCCACCGCGGGGTAGATGCCCAGCGAAGCGATGTCACGCGACAGCACGACGGTAGCGTCCAAGTGGGCGAAGGTCGTGGCAGGCGACGGGTCGGTCAAGTCGTCCGCAGGGACGTAGACGGCCTGGATCGAGGTGATCGAGCCGACCTTGGTCGACGTGATCCGCTCTTGCAGACGGCCCATTTCCTCAGCCAGCGTCGGCTGGTAGCCCACGGCGGAAGGCATACGGCCCAGCAGCGCGGACACTTCGGTACCGGCCAGCGTGTAGCGGTAGATGTTGTCCACGAAGAACAGCACGTCACGGCCTTCGTCACGGAAGGACTCGGCGATGGTCAGGCCGGTCAGGGCCACGCGCAGACGGTTGCCCGGGGGCTCGTTCATCTGGCCGTAGACCATGGACACCTTGGAGTCCTCGAGCTTCTCCAGGTTCACGACGCCCGAGTCGGCCATCTCGTGATAGAAGTCGTTGCCCTCACGGGTACGCTCGCCCACACCAGCGAACACCGACAGACCGCTGTGGGCCTTAGCGATGTTGTTGATGAGTTCCATCATGTTGACGGTCTTGCCCACGCCGGCGCCACCGAACAGACCCACCTTGCCGCCCTTGGCGAACGGGCAGATCAGGTCGATCACCTTGATGCCGGTTTCCAGCAGGTCTTGCGAGGGGCTCAGCTCGTCGTAAGCCGGTGCCGTGCGGTGGATCGAGGCGGTCAGCGCCTGATCAACCGGGCCACGCTCGTCGATCGGGTTGCCCAGCACGTCCATGATGCGGCCGAGCGTTGCCTTGCCCACCGGCACCTTGATGTTCTCGCCGGTGTTGTAGACCTCGGTGCCGCGGCGCAAGCCGTCAGACGAACCCAGAGCAATGGTCCGAACCACGCCGTCGCCCAGCTGCTGCTGGACTTCCAGCGTCAGAGCCGAGCCTTCCATCTTCAGCGCGTCATAGACCTGCGGCATCTGGTTGCGCGGAAATTCCACGTCCACCACGGCGCCGATGCACTGAACGATCTTGCCCACTGATTGAGTGTTAGCCATTTTTTCGTTCCTTCAATTCCAAAAACTTTAAGCGTTCGCTTGAGCGTCGGTCGATCAGCCCACGGCGGCCGCGCCACTGACGATTTCAGACAGTTCCTTGGTGATCGCGGCCTGGCGGGTCTTGTTGTAGACCAGCTTCAGCTCACCGATCAGGGTGCCTGCGTTGTCAGTAGCAGCCTTCATGGCCACCATGCGTGCCGACTGCTCGGACGCCATGTTTTCGGCCACAGCCTGATAGACCAGGGCCTCGCTGTAGCGCACCAGCAGCTCGTCGATGACGGTTGCAGCATCGGGCTCGTAGATGTAGTCCCACGAGTGCGCGCCGCCGTCCGTCTTCATGCCTTCGGTCGTCAGCGGCAACAGCTGCTGAACCACCGGCTCCTGCTTCATCGTGTTGATGAAACGGGTGTAGCAGAGGTAGACCGCCGAGAGCTTGCCTTCTGCGTACGCGTCGAGCAGCACCTTCACCGGGCCGATCATCTTTTCGATGTGCGGCTGGTCACCCAGATGGGTCACGTGAGCCACGACCTTGGCGCCGATGCGGTTCATGAAGCTGAAGCCCTTGTTGCCGATGGCAACCACTTCAGCCTTCTGGCCCGCGGTCTCCAGCTCCTTGAGCTTGCCCGTCGTTGCACGCAGCAGGTTGGTGTTCAAGCCACCGCAAAGACCCTTGTCAGTCGTCACCACCACGAAGCCCACCTGCTTGGCCTGGTCATTGCTGACCAGGAAGGGGTGCTTGTACTCGGGGTTGGCCGTCGCGAGATTGGCAGCAATGTTGCCGATCTTCTGTGCGTACGGGCGAGCCGAACGCATCCGCTCCTGCGCCTTGCGCATCTTGGAAGCGGCGACCATCTCCATGGCCTTGGTGATCTTCTTGGTGTTCTCGACCGACTTGATCTTGCCGCGAATTTCCTTGCTTGATGCCATGATTTCTCCTGTTAGGGCCGGGCCGCGCTTTGAGTCACAGCCCGGTCATGGTTCTTCAAGCGAAGGACTTCTTGAACGCGGTGATGGCAGCGTTCAGCTCGGCTTCCGCATCCTTGTCCATGGCCTTGTCGGCTTCCAGCTTGGCCAGCAGAGCGGCGTGGCTGGTCTTCAGGAATTGGTGCAGGCCGTGCTCGAAAGCCAGGACCTTCTTGACCTCGATGCTGTCCATGAAGCCCTTGTTCGCTGCGTACAGCGAAGCGCCCATCAGGCTGATCGACTGCGGCGAGTATTGAGCCTGCTTGAGCAGCTCGGTCACGCGGGCACCGCGGTCCAGCTGCTTGCGGGTCGACTCGTCCAGGTCGGAAGCGAACTGCGCGAACGCAGCCAGCTCACGGTACTGGGCCAGGTCGGTACGGATGCCGCCGGACAGGCTCTTGATCAGCTTGGTCTGGGCAGCGCCACCGACTCGCGACACCGAAATACCGGCGTTGATCGCGGGGCGGATACCGGCGTTGAACAGGCTGGTTTCCAGGAAGATCTGGCCGTCGGTGATCGAGATCACGTTGGTCGGAACGAAGGCGGACACGTCGCCGGCTTGCGTTTCGATGATCGGCAGTGCCGTCAGCGAACCGGTCTTGCCCTTGACTTCACCCTTGGTGAACGCTTCGACATAGTCGGCGTTCACGCGAGCGGCACGCTCCAGCAGACGGCTGTGGAGATAGAACACGTCGCCGGGGAATGCTTCACGGCCCGGGGGACGACGCAGCAGCAGCGAGACCTGGCGATACGCCACGGCCTGCTTGGACAGGTCGTCATAGACGATCAGCGCGTCTTGGCCGCGGTCGCGGAAGTACTCGCCCATCGTGCAGCCCGAGTAGGCCGACACATACTGCATCGCAGCGGATTCAGACGCCGAAGCGGCCACAACGATGGTGTACTCCATCGCGCCGGCTTGCTCCAGAGCGCGCACCACGTTCTTGATCGACGAAGCCTTCTGGCCGATCGCAACGTAGACGCAGGTCATGTTCTGACCCTTCTGGTTGATGATGGCGTCGATGGCCACGGCGGTCTTGCCGGTCTGGCGGTCGCCAATGATCAGCTCGCGCTGGCCACGGCCGACGGGCACCATCGAGTCGATCGACTTCAGACCGGTCTGCACCGGCTGGTCCACCGACTTACGGGCGATCACGCCAGGAGCGACCTTTTCGATCACGTCCGTCATCTTGGCGTTGATCGGGCCCTTGCCGTCGATCGGCTGACCCAGGGCGTTGACGACGCGGCCGATCAGCTCAGGACCAACGGGCACTTCCAGAATGCGACCCGTGCACTTGACGGTGTTGCCTTCGGAGATGTGCTCGTAGGCACCCAAGATCACGGCGCCGACGGAGTCGCGCTCGAGGTTCAGAGCCAGGCCGTAGGACGGCTGGCCGCTGGCGTCAGCCGGGAACTCCAGCATTTCGCCTTGCATCACATCGGACAGGCCGTGGACGCGGACGATGCCGTCGGAAACGGACACCACGGTGCCCTGGTTGCGGACGTCTCGATGCGCCAAGACCCTCGATGCGGCTCTTGATCAGTTCGGAAATTTCAGCAGGATTCAGTTGCATTGCTTGCTCCCATCTGGTCGGGCGTCTGTTGCCAGAGCGCGGGTGACACAGGGATGAATCGGAATAGGTGTCTTCGCGCTAGCGTTCAGGCTGCGAGTGCCACTTTCATGCGCTCCAGGCGGGCCTTGATCGAGGTGTCGAGCACCTCGTCACCGACCACAACCCGGATGCCGCCAATCAGTGAAGGCTCCAGCGAGACTTGGGGCAAGAGCTTGCGACCGAAGCGCTTCTCCAGCGAACCCATCACTTCGGCCAGCTGGGCGGGCTCGATGGGATAGGCGCTGTAGATTTGCGCGTCAGCCACGCCATCCGCCGCATTGGCCAGGACATGGAACTGCCCGACCACCGCCGGCAGCGCGTCCAGGCGCGAGTTCTCAATCACCGCGTGCAGAAAGTTCTGCAACTCCGGGGCCAGGGTCTGCTTGGCCGCTGCCGTCATCACGGCAAAGACCTGTTCGACGCTGACCTTGGGGTTGTCGGCGAATTGACGCAGATCGGCATCCTGTGCGACCTGGGCCAGCGCATCAAGCGCCTGGGCCCACGCCTTCACATCGTGCTTCTTCGCGACCTGATAGAGCGCTTCAGCGTAGGGGCGGGCAATGGTTGCGAGCTCAGCCATGATTACAGCTCCGTCTTCAGACGGCCCAGCAACTCGGCATGCACGCTGGCATTGACCTCGCGCTGCAGGATTTGCTCGGCGCCCTTGACGGCCAGTGCTGCAACCTGCTCGCGCAGGGCTTCACGGGCACGCGTGGCTTGCTGCTCGGCCTCGGCCTTGGCAGCAGTCACGATCTTGGCGCCTTCGTCCTCGGCACGCTTCTTCGCCTCGTCCACGATGGCAGCGGCGCGCTTTTCAGCGTCAGCCAACAGCTTGGTGGTTTCGTTGCGCGTCTGTGCCAGCTGCTCGTCGACCTTCTTGTTGGCGGTCGCCAGCTCAGCCTTTGCCTTGTCCGCAGCGGCCAGGCCGTCACGGATCTTCTCGGCACGCTCATCCAGCGCCTTGGTGATCGGCGGCCAGACGAAACGCATCGTGAACCACACCAGGATCGCGAAAACGATCGCCTGGATGAACAGTGTTGCGTTGATATTCACGGCTTGATCCTTTCGGTCGTGAAAGGGAAGCGGTGATTACTTCAGGACGAAGGGGTTTGCGAACGCGAACAGCAGGGCGATAGCCACGCCGATCAGGAAAGCGGCGTCGATCAGACCGGCCAAGATGAACATCTTGGTTTGCAGTTCGTTCATCAGCTCAGGCTGGCGAGCCGACGACTCCAGGAACTTGCCGCCCATCAGCGCGATGCCGATGGAAGCGCCGATAGCGCCCAGACCAACGATGATGCCGCAAGCCAGTGCCACGAGGCCGAGGATGTTTTCCATGATTGCTCCTAGAGAGATGAAAGAAAGGAAAGGGAAAGGGAGGAAAGAAAAGCGAGAGCGTTATCGAATCAGTGCGCGTCGTGCGCCTGACCGATGTAGATCAGCGTCAGCATCATGAAGATGAAGGCTTGCAGCGTGATCACCAGAATGTGGAACAAGGTCCACACCGTACCGGCAACGACATGGCCGATGGCCAGGCCGATACCCGTAGCCGACATTGCGAACGCGCCACCCATCAACGCGATCAGCATGAACACCAGCTCACCGGCAAACATATTGCCGAACAGTCGCATGCCATGAGAGACCGTCTTGGCGACGAACTCGATCATCTGCATCAGGAAGTTGAACGGCCACAGCAGCGGATGGGCACCGAAAGGCGCAGAGATCAGCTCATGACCCCAGCCACCCAGGCCCTTGATCTTGATGTTGTAGAACACGCACATCAGCAGGACGCTGGTCGACAGACCCAGCGTGGTCGACAGGTCGGCCGTCGGCACCACGCGCATATAGTCCTTGAAGCCCATGGCCGGACCGACGCTGTGCCAGATGGCCGGAATCAAGTCCACGGGCAGCATGTCCATGGCATTCATCAGGAAGATCCAGACGAACACGGTCAGCGCCAGCGGCGACACCAGCTTGCGGCTGGCAGCGTTGTGGATCACGCCCTTGGCTTGGTTCTCGACCATCTCGGACAGGATCTCGACAGCGGCCTGGAAACGGCCCGGCACGCCGGATGTGGCCTTGCGGGCCGCGCGCCACAGGAAGAAGCACCCCAAGGCGCCCAGCACCACGGAGAAGAACACCGAGTCCAGATTGAAAAGACTGAAATCGACGATGTCCTTCTGCTTGACGCTCTCGAACGAGAAGTTCTTCTGCAGGTGTTGCAGGTGGTGAGTGATGTACTCACCAGCGCTGGGCGCGTGTCCTTCGGCTGCCATTTCAGTTTCCGTCGCTAATTTTCTTGAATCGGCCCTGCGCAAACAGGACCAGCCAATTAACTTTCAGGCATCCGATCATGGTCAGCAGCAGTGCCAGCCAACTCAGATCGTCCACCTGCTTGACCACTGCCACCAGGATGGCAATGGTCAGCAAAATCTTGATCAACTCCCAGAACATCAGCGAGAGCAACGCGGCTCCCGCATTTGTCACCGAGCGTCGGTCGCGCCCCACGCCATCAAGGCATTCGGCACCACCACCGCGATCGCGCCATACAGCGCCGACCACGCCTTGCTGCCCTCCAGCGTCAACAACCACCAGAGCACAACCAAAACCAAACCCGACACCGCCTGAGCCATCACCACCTGCCAAGGCGACAAGGCCGGGTTCTTGGCCCGCAAGGCCTGCGCTTGTTCACGCGTCAGGGGCTTGAAGGCCGCTTCGTCGACCGCATCTAGCTGGCTATCGCGATCCCAATCTGGGGGTGCCGCCTTGTCCCGGATGGAATCAGGGTTGGGGCGCGCACGCGTGTCTTGAGGGGTCACGGTGGCTAGGGGCTATCGGCAAAACCCGCAGATTATATGTGGAAACCCTCACTATCCCGACAAGCCCCTTGATGTCGAACGCCGACAGCGGAGTGCTTGACCCGGCGCCCGTCTTGTCAGACGCCATGACTTCTGGCAGCACTCAGAGCCGGACCCGGTGCGCCGGTAGGCCCGGCACGTCCACACGCAGCTGCAGCAGCCCGCCAGCCCAAGGCTGCACTTCGAGCTCAGCCGGCGGGCGGCCCTGCCGAGCCGTGGTGATGTACAGCGTACGCAGGTCCGCGCCGCCGAAGCAGGGCATGGTCGGGCAGCGCACCGGCAGATGCAGCGTGCTCAGCACCTGCCCGGCCGGTGAGAGGCGCAGCAGGCGCTGCCCCTCGTACATGGCCACCCAATAGCAGCCCAGCTCGTCCACGGCCGCACCGTCGGGCCGACCGAGATAGTCGTCCAGGGGCTGGCCAGCCGCACGCGGCTCGAAAGCCGCGAAAAGCCGGCGCTGGCCCAGGCGACCCTGGGCGCGATCGAAGTCGTAGGCCCAGATCTGGTGCCCCTTGGTATCCGCCCAGTACAGCACGCGCTGGTCCGGACTCCAGGCCAGGCCGTTCGAGTTGGCGATGCCGCCCGCCATCGGTTCAAACACGCCCGCCTCGAAACGATACAAGTGGGCATGGGCTTCGCGCGCGTCATCCAGCGTGCCCACCCAGAAGCGACCCGCCGCATCGACGCGGCCGTCGTTGAAGCGCTGGCGTTTCGGGTCATACGGCGCCGCGGCAACAGGCTTCAACTCGCCACTGCGGACATCCAGGCGCCACAGCCCATCGCGCTGAGCCACCAGCAGGCCGCCCCCTTCGATCAAGGCGATGCAGCCGGGCTCCTCCTGCAGTGCCCAGCGCTGCAGAACCCCGCTCTCAGGCTGCAGTCGCAAGACCTGCCGCTCGGCAATGTCGATGCTGTACAGACATTGCTCTTCAACGCTCCACAGCGGCGACTCGCCGAGTCCGCACAGGTCCGGGCCGGCCAGTTGCAAGGCAGAGGTGGGAAAGATGGAGGTCATAGGCTGCAAGAACGGCACAAACGCGGATGCTAGCCGCGTAACCCCATGAAACTACCAGTCACGGACTCTGCGGCCCGCAAACTCAGCCCAGCACCACACGCAGGTAGTGCGCTCCGGGCAAGGGGTTGTAATAGAAGGGTGGCACTTCCTCGAAGCCCAGGCTCTCGTACAGGCCGCGCGCCGCTTCCATCTCGTCGAGCGTGTCGAGCAGCATTGACGAATAGCCGGCCTGCGCGGCCCGGTCCATCAGCGCCTGCGCCAGCAGACGGCCTAGGCCGAAGCGCCGAAAGGCCGGCCGGACATAGAGCCGCTTCATCTCGCAGGCATTCGGGTAGTCGACATCCGGCAGATTTCGAAACGCCCCGCAGCCGGCCACCGCGCCGTCCACCATGGCCAGCAGCATCAGCCCCGACGGTGGCGCATAGGCGCCAGGCAGCTGCGCCAACTCCTCTTCAAAGCCTTGAAAGCACAGATCGACATCCAGGCTGTTGGCATAGTCACGCAGGATGGCCCGCGTGTCTTCCCAGCCCTGCGCATCCTGCGGGCTCTGCAGATCGATCGTTGGCATCTCGTCACTCATATCAGGCAGCGCCCAAGCCGATCAGGGCATAGACTGCCGCAGCAGCCAGGCCGATCAGGCCAAGGGCCAGCAGGCGCATCGCAGCAGAGTCACGCGCTGCGGGCACCGAAGCCTCCAGCGCCTTGTCTCCGCTGACCATCGCTGCAACCAGATTCTTGCCATGGCGCAAGCGATAGAAGGCGATCGCAGCCAGGTGCAGCCCGATCAGGGCGAAGAGCAGCCACTGCCCCCCAGGTCTTGTGATGGGCCGTCCATGACAGGCTGGTCTCGATCGAGACGAAGCGCACCAGCGGCCCGGTGATCGCGATCTCGTCATCGGCAATCAGGCCCGAGCCCACCTGCAGCGCCAGCCAGGCCAGCATCGCGAACACGGACAGCGCACCCAGCGGGTTGTGGCCGACCTCGAACTGATCCTCGGCGCGGGCACGTCCGCTCAGGTAGCGCCAGTAGGCCGCCGGCCCGTAGATGAAGCTGGCAAAGCGCGACCAGCGGCCACCCACCAATCCCCAGACCAGGCGGAACAGCAGCAGCGCCAGCACCGCGTAGCCCAGCCGCATATGCCAGACCATGGCGTTGCCGCCGATCTTGGCACTGATCACGGCGCCGATGACGCAGGCGGCGAGCAACCAGTGGAACAGCCGCGTCGGCAAGTCCCAGACCCGTACCCGAACTGATGCCGGCGCGGAAGAAGCTTCGCTCATGCCAAAGACTCCAAGACACACAATGTGTCGGGGACGATACCGCAAGAACTGTCCCCAGCCCAGTGCTGCAAAGATCACATTGACTCCGTACACTGCAGCAGCGCGGTGGCCATCGATGCCGCGCCACCCCACCCTGTCCTCAATCAACGCAAGGAAATCCAGCATGATCATCAAGCATCTCGTGATCGGCATCAGTGCTGTCGTCGGCCTGTGCAGCGCGCTGCCCGCTGCAGCGCAGTTTCAGAAGCCGGAGGACGCGGTCAAGTACCGCAAGGCGGCCTTCACCGTGATGGCCACGCACTTCAGCCGCATCGGTGCCATGACCCAGGGCCGCGTGCCTTTTGACGGCGCCGCGGCCGCCGCGAATGCCGAGATCGTGGCCGACCTGTCCAAGCTGCCTTTTGCCGGCTTCGTGGACGGCACCTCGGGCACCGAGAAGGGCACGCCGAAGGCGAATGTCTGGAGCGAGCGCGCCAAGTTCGACGCGGGCGCCAAGAAGATGCAGGACGAAGTGGCCAAGCTGGCTGCGGCCGCCAAGGCCAACAACCTCGACCAGCTCAAGGCTGCCTTCGGCAGCGCTGCAGCCACCTGCAAGGCCTGCCACGACGACTTCCGCAACCAGTAAGTCCCAAGCCGGCCCCTGCGCTAGCGTCCGCTCAAGGGCCGGCATCGCGGCCATACGCCGCGAAAGCCGGGCGCTCGCACAAGCGCTCGTAGTAGGCCCGGACCGCCGGCAGCGCCGGCTTGTCCATCGGCGTTGCCATCCAGCGCTGCGTCGACAGCCCCAGCACCACATCCGCCAAGCTGAGCGATGAGCCCAGTGCGAAGGCGCCACCGCTGCGCTGCAGCTGCTCGTCGAGCATCGCCATATGCCGATTCCAGTTCGCGATGCTGGTTTGCTGCAGGCCAGCGTCCTGATGCGCCGAGCTGCCTCGCACCAGCCCCATGAAGGCATAGCGCCAGCTGTTGTTCAGCTCGCCGGCCTGCCAATCCATCCATTGCTCAACCCGCGCGCGCGCCTGTGCGGCTGAGGGCAGCAGGTCCTCGCGGCGCTCGCGGCCCGCGAGATAGCGGCAGATGCTGTTGCTCTCCCACAGCACGAAGTCGCCGTCCATCAGCACCGGCATCATGGCGTTCGGATTGAGCGCGCGAAAGGCCTCGCTCGACACGTCGACATCCTCGCGCCGAAAGTCCAGGCCCAGCTCGGCGCAGGTCCACAAGACCTTGCGCACATTGATCGAGCTCGCCCTGCCGAGCACACGCACAGCCGCACTCATGCAATCGACGTCAGTTCAACATCACCGAGCGGCGTTGACAGCCGCGCAGTCAGACCGTCATGCGCCTCGAAGCTCGTCAAACGAAGGCCGCGGTCCGGCAGCGCATCGGCCGGATGCGCATCACCCCATTCGATCAGCACCGGCAGGCCTTCACGCCGCAAGCGATGGCCATCGTCGCGCAAGGCGATGCGCCAGCGCAGTGCGCCCCGCGAGGCTTCGACAGCAGCCCCCGGGTCAAGCCCCTCGCTGCGCCACTTCGCCAGCGCCGCATCCAGATGGGGCACACGCGCCACCCAGTGGATCAAGCCCGGCCCGCGTTCGCGCAGCGCCTGCTGCAGCGCTGGCTGATCGAGATCGAACCAGCGCGCGCGGCCTTGCGGCCCCGGCGCTGCCGGGTCGATGGCGATGATCTCCAGATAGCAGCGCGGCTGGCCGGGTGCGCTGATGTTGAGCAGGCGGTTGTGCGTGCCCATCAGCACATGCGAACCGCCGGCATCGGGCGTGACGCCCAGCACCTGCTCGCACCAACTCACCCCTTCGGCCAAGCTGGCCGCGCCGACCACCAGGTGGTCGAGCTCCATCACAGCCGCACCTGGCCATGGATCAGCGGCGTCACATCGCCGCCAATCCAGGTGATCTCGCCCTCGCGCCAGATACGCACCCGGCCATCGCGGCCGAGCTGCGAGCCCTGCGCCGCCACATAGCGCTCAGGCGCCAGGCCTGCGCCCTGCAGCCACAGCGCGACGCCAGCGTTCAGACTGCCGGTCACCGGGTCCTCGGGCACACCCAGCGTCGGCACGAAGGCACGCAGCTCGAACTGCGTCTCGTCACCAGCCGGCTGCGCGCCGACCACGCCGAGCTTGAGTCCCTTCATCGCGATGAAGTCGGGCTTGAGCGCACGCACTGCTGCCGCATCCTTGAGCCGCGCCGCCATCCAGCCCGGTCCGTTGTCCACCCACACCAGATCCAGCAACTCGGCGGCCTCGATGCGCAGCGAACGCAGCACCTGGGCGCGCAAGTCCGCGTCGTCGACCGGCCCGCTGCGCAGCAGCGGCGGCGCCGCAAACGCCAGCCGGCCGCCATCGCGCTTCACGCGCACCAGGCCGATGCCGCATTGCTGCACCACCTCACCCGGCTTCTTCACATCACCGCCGCTGGCCAGGAAGGCGTGGGCCGATCCCAGCGTCGGGTGGCCGGCAAACGGCAGTTCGCCACCGGGCGTGAAGATGCGCACGCGGTAATCGGCCGCCGGGTCGGTGGGCGGCAGCAGAAAGGTGGTTTCGCTGAGATTGGTCCAGCGCGCGAAGGCGGCCATCTGCTCGTCGCTCAGACCGGCACCGTCGATGACCACGGCCAGCGGGTTGCCCTTCAGCGGCTCGGCGGTGAAGACGTCCAGCTGGACAAAACGGCGCAGCTCGCTCATGGCGTCAGCTCAGGCACCTCGGCCATGGCTTCGCGCAGCACGCGGCCGAGGATGCTGACGCCCTCGGTGATCAGATCCGGCGTCAGCGTCACGAAGGACAGGCGCAGCGTGCGCGGATCAGGATGCTGGGCGTAGAAGGCCGCACCCGGCACGAAAGCGATGCCGGCCTCCACCGCCAGCGGCAACAGCGCCATCGCATCGAAGCCCTCAGGCAGGCGTACCCAGAAGAACATGCCGCCCTCGGGGCTCTGCCACTCGCAGCCGGCCGCAGATGGGTCTGCATCGCTGCTGCCATCGCATCGCGGTTGGCCTTGTAGCGGGCGCGGATCTTGGGCACATGCTGATCCAGGAAGCCGTTCCGGATGACCTCGTGCACGACGCGCTGGTTGAAGCCCGGCGTGTGCAGATCGGCGGCCTGCTTGGCCTGCAGCAGCTTCGGATACAGCTCGTCCGGCGCAATCATGTAGCCCAGGCGGAAGCCCGGCGTCAGCACCTTGGAGAAGCTGCCCAGATAGAGGCTGCCCTCGGGCCACAACGAGCTCAGCGAGGCCGGCGGCGGTTGGTCGAACCACAGATCGCCATAGGGGTTGTCCTCGACGATGGGCAGGCGCGCAGCCTGCGCGGCGGCTACCACGGCCTCGCGGCGCTGGGCGCTCATCACGCGGCCGGTCGGGTTCTGGTAGTTGGGCAGCAGATAGGCAAAACGGGTGCCCGGTGCATCATGCGGCAAGGCCGCGATGGCTTCGGGGCGCACGCCGCCTTCGTCGCTGGCGAGGCTGGCGTAGATCGGCTCATAAGGATTGAAGGCCTGCAGCGCGCCCAGGTAGGTGGGCGTTTCCACTGCCACCGGCGCGCCGGCATCGCACATCACCTTGCCGACCAGGTCCAGGCCCTGCTGGGAGCCGCTGGTGATCAGCACCTGATCCGGCCGCGCCTGGATGCCCAGCTGGGCCACGCGCGCGGCCACCCATTCGCGCAGCGGCGCGAAACCTTCGCTGGAGGCGTACTGCAGCGCTTCCTTGGGGTTTTGGCTCAGCACGCGGTCGCAGGCGGCCTTGATCTCGTCGACCGGAAAGGTGTCCGCCGAGGGCAGGCCGCCGGCCATCGACAGGATGCCGGGCTTCTCGGTGACCTTGAGGATCTCGCGGATGATGGACGGGTTCATGCGCGCGGCGCGGCGGGCCTGGGTCCAGACGGTGCTCATGGGAAATTCTCCGAAGAATGCCGCCGGTCAGGTGCCGGCAGATGAAGGGATCGATTGTGAATCAGGCGCGGCCAGCATCCAGTCGACCGCCGCCTGCGCCTGCAGCACGGTGCTGTCGAACAGCGGCACCGGGCTCCAGTGCGCCTCCAGCGGGTCCAGCAGCAGGCCGATTTCGGTGCAGCCCAGGATCACGCCCTCGGCGCCGCGCTCGGCCAGCGCACGCACGGCGGCCTGGTAGCGCAGCTTGGAGCTTGGCAGGATCAGGCCGCGGCACAGCTCCTCGTAGATGATGCGATGCACCTCGTCGCGTTCGTCCAGCTCGGGCACCAGGGTTTCGATGCCCTGCTGTGCCATGCGCTCGCGGTAGAAGGCCTGCTCCATCGTGTAGCGCGTGGCCAGCAGGCCGGCGCGGCGGATGCCGGCGGCCCGCAGCGCCGCAGCGGTGGCATCGACGATATGGATCAGCGGCAGACCGCTCAGGCGCTCGATCGGCTCAGCCAGCTTGTGCATGGTGTTGGTGGCCAGCAGCAGAGCCTCGGCGCCAGCGGCCTTCAGGCCCGCACCGGCTTGACCCAGCAACTCGCCCGCGGCCGCCCAGTCGCCGCCGCGCTGCAGTGCCTCGATCTCGGCAAAGTCCACGCTGTGCAGCACCAGGCGCGCGCTGTGCAGCCCGCCCAGCCGGGCCGCCACTTGCTGGTTCAGCAGCTTGTACAGGTGCGCACTGCTCTCCCAGCTCATGCCCCCAAGAATGCCCAGCGTCCTCATGCCTTCCCCTCCTGCGTCAGTTTGTCCACCGGCATGCGCTTGCCCAGCCACACCACCGCGATCACCGCCAGGCCGAAGGCCAGCGTCATCACATCCAGATGCTCGCCCAGCAGCGGCACCGCCAGCAGCATCGACAAAAACGGCTGCAGCACCTGCACCTGACTGACGCGCAGTGTGCCGCCCAGCGCCAGTGCGCGGTACCAGGCGAAGAAGCCCAGCCACATCGAGAACACCGAGACATACAGAAAGCCGCCCCAGGCCGACCAGGCCACCGGTGCCTGGGGCCAGCTCAGCACGCCCACCGGCAGGGTGAGCGGCAGACTCAGCACCAGCACCCAGCAGATCACCTGCTGCGGCGCCATCTGCGTGCTCAGGCGTGCGCCGCCGACATAGCCGGACGAGGCGCTCAACACCGCCGCCAGCAGCAGCACATCGGCCCATTGCAAGCCCGCCGCGCCGCGCCAGGCCGCGAAGGCCAGCACCAGGGCCAGACCGGCGACGGCGCAGGCCCAGAAGCCGGCCGAAGGCCGCTGGCGCAGCACCAGCGCGGCCAGCGCGGCGGTAGCCAGCGGCAGCACGCCGGAGATCACCGAGGCATGCACGGCGTCCACATGGCGCACCGCATAGCCCAGCAGCAGCGGCCAGCCGAACACCACACCCAGGGCCACCCAGGCCAGCGGCAACCACTGCTCGCGCCGCGGCCAAGGCGCCGCAGTCAGGCGCAGATAGACAGCCGACAACAGGCCGGCCAGCGCCGCACGGCCCAGCGCCACGAACAGCGGATCGAGCTGCGGTGCCTCGGCGCTGCCGCCGGCCAGGCGCGTCATCGGAATGCTCAGCGCAAAGATGAACACACCCAGCAGGCCCAGCCACAGGCCGCGACTCTGGGCGCTGGTGGGCGTGGCGGTAGGGGCTGTCATGCAGCCAGTCTATGCGCCACAACCAATACAGAACCAGTACACTTTTCATCACACCAACAATCACTGTATTGGCATGGACACCGACACAAGCCGCAGCGCGACGGCGGCAGCCGCCCCGTTGGCACGCGGCGCCAGCATGCCGCTGGCGCAGCAGCTGGCCCAGCGCTATGCCGAGCGCATCCAGCAGCGCCTGCTGCTGCCGGGCAGCCGCCTGCCCTCGGTGCGCGAATGCGCGCAGCGCCATGGCGTCAGCCCGCATACCGTGGTGGCCGCCTATGACCAGCTGCTGGCCCAAGGCCTGCTGGAAGCGCGCAAGCAGCGCGGCTTCTTCGTGCGCGAGACCCCGGTGCCGCGAGCCGGCGCCAGCGTCGCGACCGCCACCGGGCGCCCTGGGGCCTGGCAGCCGCCCGGCCAGACGCCCAAGGCACCGTTCGACGTCACCGCACTGATCCGCGGCATGTTCCAGGCCGATGCGCACAACGCGCCCGGCCTGGGTACCCTGCCGGCTGACTGGCTGGACCTGCCGATGCTGCAGACCGCGATGCGCCGCGTGATCGCGCAAAGCGAGGGCGCCGAGCAGCTGGCACTGCAGTACGGCCAGCCCGGCGGCGATGCCCGGCTGCGGGCAGCGCTGGCGCAGCGTCTGGCCGATCTGGGCATTGCGGCCGCACCGGAGCAGATCCTCAGCACCGTGGGCGCCACCCATGCGCTGGACCTGATCACGCGCACCCTGCTGCAGCCCGGCGATGCGGTGCTGGTGGACGAGCCGGGCTGGGCCATCGAGTTCGCCCGCCTGAGCCAGGCCGGCATGCGTTTGCTGCCGGTGCCCCGCGGCGCCGACGGGCCGGATCTGGACGCGATGGAGCGCCTGATCCAGCAGCACAGCCCGCGCCTGTACGTCACCGTCTCGGTGCTGCACAACCCGACCGGCAACACGCTGTCGCTGGGCAGCGCGCACCGCATCCTGCAACTGGCCGAAGCAGCGGACTTCCTGATCGTCGAGGACGACACCTATGCCTTCATGGCACCCAACCATGCGCCGCGCCTGTCGGCGCTGGACGGGCTGCGGCGCACGGTCTACGTCTCGGGCTTCTCCAAGATCCTCACGCCGGCCTGGCGCGTCGGCTATCTGGCTGCCAGCCCTGAACGTGCGGCCCGCCTGACCGACGCCAAGCTGCTGCAGACCCTGACCACCAGCCCGCTGCTGGAACGCGCCGTGGCGCTGTGCCTGGAGCAGGGCCAGCTGCGCCGCCATGCCGAACGGGTGCAGACCCGGCTGGACGCGGCGCGCCAGCGCGTCGTGCGCCTGGCGCTGGATTCGGGCTGCCAGTTCGTCACACCGCCGCAAGGGCTGTTCGGCTGGATCGACACCGGCATCGACACCGAGCGGCTGGCCCAGCGCCTGCTCGACGAAGGCTGGCTGACCGCGCCCGGCCTGCTGTTCAGCGCCAGCCGCCAGCCCGGCACGCTGATGCGCATCAACTTCGCCACCGCGCAGGATGCAGGCTTCTGGCGCCTGCTGGCGCGCTTGCGCAAGGACATGCTGGGGTGAAGCGCGCCAGGCACCGCGCTTGCCTTAGGATGCTCGCTACCCACAGGCGCTCAAGCCTCAGCCCAGTCCCAGCGCATGAACAGCTCCGCCCCCGCGAAAGACCTCCGCTTTCTGATCGTCGACCCGCTGGCCGGGGTGCAGAGCTTTGCGCGCCAGTTGCTGGAAAGCTATGGCTTTGCGTCGTCAAGCATCCGCTGCGCCGCCGACCCCGACAGCGCGCTGGCGCTGGCGCGTGAGCTCGCGCCCGACATCCTGATCACCGACTGGTTTGCGGATTCGGCCATGACCGGCATCCAGCTGCACCAGCGCGTGTGCGAGCAGCAGCCCGGCTGCCGGCTGGCGCTGCTGAGCTTCAAGGTCGGCCCCGAACAGCAGGCCGCGGCCGAGCAGGCGGGCTCACGCTTTCTGCTGCGCAAACCCTTCACTCCTCAGGAGTTGCAGGACACCTTGCGCAATGCGCTGGCCAAGCTGGCGATCGAACGCCCCGAGTTGCACCAGCGCTTTCAGGCCGTGGCGCAGAAGAAGGCGCCCACCGCGCCGCCGCGCCCCATCGAGCTGCCCCAGCTGGTGTCGCTGCGGCCCGGTGACAAGGTCGTCCATGGCGGCAAGACCGATACCGTGCAGCATGTGGTGATCAGCCATGGCGAACTGGTGGTGCAGCTCAAGGGCTCCGGCGCCATGGTGCCGGCCAGCAAGCTCAAGCGCGTCTGAGCTGGGGGCGGCACACAGGCGGCTCGCGCCTCACTCCGAAAGCCGGTCCCGGCCCGAGGCCTTGGCGCGGTACAGCGCGGTATCGGCGCGCAGGTACAGGCTGTCCGCCGTATCGCCGGCCTGCGCCATTGCCAGGCCCATGCTCACCGTCAGCAGCCCGCCGCTGCAGGCCTCGTGCGGAATGCCGCGCGCTCGCAGCGCCGCCTGCACCTCGGCGGCGCAATGCCGGGCACCGTCCAGATCGGTCTGTTCCAGCAGCAGCGCGAACTCTTCGCCGCCCAGCCGCGCCGCCAGGTCACCCGGGCGGCGCGCCAGCTGGGCGAGGCATTCAGACAGCGCCTTCAGCGCAAAGTCGCCTTCCTGATGGCCGTAGCGATCATTGAAGGCCTTGAAGAAGTCCACATCCAGCAGCAGCAGGCACAGCGGCTCGCCCGTGCGCTGGCGGCTGCGCAGCGCCTGGTCCAGGCGTTCGGTGAAGCAGCGCCGGTTGGCCAGCTCGGTCAGGGCGTCGGTCTGCGAGAGCTGCTCCAGCGCCTGCACCTGGGACGCGATCACGCCCAGAAAGTGGTTGGCACCGCCGGCCATCCGCGCGATCTCGTCGCGCCCGCTGACGGTGACCGTGCGCGCCCAGTCGCGGCGCAGCTGGATGTCGTCAAGTTCGCGGCCAAGCCGGGCCAGACGTACCACCACCACGCGGTCGATCACCAGCATGATGCCCAGCGCCAGCGCCGAGGCCAAACCCAGCACCAGCCAGCTCACGCGTGTCATCAGCGCCTGGCTGCGCTCCATGATCTGGCGCGGCCAGCTCGCCTCCAGCAGTGCGACAGGCACACCGTTGATGTCGCGCAGCGGCCAACGCAGGTTCAGTCGATGGCGCTCGCTCTCGATGCGCAAGGGGCCTGGCCCCGTCAGAGAGGCCAGCTCAGCGGCCACAGCCTCACCGGTCAGGCGCTCGGTCGGCTCGATCGGTCTGATGCTCAACAGCAGCCCGCTGCGTTCGGCCACATCAGCCGCCACGCGGTCGCCGAGTCGGTCAGTCACTGCCACAAACCCAGCCGCTCGGCTGCTTGGCCGGGCTTCATTGCCCAGCAGCGCGCGCTGGCACAGCATCAACAGCTGGTCTTCACTGCGCACGATGCCGCAGGGTCGGCTGCCAGGCTTGCGCGCCAGCAATCCTCGGCTCAATGCGCTCTGCACAGCCGGACTCAGCGAGCCTGGCAGCAACAGCCCCGCATCCGCCGGCGACGCCAGGTTGACGGCAAGATCCCCGTCCGGGGCGTACACGCCGAACCAGCTCAGACCGGACGTGGCCACGGATTCAGGTGTCAGATTGCGCTGTGCAAAGACACGGTCTGGCTGACGCTGATGCTGGTAGAGGTCTTCCCAGAGGCTCCATTCCAGCAGCACGCGGTCCAAGAGCAGAAACTCATCATCGAGCGATCGCAGCACACGGCTGAAGTCATCCAGCACCACCTTGCTCTCGAGTTCGAGATAGCTGCTGTCGACCTGGCTGCGCAAGAACCACAGACTGACCGCGCCGCTCAGCAGATACAGCACCAGCACCCACAGCACAACCTTGATGCGCAGACCCATCGTGAGCAGCCCTTGTCTCGGTGCCTCAGTATCGCCGGCCGGCTCGCGTCCGCAAGCCTCAGGTCAGCAACACGGCCAGCACCATCAGCAAAGGATAGGGGAGTGCTACCGTCGGACGGCACGCCGAACGCAGGTAGGCCGCCAACAGACCGCCGATGCCGGGGCGCTGCGCCAGCCACTGGCTGTTGAACTGCATCGCGACGACAGCAGACGCTGGCTCGCGCAAGGCGCGCTCGACCTGCAGCAGGCGCTCCGCCAGGCGCGCCTGAAAGGTCTTGAAGATCGCATCCAGCAACCACAGCAGGACCAGCAAGGCCATCAAGAGCAGCGCCGACACCGGCGCAAACGCCGTCAGCAGCACGGCCGTCAGCTTGATGGCCAGCGTCCAGAGTTCGTAATGCTCATGCTGGGCCTGCAGCAGCAGCCACTCCTGCTGCAGCGGCTGGGTGTCCGGCCGGTCCGTCACTTGGCCTCCAGCACTTCCCAGCGCTCCATCAGGGCCAGCAACTCCTCGTCAATCTCGCTGGCGCGCGCGGTCACCTCGGCGATGCGCGCCGCGCCCTGGTTGTAGAGCTCGACACCGTTCAGCAGCGCATTGATCTGCACCTGCTCGGCCTCCAGCGCCGCGACTTTGGCCGGCAGCTCATCGAGCTCGCGCTGTTCCTTGTAGCTGAGCTTGCGCTTGGTGGCCACCACCGGGGCGGGCGCGGGCGCAGCGGCAGGCGCAGCAGCGGCCGCTGCAGCAGGCGCGGGTGCCGCCTTGGCGGCCAGCGCGGCGGCACGCTTGGACTGGATCAGCCAGTCCTCGATATCGCCCTCGTACTCGCGCCAGCGGCCCTGGCCCTCGTTGACGATGGTGCTGGTCACCACGTTGTCGAGGAAGCGCCGGTCGTGGCTGACCAGGAAGACCGTGCCGTCGTACTCGGCCAGCAGTTCCTCCAGCAGTTCCAGCGTCTCGATGTCCAGGTCGTTGGTCGGTTCGTCCAGCACCAGCACATTGGCTGGACGTGCAAACAGGCGCGCCAGCAGCAGGCGGTTGCGCTCGCCGCCCGACAGGCTCTTGACCGGCGAGTTGGCGCGCGCCGGCGAGAACAGAAAGTCGCCCAGATAGCTCTTCACATGCTTCTTCTGGTTGCCGATCTCGATCCACTCGCTGCCCGGGCTGATGGTGTCGGCCAGCGTGGCCTCCAGATCGAGCGCATCACGCATCTGGTCAAAATAGGCCACGCTGAGCTTGCTGCCCTGGCGCACCACGCCACTGTCGGGCGCGATCTCGCCCAGGATCAGCTTAAGCAGCGTGGTCTTGCCCGCGCCATTGGCGCCGACCAGGCCGATCTTGTCGCCGCGCAGGATGGTGGCGCTGAAGTTGTCGACGATCAGGCGATCGCCATAGCGCTTGCTGACGTTCTCCAGCTCGGCCACGATCTTGCCGCTGCTGGAGCCGGTGTCGATGTCCAGCTTGACCTTGCCCTGCACGTCGCGGCGCGCCGCACGCGACTCGCGCATCTCATGCAGGCGCTGCACACGGGCCACGCTGCGGGTGCGCCGCGCTTCGACGCCCTTGCGGATCCACACCTCTTCCTGCGCCAGCAGCTTGTCGAAGCGCGCATTGACCAGCGCCTCGTTCTCCAGCTCGTAGGCCTTGGCAGCCTGGAAGGCGGCGAAGTTGCCCGGATAGCCACGCAGCTGGCCGCGGTCCAGCTCGACGATGCGGTTGGCCACGTTGTCCAGGAAGGCGCGGTCGTGGGTGATCAGCAGCAGCGAGCCATTGAATTCGTTCAGCAGGCCTTCCAGCCAGGCGATCGCATCCAGGTCCAGGTGGTTGGTCGGTTCATCCAGCAGCAGCACATCGGGCTGCGCCACCAGCGCACGCGCCAGCGCCACGCGCTTCTTCAGTCCGCCCGACAGCGTGCCGACGATGCGCCAGCCGTCCAGGCCCAGGCGATGCAGGGTTTCATCGACGCGCTGCTCCCAGTTCCAGGCGCCGATATGTTCGATGCGCTCCTGCACCCAGGCCAGGTCGTCGTTCTCGTCATGGCGCTCATAGCGCTCGCGCAGGGCCTTGGCTTCGGCCACGCCCTCGCTGACCACCTCGAAGATGCTGGACTCGGGATTGAGCTCGGGCTCCTGCGGCACATAGACGCTGGTCAGGCCCTGCTGCAGCTGCAGCAGGCCGTCGTCGAGCTTTTCGATGCCGGCCAGGATTTTCAGCAAGGACGACTTGCCGGTGCCGTTGCGGCCGATCAGGCCGACGCGCTCGCCGGTCTCAAGAGCGAAATTGGCGCCATCCAGCAAAGGCACATGGCCGAAAGCGAGATGGGCGTTGGAGATAGAGAGGACTGCCATCCCCCTATTGTCCCCGACCCGCTCAATCCGCCAGCGCGCGGGCGTGATGCGTGATGTGCTCGCCGATGAAACTGGCGATGAAGTAGTAGCTGTGGTCGTAGCCCGGCTGCCGGCGCAGCGTCAGCGGGTGGCCAGCGGCGGCGCAGGCCTGCTGCAGCAGTTCGGGCTTCAGCTGCCCCGCAAGGAACTCGTCGGCCTCGCCCTGGTCGACCAGCAAGGGAAGACGCTCAGCCAGATCGCCAGCGACCAGCGCCACCGCATCGTGCGCGGCCCAGGCCGCCCGGTCCTCGCCCAGGTAGGCCGCGAAGGCCTTCTGGCCCCAGGGCACTTGCGAGGGCGCGACGATGGGCGAGAAGGCCGAGACGCTGGCGTAGCGGCCGGGGTGGCGCAGCGCCAGCGTCAGCGCGCCGTGACCGCCCATCGAGTGGCCGAAGACCGCGCGCCGCGCTGTGGCCGGAAACTGCGCTTCCACCAGCGCCGGCAGCTCCTGCACCACATAGTCTTCCATGCGGAACTGCGGCGCCCAGGGCGATTGCGTGGCATTGAGATAGAAGCCCGCGCCCTGGCCCAGATCGTAGGCTGCGTCGTTGGCTATGCCTTCGCCACGCGGGCTGGTGTCGGGCGCCACCAGGATCAGCCCATGCGCGGCCGCATGCGCTTGAGCGCCGGCCTTGGTGATGAAGTTCTGCTCGGTGCAGGTCAGGCCCGAGAGCCAGTACAGCACCGGGCAGCGCTCGCCGGCCAGTGCCGCAGGTGGCAGGTAGACGCCGAAGCGCATCTCGCAGCCCAGCGTGCGGCTGGTGTGCTTCCAGACTTCCTGGCGGCCGCCGAAGCAGGCGTGGTGTTCGATCCGTTCCATGGCGATCAGTAGTGGACGACGGTGCGGATCGACTTGCCCTCGTGCATCAGGTCGAAGGCCTCGTTGATGCCGGTCAGCGGCTTGGTGTGGGTGACGAAGGGCGCCAGCTTGATCTTGCCGGCCATCGCGTCGTCCACCATGCCGGGCAGCTCGCTGCGGCCCTTGACGCCGCCGAAAGCCGTGCCCAGCCAGCGCCGGCCGGTGACCAGCTGGAAGGGCCGCGTGCTGATCTCCTGGCCCGCGCCGGCCACGCCGATGATCACGCTCTGGCCCCAGCCGCGGTGTGCGCATTCCAGGGCGGCGCGCATCACGTTGACATTGCCGATGCACTCGAAGCTGTGGTCCACGCCCCAGCCGGTCATCTCGACGATCACCTGCTGGACGGGCTTGTCGAAGTCCTTGGGGTTGACGCAGTCGGTGGCGCCGAAGGTGCGGGCCAGGTCGAACTTTTCGGGGTTGGTATCCACCGCGATGATGCGGCCCGCGCCGGCCATCTGCGCGCCATGCACCACCGCCAGGCCGATGCCGCCCAGGCCGAACACGGCCACCGTGTCGCCTGGCTGCACCTTGGCTGTGTTCTTCACTGCACCCAGCCCCGTGGTCACGCCGCAGCCCAGCAGGCAGACCTGCTCGGGGTTGGCGTCCGGGCTGATCTTGGCCAGCGAGACCTCGGCCACCACGGTGTACTCGCTGAATGTCGAGCAGCCCATGTAGTGGTAGATCGGCTGGCCCTTGTAGGAGAAGCGCGTCGTCCCGTCGGGCATCACGCCCTTGCCTTGCGTCGCGCGCACCGCCACGCAGAGATTGGTCTTGCCGCTCTTGCAGAACAGGCACTCGCCGCATTCGGCGGTGTAGAGCGGGATCACATGGTCGCCAGGCTTGACGCTGGTGACGCCCTCGCCCACCTCCACGACGATGCCGGCACCTTCATGGCCCAGCACCGCGGGGAACAGGCCCTCGGGGTCGTCACCGCTGAGCGTGAAGGCGTCGGTGTGGCAGACGCCGGTGTGGGTGATCTTCACCAGCACCTCGCCCTTCTGTGGCGGAGCGACATCGATCTCGACGATCTGCAGCGGCTGGCCAGCCTCGAAGGCCACGGCGGCGCGTGATTTCATGGGGGTCTCCTTGGACGGGATTCAGGGCGGGAAAAGGAAAGAAAGGCGCTGCCGTTCACTTCAGATAGGTGCGCACCAGCACCGTCATGTCCTGGGCCAGCTGGGCATGGCGCAGATCGGCCTCGCCCAGTTCACCCAGCGACTCGCGGATGTGCGACTCCAGCACCTCGGACATCAGGCCGTTGATCGCGCCACGGATGGCGGCCAACTGCTGCAACACCGGCGCGCAGTCGGCGCCGGCTTCCAGCGCACGCTCCAGCGCCTCGGCCTGGCCGCGGATGCGGCGCACGCGGGCCAGGGCCTTCTTTTTCTCTTCCGGTGAGTGCGGCATGGCCGGAGTGTATACCCCCCCGGGGTATATGCAACAAGGCCGGAGCCGAGCTCGCTATCCCACCCTGCGAGCGCTCAGTCGTCCGACGAGAAGCCCGAGGCCTTGACGATTGGCCCCCACTGCTCGCGCTCCTTGGCCAGGCGGCGCGCATAGTCGGCCGGCGGCGTCGAGAAGGGTTCGAAGCCGAGCTTGGCCAGGCCCTCGGTCACCGCACTTTCGCGCAGCGCCACCTTGGCCAGATCGTAGACGCGGTCCACCACGGCCGCCGGCGTCTTGGGCGGCAGGAACAAGCCATAGCTCTCCACGCCGACGATGCCCTTGAAGCCCTGCTCTTCGAAGGTGGGGACATCGGGCGCAAAGCGCGAGCGGCTGGTGTCGGTCACGCCCAGCAGGCGCACGCGGCCGCTGGCCAGCTGCGGCAGGAAGTCGCCGAGGATGAAGCAGCCCGACGCGATCTGTCCGCCCATCAGGTCCTGCATGCCCGGCGCAGCGCCGCGGTAGGGCACATGGGTCAGCTTGATGCCGGCGGCGCGTTCGAACTGGTTGCCCAGGAAGTGCGGCATCGCGCCGGCGGCCGGCGAGGCATAGGCGCCCTGCTGCGGGTTGGCGCGCACCCAGTCGACGAACTGCGCCAGCGTCTTGACGGCAGCCGGCACCATCGGCCCGACGCCGAAGCCGCAGGTGGCATTGGCGACCGGCGAGACCGGGATGGCATCCACATCGGCCCGGTACTGCAGCTTGCGGTAGACATGGGGATAGATGCTGAACATCGACGAGGGGCTCAGCAGCAGGGTCTGCCCGTCGGGCGGCGCATCCTTCAGCGCGACCACGGCAATGCGGCCGCCGGCGCCCACCCGCTGCTCGACCAGCACGCTCTCGGCCATGCGGCCGCGCCAGGCCTCGGCGACGCGGCGTGCGCTGGTGTCCACCGAGCCGCCGGCCGGGAAGCCGACCAGGATGCGCGGCGGCGCGGCCTGGGCCCGCGCGCCCAGGCCGAAGCCGCTCAGCAAAGTGGCCAGTGCAAGTGAGGCCTCGCGCCGGTTGATGAATGAAGGCTTGTTGCTCATGTCGTTTGTCTCCTGTCGTGTTGAACGATGGCGGCGCCTGTGCCGGCGCTCTGTGTTTTGTTCAGCCGCTAGCCGCCCCAGTCAGGCTCAGCCCTCGCCCGCCGGCTTGCTTTGTTGCTTCTTCTTGCCTGGCGCCTGGTTGATCGAGGGCAGCGGCTGGGCCGCGGCCGTGGCCACCCAGGCCAGCCGTTCAAGATCGGTCTTCAAACTTGACGTGCCGGCTCCCAGCGCCTCGATCAGGCCGCGGTCATGCGCGCGTACGGCCTGCTCGATGCGGACCAGGCGACGCCGGCCGGCGGCTGTCAGGTGCAGGCCCCAGCTGCGCGCGTCCTGCGGGTCGTCGCGGCGCTCCACCCAGCCCTGCTCGGTCAGCCAGTCGGTCAGGCGCAGCGCACCGCTGCGATGCAGGCCCATGGCCTGGGCCAGCAGGCCCTGGCGCATGCCCGGGTTTTCGGCCACCAGCACCAGCGCGGCAAAGCGCTGCGGGCTAATGTCCTCGCCCTGCGTGGCGCGATAGAAGTCCAGATACAGCGCGTTCTGCGCCCGGCGCAGCGCATAGCCCAGCAACTCGTCGAGCACGCCATAGCGCAGGCCCGGCACCGGCAGCAGCAAGCCTTCGGGCTGCTGTGCCTCGGTGGACGCCGGGCTCTTGCTGCGACTGTTCTTGGTGTTCATGCACTCAGGATAGATATCGTTGCATAGCGCAACAATCTCGCTTACCCTTAATCCAGATCAAGCCAGAACAATGGAGACAAACAGATGGACAAGCCCCTCGACATCCTGATCGCCGGCGGCGGCATTGGCGGACTGACGGCCGCCCTCGCCTTGCACGCCAAAGGCCACCGGGTGACGGTCTGCGAGGCCACGCCCGAGCTCAAGCCGCTGGGCGTGGGCATCAATCTGCTGCCGCATGCGGTGGCAGTGCTCGACACGCTGGGCCTGCTGCCGGCGCTGCGCGCGATGGCGGTGGAGACCTCGGCCCTGGTGTTCGCCAACCGGCATGGGCAGGAGATCTACCGCGACGCGCGCGGCCTGGACGGCGGCTACAGCCATCCGCAGCTGAGCATCCACCGCGGCCAGCTGCAGCTCAAGCTGTGGGACGAGGCGCTGGCGCGCCTGGGCGCCGCGCAGATGCACACGGGCGAGCGCCTGCTCAGCGCGCGCATGGTCGGCAGCCAGGTTTTCGCACAATTCCAGCATGCCGATGGCAGCAGCGGCGAGCGCCGCGCCGATGTGCTGATCGGCGCCGATGGCATCCACTCGGCGCTGCGCCGCCAGTTCTACCCCGACGAAGGCGCGCCGCGCTGGAACGGCATGATGATGTGGCGCGGCACCAGCATCGCCAAGCCCTTCCTGGATGGCCGCACCATGGTGCAGGCCGGCCACCGACTGGCCAAGTTCGTGGTCTACCCGATCGCCCCGCCAGCGGCCGACGGCACGCAGCTGATCAACTGGATCTGCGACCGCCGCCTGCGCGAGGACGGCATTGGCGGCGGCCTGAGCGCGCCCAGCCGCGAGGACTGGAGCAAGCCCGGCCAGCTCGCCGACCTGCTGCCCACCTTCGGCAGCTGGCGCTTCCCCTGGCTGGACGTGCCGGGCCTGATCCAGGACGCCACCCAGGTCTTCGAATGGCCCATGGTTGACCGCGATCCGCTGCGGCGCTGGCGCCAGGGCTGCATCACGCTGCTGGGCGACGCGGCGCACCCGATGTACCCGATCGGCTCCAACGGCGCGACCCAGGCCATCCTGGACGCGCAGTGCCTGGCCGAGCAGTTGAGCGCCTCGCAGAACGTCGAAGCCGCGCTGGACGCCTACGAGGCCGAGCGCCTGCCCATGTGCGCCAAGATCGTCGAGATGAACCGCCAGGAAGGGCTGGACGCGATCCTGGACCTGGTCGAACAGCGCGCGCCGGCAGGCTTCGCGCGGCTGGAGGATGTCATCGACCCAGCCGAAGTCGACGCCCTGGTGCGCCAGTACAAGGCCGCCGCCGGGCACCGCCAGCAGCGCTGAGGCGACGTGCCATCGTTCACGGCACGGGCGATACTCGGCAGCAGCATCCCCGTTTTCGGGGACATGGCCGGCTTCAGCGGCTGAGAGCAGCAGCCGATGACGACAAGGCCGCCCAGGCGGCCTTTTCTTCCTGTTCTTTCCTGCTCACCACCCGCTGTCGCGGCTATGCCGATGTGGAACACCCTGCGCCGTCTGATTCAACGTCCCCCTGAGCCAACCCCGGCCGCCGCCCAGCGCAGCGCGCAGCCGGTTCAGCCGTTAGCGGCAGCCGTGTCGGCCCCAGCGCAAGGCCCAGATAGCCCCGAGCCGGCGATCGATGCCGCCGGCCTGGAGCTGCGCTTCAGCGCCTGGCTGCTGGACATGCCCTGCGGCGAGGACGTCGCAGCCCTGAACCCGGCCGAACGGCGCGTGCTGGCCCAACTCGATGCGCTGCTGGAGGGCGCTTCGGCATCGCCGATGGTGCCGCGGCTGCCTGCCGCATTGCCCCGGCTGATGGCCCTGGTCCGGCGCGAGGACGTCTCGGCCCGGGCCCTGGCCGACCATCTGGCGGCCGACCCGGCCCTGGTGGGCGAACTGGTGCGCCTGGCCAACTCGCCCCGCTATCGCCCGAGCCGCGAGATCACGAGTCTTGAGCAGGCCGTGCAGGTGCTGGGTCAGGATGGCCTGAGCCAGCTGGTCAGCCGCGCCATGCTGGGCCCGGTGTTCAGCGCCCAGTCCGGCCGCTTCGGCCGCGACGCCACCGGCCGGCTATGGGAACTGGCCGACCGCTGCGCCCATGGCGGCGCATTCCTGCGCCAGGGCCACAAGGACAGCTTCGACGCCTATCTGGCTGGCATGGCCGCCCAGACCGGACTGCTGGCCGCGCTGCGGCTGCTGGAGCAACAGCAGGCGCAGCATCCTCCATCGGCCTCGGCCAGCCCGGACTTCCATGTCGGCCTCGCCCAGCGCGCCGCGCGCTTGTCGGCCCGCATCGCGCGTGACTGGGAGTTTCCGGTCGATGCCGTCAACGCCCTTGAACTGCGGGCTGCCCATGCCCCGCCGCTGGCGGACGGCCTGGCAGCGGCCGTGATGGCCGCCGAGCGCAGCGCCAAGCGCCAGCTTCTGGGTCTGGGCCTTGAGTCGCGCCCGGCTGACGACGAGTCGTCCTGTCTGAACGAGTTGCAGAACCTGTTCGGCGCCAGTGCACAGCCCGCCTGAATCTTCCGAAAAACAGAATTCTCAAATCGCGTCGCTCTGCTTTCACAACAGTCCGGGTGCCGCCATGATGCGCGCCTGACAAACGCAGATGGAGCGAGAGATCATGTGGCAGGGATTGGTTTGGGGCGTGACTGCAGGCTTGTTGCTGCTGTGGTCGGCCTGCACCTGGGCGCTGGCAGCACTGCTGGAGTGGGCGGCTGGCCTGGCCGGCGCGCAAGCAGGAGGCGCCGCCGGGACGGTGGGCGAAGCCGCACGCCAGGCCGCCGAGCTTCAGTTGCCGGCCTGGCTCGAGCCCTGGATGCCCAGCGCCGCGCTGAAGGACTGGAGCGCGTTGATCGAAGCGCTCGCGCCCTGGATCGAGGGCCTGCTCAGCGCGATGCCTGCCGTGGCCGGCTGGATCACGCCGCTGATCTGGGCGGTCTGGACGCTGGGCGCGCTGGCCCTGCTGCTGCTGGCCGTTGGCGCTTCGCTGCTGCTGCGCCAGAAGAGCCGGCAGTGCGGGCCTCAGCCCGCCTGATTCAGCGCGGCTTCCAGCGCATCGACGAACATCTTTGCCACGTCGAAACCGCTCTGATTCGTGATTTCCTGGAAGCCGGTCGGGCTGGTGACGTTGATCTCGGTGAGGCTGTCGCCGATCACGTCCAGGCCCACCAGCAGCAGGCCGCGGGCGGCCAGGATGGGCCCCAGGGTTTCAGCAATCTCGCGGTCGCGCGCGCTGATCGGCTGGGCCACGCCCTTGCCGCCGGCCGCCAGGTTGCCGCGGATCTCGCTGCCCTGCGGAATGCGCGCCAGGCAGAAAGGCACGACCTGACCCCCGATCAGCAGCACCCGCTTGTCGCCGTCCTTGATGGCGGGCAGGTAGCGCTGCACCATCACGGTCTCGGCACCGCCCTTGTTGAGCGTCTCGATGATGGAGCCCAGGTTCATGCCATCCGGGCCGACCCGGAAGATGCCCATGCCGCCCATGCCATCCAGCGGCTTCAGGATGATGTCCTGATGCTCGGCGTGGAAGGCGCGGATGGCGGCATCGCTGCGCGTCACCAGAGTCGGGCCGATGAACTGCGGGAACTCCAGGATCGCCAGCTTCTCCGGGTGATCGCGCAGCGCCGCGGGCTTGTTGAACACCCGCGCGCCCTCGCGTTCGGCCTGGCCCAGCAGGTGGGTGGCGTAGAAGTACTCGCTGTCAAACGGCGGGTCCTTGCGCATCACGATGGCATCGGTCTCGACCAGGGCCAGTTCGGCCGTGGCCACCACGGTGAACCAGTCCTTGGCCTCGCCTGTCAGCGTGATCGCGCGCGCATTGCGGGCGACCACCCGCCCCCCGGAGTGCCACACCAGGTCCTGCGGCTCGCAGGCCCAGATCTGATGGCCGCGCCGCGCCGCCTCGCGCATCATCGAAAACGTCGTGTCCTTGTAGGTCTTGAAGGACTCCAGCGGGTCGGCAACGAACAAGAGAATCATGGCAGGAGCCCTTTAAAAATCGACGGACCGCAGTGTTGCACGACTGGCTCCGCGGTGCTGGCAGGCGGCCAGGCCTTCGGTGGGCGTCGTGAGGTCCGCAGGGACCTCACCCTGCCTCAGCCTGTCCGCTGGCAGGCGGCCAGGCCTTCGGTGGGCGTCGTGAGGTCCGCAGGGACCTCACTCGGTCCCACCTCAGTCCTCGCTGGCCTCGGCGCCCGGCGCGCGCGGCACGAAGCGGCGCTGTGCCGGCTTGGCCAGCAGTTCCAGGTAGAAGGCCGGCGCACCGGCAGCAGCGGCCTCGTTGATGCGATCCATGAATGCGCCGGCGTGGATCACCTCGGCCGCCTCTTCGCTGAGGCCGAAGCGGCAGTCGAAGTCCCAGAAGTCCATCTGCGCCGGCAGGGGTTTGCGGCGCTCGCGCTTCAAGTACTGCCGGATCTCGTGCTTGATGGCCTCGAGCAGGCGCTCAGGGTGCTTGCCCTCGACCTGGAGTTGGAACGTCTTCTTCATGGCAGACCTTGCTGATGCGCGTGCGCGAATGGGCCGAGGATTATCCCTTGGCCCGCGCTGCCCAGCCCCGGCGTGCCACCAGCAAGGCCGCGCTCCCGGCCACCACACCCCAGAAGGCCGACCCGATACCGAGCAGCGTCAGCCCCGAGAGCGTGACCAGAAAGGTCAGGATGGCGGCATCCCGGTGCTGCTCATCCTTCAGCGCCGCGGCCAGGCCGCCAGCGATGGTGCCCAGCAAGGCAAGGCCGGCCACTGCGGCCACCAGCTCGCGCGGGAAGGCGCTCAGCAGGCCCACCACTGCGCCGCCGGCCAACCCGATCGCAATATAGAAAACGCCCGCCGCCACCGAGGCCGTGTAGCGCCGCGCCGGGTCCTCATGTGCCTCGCGGCCCATGCAGATCGCCGCCGTGATCGCGGCCAGGTTGAAGGCATAGCCACCGAATGGTGCCAGCAGCAGCGAGGCCAGGCCGGTGGCGCTGATGCTGGCCGAGATCGGCGTCTGATAGCCCGAGGCGCGCTGTGCCGCCACGCCGGGCAGGTTCTGCGAGGCCATGGTCACCAGGAACAGCGGCAGACCCACGCCGATGATGGCCGCCAGGCTGAAGCTCGGCGTGGTCCAGACCGGCTGCGCCCAAGCCCAGTCCACCGCAGCCAGCTGCAGCCGGCCCTGCAGCGCCGCGACCGCGACGCCAGCCGCCAGCACCACCGGCACCGCATAGCGCGGGAAGAAGCGCTTGCCCAGCAGATAGGCCACCGCCATGGCCAGCACCATCAATGGCGCGCTCTTGACGGTCAGCACCGCGTCCAGACCGAAACGCGCCAGCACGCCGGCCAGCAGGGCCGCGGCCAGCGCCATCGGGATACGGTCCATCAGGCGCTCGAACCAGCGCGTCACACCGAACAGCAGGATCAGCGCCGCGCAGACGATGAAGGCGCCGATGCCCTCGGCCATGCTCAGGCCCGAGCTGGCGGCGATCAGCGCCGCGCCGGGCGTGGACCAGGCAGTCAGCACCGGCTGGCGCGTCCACAGCGACAAACCCAGGCTGGTGATGCCCATGCCCAGACCCAGGGCCCAGATCCAGGAGCTGGTCTGCGCCGGCGTGGCGCCCAAGGCCTGCGCGGCCTGGAAGACGATGGCCACCGAACTGGTGAAGCCGACCAGCACTGCAACAAAGCCGGCGACGACAGCCGAAAGCGATAGGTCTTTGACAAGAAAGCTGGAAGCCATGGCCGCAGCATAGCCGCCTGGCCGGGCGCCAGCGGGCAACCCTGGGCAGCGCTGAAGCCAGGCTGCTCAACAACGTGACACCCGTGTCGGCGAGCTTTACAAGCAGCCGCACTCCACGCTGGAAGGTCCTGCTTTTTTCAATTAAATCAACAGCTTAATAGGCTGGCACAAATTTGGCTTACACGCACCGGCAAGCAATCAGCTTGTTCAAGCCTGACCAGGGAAAGAAAACATGCGTATCAAGAAAATTCTGGCCACTGCACTGTGCGCCGCCGGCCTGATGGCCACCCAACAAGCCTCCGCCACTGCCGTCGGCATGGAGTTGATGTTGCTGGTCGATGTGTCCGGTAGCGTCGACAGCAACGAGTACAACCTGCAAAAGACAGGCTATGTGAACGCCTTCAGGAGCGCTGCCGTGCAGAACGCCATCCTGGGGAGCCAGCGGGGCAGCATTGCGGTGACCTACATCGAATGGTCCAGCGCAAACCAACAGTCCACCCGAGTGAATTGGTTCCTGATCAACAGCGTTGCGTCTTCCAATTCCTTCGCCGACGCCTTGAATGGCGTCACACGTGCTTTCAACGGATCCACCGCCCTTCAGGACGCCATCGGCAAGTCTTACAGCCTGTTTGGCGATGAAGTGGGTGGTGCAGCCAACGGCTTCGAATCGCTGCGCCAGGTGATCGACGTCTCTGGTGACGGCACTGACAACGACAGCGCGCAGTTCCTCGAGTGCTCAGGTCGCGACGCCGCCCTCCGTGCTGGCGTCGATGTGATCAATGGTCTCCCGATCGGCGGTACCAGCCTTGTGAACCACTACAACGCTTGCGTGAAGAGTGCGAGCGGTTTCGTCGAGGCGGCAGCCAGCTTCAGCGATTTCGAAGCCGCGATCCAGCGCAAGCTGGTGCGCGAGATCACGACCGAAGTGCCCGAGCCCGCATCGCTGGCCCTGGTCGGCATCGCACTCGCAGGCGGTCTCGCCTCACGCCGTCGCGCCAAGAAGGCCTGATAGCCGCTAAGAGGTGCTGGCTGAAGCAGGCAGCGCCCTGCTTCGGCCGGTGGCGGGGCGTCATCGGCCAGCCCTGAGCTGCACCGACTGCGCCGTTGCCAGACTGCCTGAATGAGGCGCCACAATGGGCAGGTGCGTCCGACGCACGAAAGGATGGCGGCCCATGTGCAGATTCCTGGCCTATCTGGGCCAACCCATTTTCCTGGAAGACCTGGTGTGCAAGCCCAGGCATTCACTGGTGCGCCAGTCGCTGCGCGCAGTGGAAGCGAAGACCGTGACCAATGGCGACGGCTTCGGCGTGGGCTGGTATGGCGAGCGCGAGACGCCCGGGGTCTATCACGAGGTGATGCCGGCCTGGTCGGACGAGAACCTGCTGTCGCTGTGCGCCAATGTGCGCTCGGGCCTGTTCTTTGCCCATGTGCGTGCGGCCACCGGCGGCGGCATCGCGCGGCAGAACTGCCACCCCTTCCACTACGGGCCCTACCTGTTCATCCACAACGGCCAGATCGGCGGCTATGCGCTGCTGCGCCGCACGATGGAAGCGCAGCTGCCCGACCATCTCTACGAGCAAAGGCATGGCGCCACGGATTCGGAACTGCTGTTCCTGCTGATCGTGGCAGGGCTGCAGCAGGGCCTGGAGCCAGTGGCAGCGGTGCAGGCCGTGCTGCGCCAGACCGAGGCGGCCATGCAGGCCCGCGGCATCGCCGCACCGCTGCGCTTTGCCGCTGCGCTGGCGGATGGGCATCGCATCTGGGCGTTTCGCTATGCCAGCGACGACGCCGCGCCAACGCTTTATCTGAAGCCCCAGCCGGGCGGCTGCGCCATCGCTTCAGAACCGCTGGGCGACGACACCGAGGCCTGGTCCGCAATCGGCCAGCGGCAGCTGATCCTGCTGAGCCAGGACCGGCACGAGCTGCTGCCGATCTGAATCAGGGCGCGCCGGCGGCAGCGGCAGCTTCAGGTTCTTGCAGGGTCCTCGCGCTCCGGCACGCCTGCCGTGATGCAGACATGCGTGTAGGGCACGGTGCCGTCCAAGGCGAATCCCGGCTCGACAAAGCCCACCGACATCCAGCGCGCCTGCGGCGCATGGCGGCGGATCAGCGTTGGCACGCCGTAGTCGCTGCGCACATGGCCGTTGCCCGCCACCAGCACGGCCGGCAGCCCCGGTGCGGCAGCATGCGCCTCGCGCAGCGCCAGCCACATCGACGCATCGCGCAGCCGTTGCGCAGCGCGCATCGAGGGCACCCGCGCCGCCGGCAGCATGCCGCAGTGGCCGCGCAGCAGATCGCCGTCAAGCGCGTCCTGCGCCGCCGCTTCCAGCGCAGCGGGTTCGAGCAAA
The DNA here is from genome assembly GCA_015657635.1 of Roseateles sp. Taxonomy (GTDB): domain Bacteria; phylum Pseudomonadota; class Gammaproteobacteria; order Burkholderiales; family Burkholderiaceae_C; genus JACDQM01. The sequence goes on from JACDQM010000037.1 coordinate 38,894, forward strand.
GCAGCCAACTCTGGCGGCCAGGCGGCCGGGCCGCGCCGGGCCGCGTCGCGCGCCAGTTCGCGCGGCACATTGCCACCGAGCAGCTGGCGCCCCGGCGCTGCAGCAGCGGCCAGCACAGGCTCATGCAGCGGCCAGCGCCAACCCTTGGGATCGAAGCCGCCGGCTTGCAGTCGCGCCAGCAACTCGCCCTGAGGAGAGACGCTGAGTCCACGCGTCAGCTGTTCGGCCACCACGGGCGTTCCGATTGGCAAGGCAGCCAGCCAGGCACCGCGCTGGGCATGATGATGCGGGTTGTCGTGCTGCTCGCCCAGCAGCAGGTAGTCGCAACGCAAGGCCTCGGCCAGCAAGGCGGCGCGCGTCAGCTCGCGTCCGCCGGCCAGCGCCACGATGCGCACCGCCGGGCCGCCCCCGCCGGGCGCGGCACAGCCAGCCAGCAGACCCAGGGCTCCCGCACCGAGCAGGCTGCGGCGTCGCAGGCCGGCCCTCATGGCTGGCCGCCTTCCGGCACGTAGACGATGGAGCCATCCTTCATCCGGTAGGCCACGCCGGCCTTCTCGCCGTCACCGCTGCCGATCTGGCCGCTGGCCTTGTAGCGTTCGACCTTCTCGCCCTTCTTCATCATCACCTCCATGGTCGGCTTGCCGGGATCGGTGATCACGGTGACATCCTGCTTGCTGAAGGGGTTCATCAGCGGATTCTGGGCCACCGTGATCAGCAGTGCGGCAATGACGACCAGGAAGATGTCGATCAGATTGACCACCGAGAGGATGGGATCGTCGGTCTCGTCTTCGTGCAGCAGCTTCAATGCCATGACAGCCCCTCGTCCGCGGAACACCGCAGCCGATCCCCCGCGGGGTCAATCGCATGCGATTGACGGCCGGCTTGGGAGCGGCCCGGCGCTCGGCCCGCCATGTCGGCGCCTTCACCATCGGCTTCATGCGGCGGCTCCTTGCTGCGCGCGCAGCTTGCCGATCTCCAGCACTTCTTCGGCCAGCCAGCGGCGCTGGATATTGACCACCCAGAAGGTGATGGATGCCGCGATCAGCGCCAGGATGACCGCAGAGAACGCGACGGTAAGGTTCTGCGAGACCTGGGCCAGGTTGCCGTCGGACAGCGAGCGCAGCGCCGGGCCCATCGGGATCATGGTCGCCACCAGACCCAGCATGGGCGTGACGCGGCTGGCGATGCGCGCGCCTTCCATCAGCTTGTGTGCCTGCAGGTCCAGCTCGTCCTCGCTGAGCCCTTGCGGTCCGGCAGCGCGGTGCGCGGCCAGCAGCGGGCGACCCGCGCCCTTGCGGCGCCGCGCCAGCTGCACGAGGAAGCCGCCCAGCACCCAGAAGGCGTAGAGGAAAAGGATGGCGATCAAGGCCAATGTGGGCAGCAGGAAGAGCTGCGCCACCAGGTACATGCCGTTTTCAAGGGAGGAGGACATGGGGTGATCCGTGTGTCAGTCGTGAAGAGGAAGAAGCGAAGAAGCAAGGGAGCAAGGACGGCCGCCAGCTCATACCGCGAGCTGGTCGCGCCGCCAGGTCTGCCAGCCGCCCGCAGCGCCGGTCGCCAACAGCAGCAGCACGGTGGCCAGCGTGGTGATGACGTGCTCGGCCAAGCTGGGTGATGCGGAAGGCTGGACCTTGCTGAGCTGCAGGCCGCGTATCGGCGGCAGCGGCGGTGGTGCGGCTGGGGCCGGCGGCGGGGCAGCCTGCGCGGCAGCGGCCGCCTTGGCCATCGCGGCGACGGCGGCTGCCACTTGGGCCTGCAGCCCGAAGCCGGCAGGCGCGCCGACATAACGGTTGAAGGCCTGGTTGTCGCTGCGCACCTGATGGGCCTGGGCGATCTCGCGCCAGCGCGCCTTCAGCTCGGCCACGCTTTGGGCATCGGCCTGCCACTGGCCCTGGCGCGCGGCTTCGAGCATGCGCTCGATGCTCTGCGCCAGCGCATGCGGGTTGTTGCGCTCGAACCATTGCTTCAGCCCGAGCTGGTGCTTGTCTCGCACATAGACAACCATGAACTCCTGCCACTGGTCGTGGCGCACGATCTCGCGTGCCACCGACTGCCAGCCAGCGAAGTTGTTGATGCCGTCCAGCACCTGCAGCGTGCCGGCATAGCCCTCCTTCATCAGGCCGCTGATATAGCCGGGGTGGAAGTTGCGCGTGGCCAGCTCCTTGGCGAGAAACTGCGCCGCGCCCTCGACCTTGCCGGCACCCGTGCCGCGCAGATTGGAGATGTAGAGCTCAGGCGCCTTGCCATCGAGGTGGCGCACCGCCAGGCCGATGCCGCCCAGGTACTGGAAGGGATCGTCCGTGGTGAGCATGCCGTAGAGGTTGGAGCTGCGCGCCAGCACCGCCGCCTCGGTGCCGCGCAGATGCTCGGCATAGAGGTTGACCGGCGCGCCGCCCGCCCCGCCGGCTTGCGGCTTGCTTCCCCATTCGGACTCGTCCGGCCCGTAGGCGAACTGCATGCGCGAAAGGTAGAGCTCAGCGAGCTTGCGGTCGCCTTCTGCTTGAGTCTTCCAGGTGTCAGTGGCCAGCGCGGCGTCGTCCAGACCGGTGCCGTAGCGCCCGCTCTCGGACGAGAAGATGCGCGTCTGGCCGGCGCGCTGCGCCGCAGCCGCCTCCATGCCGCGCGCGCGCAGCTGGGCGGCGATGCGCTGTGCATTGGCCGCCACCGGGTTGTCGGCTTCGTCGCCAGCTTCGGCCGCCAGTTTCGCGGCCTTGGCCAGCTGCTTCATCACATTGGGAAAGTGATCGCGGTACAGGCCGGTGGCCGAGAGCACCACGTCCACGCGCGGCCGGCCCAGCTTGTCGCGCGGGACCAGCTTCACGTCGGCCACGCGGCCGCCGGCGTCCCACACCGGCTCCACGCCCAGGGCCCACAGCGCCTGCGCTTCAAGCAGACCGAAGTGCCGCATGGTCTCAACCGACCACAGCGTGAAGGTCAGCTTGCGCGGTGTCGGCTTGCCACCTGCACGGTGCGCGGCCAGCAACTGCTCCAGCGCTTCCTTGCCCGCCTCCCAGGCGGCCTTGGTGGGCACCCGCGAGGGATCGAAGCCATACAGATTGCGCCCCGTCGGCAGGCTGTCCGGATTCTTGATCGGATCGCCGCCGTAGCTTGTCGGGATATAGCGGCCGTCCAGCGCGGCCAGCAGCGCCTGGTTCTCCGAGCGCGCGCCCAGGTCGGCATGCCAGCGCCGCGCTTGCGCCAGCTGCTGGCGCACGGCTTCGGGCAGGCGCTGCACGGCGATGGCTTGCTCGTCGCCGGCCAGCCAGGCCTGCAGCTGGCGGAAGGGCTTGCTGTCGGTGAGCTTGCGCCAATCGCCGACCAGCATCTCGTCGGCCTCCTCGCCGGCTTCGGCAATGCCTTCCCAGAAGCCCTTGCCCAGCATCATCAGCACGGTGGCAGTGCGCCAGGGCTCGCCGGCACCGGCGCCGAAGGTGTGCAGACCCATGGGCTGCGCCGTCAGCGCGAGCTCGTGCACATGGTCATGCACTGCGGTGACGAAGGCCGGGAAGTCCGCGCCGATGCGCGCGGCAGTCCAGCCGAGATCGGCATCGATGCGCTGCTTGCGCACCGCGGCCAGGAACTGCGCACGCAGCTTGTCCTTCACGCCGCCTTCGTCTTGCGCTTGCCATTGATGCAGCAGGTCGTGCACCTCCGTCAGCGCATCGTGCAAGCCGCCGGCGCGAACGGCGGCGTCTGGTGGCTGATGATGGTGGCGCGGCCGCGACGGCGTGCCTGCATGGCCTCGCCGATGTTGTCGACGATGTAGGGATAGACCACCGGCAGATCGCCCACGGCAAGCATCGGGTAGTCCTGCGCGGCCGACAGACCGCGTTCCTTGCCGGGCAGCCACTCCTGGCTGCCGTGCGTGCCGTAGTGCACCAGCGCATCGGCGCGCTGCTGCTCGCGCAGCCACAGATAGACCGCCAGGTAGAAGTGCGAAGGCGCGGCGCTGCTGGAGTGGTAGAGCGAACGCTCCTTGTCGCCGCCACGCTCGCCGCGGCCGGGCTGGGGCAGCAAGCTCACTTCGCCCAGCTGCAGGCGCGGGATCACGAAGAAGGCCTCGCCGCCCTGGCGCAGCAGCATGGTCGAACCGCCCGGCTCGCCCCAGGCCTTGTGCAGATCCTCGCGCACCGCAGCCGGCAGCGTGGCCAGCCAGGCTTCATAGCGCGCCAGCGGCAGGCGCTCCGCCAAGCCGTCACGCAGCAGAGCACGCAGCACCTGCTGGTCTTCGGGCGGACGATAGGCCGGCGCCAGCAGGCGCTGCAGCTGCGCAATCAGCTGCGGCTCCTCGGGTGCTTCGGTGCGGTAGCCCGCCTCGCGCATGGCTTGCAGCGTGCCGACGAAGCTGCGCGGCAGGTTCATGAAGGAGGCCGACAGGTTCTTCTCACCGGGCGGGTAGTTCCAGAACATCAGCGCGACACGGCGCTCGGCCGCGGGCTTGCGCTGCAGGCCCGCCAGCTTGAGCGCCTTGCCGGCCACCGCATCCACCTGCGCGGCGATGGGCTCGAGCTGATCGTCGCTCTTGCTTGTGGCTGCGGCGATCTGGATGTCGGTGATGCCGGCGTACTCGGCCTGGGCCAGGTAGAAGGGCACGTCCATCAGCGGCACGCCCTGCGGATCGGCGGCCCAGGCAGCCGCGTCGCCGCGACGGTAGCTCATGGCCTGGAGCACTGGCACGCCCAGCGCCTCGAACTCCTTGCGCCGCACATCCGGCGTCAGCGTGATCTGGGTGTTGATCAGCACGTCGATCGCCGGTCGCCCGTTCAGCATCACCATGCTGCGGATCGCATCGGCATCCATCACCGGGCTGTAGAAGGGCCAGGCCACGGCGCCGGCAGCCTCGATGCGCTGGATCAGCGCGTCGATCAGGCCGGTCTGCTCGGCGGCAATGCTTTGCTGATGGAAGGCAATGCCGATCACTGGCGGGCGGCGCGCGGCCTCGAGGCCGCGCCAGCGCAGATAGTCGGCCGGTGCGGCCAGCACGGTCTGTGGCAGGCGCGGGTGGTAGAGGCCAGCCTTGGGGAAGACCACGGGCGGCGGCAGCGCGCGCCAGTCCTGCCCCTTCAGGTGCGCAGCCAGGCTGCGCAGGAAGGCGTCCATATTGGCGCGGCCGCCGTTCACGTAATAGGCATGCAGGCGCTGGGCCAGCGCCTCGGGCAGACCACCGCCCGCCTTGGGCGCGGCAGTGGGAAGCCACAGATGCGGCTTGGTCGCCAGCGCCGGCAGCGCAGCGCCCAGGCGGGTGCGCACATAGTCCTCGATGTGCTGGCGCGGCGCGTCGATCAGCACGAGGTCGGCGCCGGCCCAGAGCTTGGCATCGGTCTCTGGCGCCAGCTTCTCGGCAAAGCGCGCCTCGATCTTCAGGCCCAGCGGCTCGGCGGCACGCGCCAGCGCCACGAACTTGCCGGGCGCTACCGGGCTGGCGGTGATGAAGAGCACGGTCGGCGTGGCGGCACGCACAGGTGCGAGCAGCGCCGCCAGGCCCAGCACAGCCAGCAGACGGAGGACAAACAGGAGCGGCGAAGACTTCATGGATGGGGCTGGCGCCGCGCAGGGCGACGCGGCGTGCTGGCGGTGAAAGGGATCGAGGCCGGAGCCGGGAGCGCGCAGCCGGGCCTCTGGCTGGCGGCCCGGCTGCGCTTGCGCGTCAGAACTGGTAGCGCAGGCTCACGCTTGCATTGCGTCCGGGCTGCGAGTAGGCGTCCCGTGTGGCACTGGTCGGTGCCACGCCGCGGGCATCGGACCACAGCGTGTACTTGACGTCGGCCACGTTGTTCAGCGCGGCGTTCAGGCTCCAATGGCGGTCGATCTCATACCAGGCCGAGATGTCGCCGACCACGAAACCCTTGGGTGTGAAGTTGGCGCTCGGGTTCGGATTGCGACGATGGCTCTGCATGCCCGTCAGCGTCAGTTCGGCACCCCAGGTGGTCGACGGCGCATAGCGCAGGCCGAGCACACCCTTGTCGGGGTTGATGCTCTCCAGCGGCGTCTTCACACCCTTGGCTTCACTGTCTCCCTTGGCGTGGGCGTAGCTGGCGCTGAGCGTCCAGCCTGGCAGGAAGGACCAGGCGCCTTCCAGCTCGTAGCCCGTGATGCGCACGCCATTCAGGTTGACAGACTGGAAGGTGCGCGTGGTGCTGGGCATGCCCGGCTCCAGCGGCACCGTGGTGGTGGCAGTGACGTCGGTATTGGCCGCGATGAAGTCTTCGTAGCGCGAGTTGAACACGCTCAGGCTGTAGCGCACGGTGTCGCTGCGGCCGCGCAGACCGAGCTCGAAGGAGCGGCTGGCTTCAGGCTTCAGATCAGCATTGCCGATCGAGCGGTAAGGCGTGCTTGAAGTCAGATTGGTCACGCCGCCGTTCAGCTGCGACGGTGTGGGCGCGCGGAAGCCATGGGAGTACTGACCGAAGACGCGCAGCAGCGGGTTGATCGTCCACACCGCCCCCAGCTTGGGCGACAAGGCCTGGTCGGCCAGCGTGGCCGGCTCGGTCTTGTTGTTGACGGTGTAGAGCGGGTCGCCCTTGCGCGGGTCCAGCTCAAAGCGGTCCAGTCGCAGGCCCGGCGTCACGACCACGCTGCCCAGCGTGATCTCGTCCTGCACGAAGGCGCCGAACAGGCGGTAGTCGGTATCCGGGAAGCTCTTGTTGACGACGAAGGCGCTGCTGCCGCTGGTCACGAGCTGGCCGTTCAGGTAGTTCGCGCCGTCCTTGAGCGAATGCACCAGGGCTGTCGAGGCATCGACACCCCAGACCAGGCGCTGCTGCGGCAAGTAGGTCTCGAACTGCGCGGATGCGCCGACCGAGCGCTCACCGTAGAGGTTGTCGCGGCTGCGGGTGTTCCAGGCCGTGGTGTTGCTGCGCGCTTCATCACCGAGCTGGCGGTTCTTCGCATCCTGCCAGTAGAGCTGGGCTTCGGCGCGCTGGAACAGCGGGTTGCTGCTGTCGATGAACTCATAGCCCAGCTTGAGCAGCGTGCGGCTGATGCGCTCATGCGAGTTCACATCGGTGGTGGTCGGGTAGGACGGGTCGCCGAACAGGGTGTAGACCTCGGTGTCGACCTGACGCTCCAGATGCTCCAGCGAGAACTTCAGGCGCTGGCGGGCATCGAGCTTGTAGGCCAGCTTGCCCAGCAGATAGTCGGAGCTGACATCCTGCGGATTGGCCGTGGTGCGGGTGTTGTTCGGCGCATTGTTGCTGCCGCCGGTCTTGGCCTCATGGCCGCGCCGCAGGCTGGCCAGCAGCATGGCTTCGTAGCCCTCGCCGCGCTGTGCATAGCTGGGCACCAGCGTCGTGCTGTTGTCCACCGAGTTGTAGCCCAGCTTGATCGCCGCCTGCGAGTTCTTGCCCTTGGGCAGCAGGTCGGACGGATCCTTGGTCAGGAAACTCACCGCGCCGGCCAGGCCGTCGCTGCCATAGCTGGCCGACGAGGGGCCGCGCAGCAGCTCCACACGCTTGAAGGCCTCGACATCGATGTAGTCGCCGCGGCCGGCAAACACCGGGCCGCTGCTGTAGACCATGGGCAGGCGCACGCCGTCGACCTGCAGCATCACCTGGTTACCTTCGAGGCCGCGGATGTTGATGCCTTCGTTGCCGCCGCGACCGGTGGCATAGAAGGCCGCCGAGCTGCGGTTGGTCTGCGAGCGCACCGAGACGCCCACTTCATGCGCCAGCGCATCCTTGACGTCGCCGGCCTGGCGGCGCTCGATCTTCTTGGCGTCGATCGCGGTCACGGTAGCTGCCACTTCGTCAGCGTCGGTCTCGACACGCGTGGCCGAGACCACCACGGTGGGCAAGGGCTTGTCGGCCACGGCACGCTGGGGCGTACTGGCCTGGGCCAGGGCGGCCGTGCCCGCCATCTGCAGCAGACAGGCCAAGGCCAGCGGATGAAGGTGAAAGACTGGGGCCGCGCTATTGCTGCGGTTGCTGAAAGTGAGGAGGCTGCGCGCCATGGGTCGCTCCGTGCGGGGGGGGCGCGACCGCAGCAAGCAAGGCGTGCGGCCAGGCGGCCAGGCACAGCCAGACCCCACCGCGCAGCCAGTCAGCGGGCGGCGGCGATTCTTCTCGCCGCCGCCCACCCACTCCTCCCTGACGCCAGGACTCCACCTGCCCTCGCCACCCCGCCGGCAAGCACTGGGCTGCCGCGGAAGCGGTGGGTTGAAAGCTTGTTTGCTCTTTCGCGGGCGGCGGGCGTTGGCTGGCTTGCTCCGGAACAGGCTGCAAGCCAAGGCTCAGAGGCGTTGGCAGGAACCCGATGGGGCGGATTCTATATTGAGAACGATTCTCATTACAAGTCTTGTCGGACCTGATGCATCACGCGGGCGCGATGCGCACTGCGGCAGCAACGCTTCTCAGAGTTCGACCTTGGAGCCCAGCTCGACCACCCGGTTGGTCGGCAGATGCAGGAAGTCCGCGGCGGCGGCGGCATTGCGGTGCATGCTGGCGAAGAGCTTCTCGCGCCACAGGGCCATGCCGGAGCCGATGGTGGGAATGACGATGTCACGCGACAGGAAGTAGCTGGTGTCCATCTCTTCCAGCTGCACACCGCTTTGCTGCAGCAGCTTCAGTGCCTCCGGCACATCGGGTTCGTTCTTGAAGCCGAAGTGCAGGCTGACCTGCCAGCAGTCATTGCCCAGGCTCTGCACCTGCACCCGCTTGTCGAAGCCGATCCACGGCACTTCATGGTGCTTGACGCTGACGAACAGGTTCTGCGCATGCAGCACCTTGTTGTGCTTCAGGTTGTGAAGCAAGGCGTTAGGTGTGGAACCCTGCTCGGCAGACAGGAACACCGCCGTCCCCGGCACGCGGGTGGGCGGGCTGACGAACACCGCCTCCAGGAAGCTGGCCAAGTCGATCGCGTCCTCGCGCAGCTTCTTGCTGAGCAGGCGCCGGCCCTGCTTCCAGGTCAGCATCAGCGTGAACATGCCGGTGCCGATCAACAGCGGGAACCAGCCGCCATGCGCCACCTTCAGCAGGTTGGAGGCCAGGAAGGTCACGTCAATGATGAAGAACAGGCCGGTGGCTGCCACGCACAGCGCCAGCGGGTACTTCCAGCCGTAGCGGATCACGAAGAAGGTCATCACCGTGGTGATGGTCATGTCGATCGTGACCGCCACACCGTAGGCCGCCGCCAGATTGCTGGATGAGCCGAAGAACACCACCGCCAGCACCACGAAGACGAACAGCCCCCAGTTGACGAAGGGGATGTAGATCTGCCCGATGTCGCGCACCGAGGTGTGCAGGATGCGCATGCGCGGCAGGATGCCCAGCTGCACGGCCTGCTTGGTGACTGAGAACGCTGCCGTGATCAGCGCCTGCGAGGCCACGATGGCGGCCAGCGTGGCCAGCAGGAACAGCGGGATCTCGGCCCAGTTTGGCGCCAGCAGAAAGAATGGGTTCTTCACAGCGGCCGGGTCGTTCAGCAGCATCGCGCCCTGGCCGAAGTAGTTGAGCACCAGCGCCGGCATCACGAAGCCATACCAGGCGATGCGGATCGGCTTCTTGCCGAAGTGGCCGAGGTCGGCATACAGCGCCTCGCCGCCGGTCACCACCAGCACGACGGCGCCCAGCGCCACAAAAGCCACCCAGCGGTACTCCATGCAGAAGGCGAGCGCGTAGGCGGGGTTGATGGCCACCAGCACATGCGGGTTGTTGACGATGTGCGGAATGCCCAGCAGCGCCAGGCTGCAGAACCAGACCAGCATCACCGGGCCGAAGGCCTTGCCGATGCCCGCCGTGCCGAAGCGCTGCACGGCGAACAGGCCCGCCAGCACCAGCAGGGTCAGGGGCAGGATGGCCGCATGGAACTGCGGCGCATAGACATCGATGCCCTCCACCGCGCCCAGCACCGTCATGGCCGGCGTGATCACCGCATCGCCATAGAAGATGGCCGTGCCGAACAGGCCCACCACCAGCAGGCTGCGGCGCAGCTTGGGCTTGTCGTTGACCGCATTGGTGGCCAGCGCCAGCATCGCGATCAGGCCGCCCTCGCCGTTGTTGTCGGCGCGCAGAATCAGCAGCACGTACTTGAGCGAGACGATCACCGTCATCGTCCAGAACAGCAGCGACAGCACGCCCAGGATGTTGTCGTGGGTGGCCGCCACATGGCCACCGTGGAACACTTCCTTGAGGGCATACAAGGGGCTGGTGCCGATGTCACCGTAGACGACGCCCAAGGCGCCGAGGGTCATGCCAGCCAGCGCAGTCGGACTGCGGCTCGTAGAGGAAGAACTCACAAGAACGGGGGTGGCCGCAAGCGGCCACAAAGTATCAAAACGCCTATTTTGCGCCCGCCTTCGAGCAATTGTGCGGCGCAGCAATGCCACTGTTGCCCGCCGCAGCCACGGGGCTTGACAGGCCGCCAAGCTGCAGGCTCACAACTCGGACCTCAGCGGACGATCGGCTCACCCTGAACGACACGGCGCACGAATTCGAGCGTGTTCTGATGCAATTCGTCGCGGTTGGCCGGCTTGGTGAAGCTGTGCCCCTCGTCCTCGGCGGTCAGGAACCACACCGGCGTGCCCTGGGCGCGCAGCGCGCTGACGATCTGCTGCGCCTCGCCATAGGGCACGCGCGGATCGTTGCGGCCATGCACGATGAACATCGGCTTGCGCATGCGGTCCACCCGGCTCAGCGGCGAGATCTCGGTCAGGAAGCGTCGCATCGCCGGGTCGCGCTCGTCGCCGTATTCGGCCCGGCGGTTGTCGCGGCGGTAGCTTTCGGTGTGCTCCAGGAAACTGACGAAGTTCGCGATGCCGACGCGGCAGATGCTGCCAGCGATACGCTGCGACTCAGCCGCGGCGACGGCCAGCGACAGATAGCCGCCGTAGCTGCCCCCTGCCACGACAACCTTGCCAGGGTCCATGTCAGCCCGTGTCGCAATCAGATCCAGCAAGGCGCTCACATCGCGCGTGGCGTTCTCGCGCAGGCGGCCGTTGTCCAGGGCCAGGAAGCGCTTGCCGAAGCCATCCGAACCGCGCACATTGGGCTGGATCAGGTGCATGCCCTGCTGCTCCACCAGCGCGCGCAGCGTGGCCGACAGATAGCCCGGCCGCGCCTGTGCTGCCGGGCCGCCATGCAGGCTGATGTAGACCGGCCGCGGCCCCTTGAAGTGGGCCGGCGGCGGCGTGTGCAGGCCGCTGATCTCCAGCCCGTCGAAGCTCTTCCAGCGCAGCAGTCCGGTCTGCAGCGCCGTGCCCTCGGTATCGGCCGCGGTCCACGCCGTCAGCTTGCCGTCCGCCTGGTTCCAGCTGTAGATCTGGCCGGGGCTCTGCGTCCAGACATGGTGGAAGCCCAGCTCCGGCAGACGCGGATGCCAGCGCGGATTGCGCAGCTGCCCCTCGGGCAGCTCGGTCGCCACGCGCTGCGGCGGGGCTGCCGAGTCAGGCGCATACAGACGCAGCGCCGAAATCCCGCCTTCATTGCTGACCAGGGCCAGCGGACGCGGAGCTCCGGCGGCCGGTGGCACGGCCAGCGCCTCCAGGTCGGCAGCCAGGCCGGTCAGCAGCGCCTGGCGCTCGCCTGTCGCTGCGGACAGGCGGGTCAGGTGGCGGAACTCGCCTTGCAAGGCCTGCCGTCCCCAGACCACATCGCCGTCGCGCTCGGCGTCCGACGCGTCGCCGTCATCCGCCCCCGATTGCGAGCGCCCGATCGGCCGGCCGGCGCCCCGGAGAGATCAAAGCTCAGCAACTGGCTGCGCTGGCCCTGGCTGCGCAGCAACAGGATCGCGCCCTCAGGCGTGATGCGCAGGTCGCCGAAGCGGCCGCCCGTCACCTCGCCGAGAACGCGTGCGCCGGCCGGATTCTGCGGGTCCATCCACATCAACCAGCTGCGCGCCTGGCGTGTGGCAGCCCCCTCATCGCCGCCCTTTCGGTCCAGCTGTTCCTGCAGAAAAACCAGGCCGCGCCCTTGCGGCAGGAAGGCGAACTCCTTGACGCGCACACCCGCCGGGGTCAGGACTTGCCCTGGAGCCGCTTGCTGTCCGGCCTCGAGCCGATACAGGCGGTACGCCTCGTCGCCACCCTGGTCGCGGGTGAACACCAGATAGCGCGCCTGCAGCGGCTCCCACAAGGCATCAGCGACCGGATCAGCGCCCTGCGTCAGCGGCTCAGGCGCAGCGCCGGGCGCCGTCAGGCGGTGCAGCTGCATCAGGCCCTGGCTGCGCGCCAGCACCAGCATTTCTCGCTGCAAGGGATGCCAATCGACAAAGCGCAGCGCCGGGGCTTCCTTGCGCGCCAGCGACGCGTGGCGCTGGAACGCCGGGATGCCCGAGGCGGACGGCTGCAGCGTCGCGACCGGCGGCTGCGCCGGTCCGGGCAGGCTGCACCCAGACACCCCTAGGACAAGCGCCGCCAGGCAGCCAGTGATCAAACCCAAACGACTCTGCACGGTACTGACGACTCCATCCAAACACGCCAAAAGAGCGGGGGCCGAAGCCCCCTGCGACATCGGCCAACAGGCTCACTCAATACTTGTACTGCGCCGAAACGCTGAAGTAGCGCCCTCGCGCGCTGTGATACTGGTTGTTCATGTTGCTGGTTTCCCAGGCGTCGTAGTTCGCCTTCCGGTTGAGAACATTGTCGACATTCAGGTTGAGGCTCAAGTTCTTGATGCCCTTGTAGCCCACGCCCAGATCGACTGTGTTCCACCGTGCAATGGTGCAAAGCTCAGGATTGCCACCGTCGGTGTACATCTTGCAGGTGCTGGAGGACAAGCCGATATTGCGCATGGGGTCGACATGGTTGAGCTTGCCGCTCAGTCGCCAATCACCATGACTCCACTTGGCTGACAAGCTGCCCCGGTTGGTGGGCGTCTCCTCATCACCGCGGTCGCTGGTCAAGGGATCACCGGGCAGCGATGCGGAGTCCCGGCGAGTCAGCGTGGTCGTCTGCAGACCAAGTTCAACAGTGCCCATGGACTCCGGCAGCGGCAGACGGACCCGGCCATCGATGTCAAATCCCGCGACGATCGTGCGATTGAGGTTCCGGAACTGGCGAATGACGTAATCGATCGGGCCTGAGTTGGACACGCCAGGCAGCCACGTGCTCGGATCTGGGTTTCGCACAATGCCGCCCGGGAAGCTCGCCGGACTGCGCAGCACATCGGCGACGCTTGGGCGGTTCACCTCATTGCGCCGGTCGTAGTAGAAGCCATCAATCGCCAGGCTCACATAGCGGCTGGGCTCAAGCAACAAGCCCAGCGTGAAGCTCTTGGATGTCTCGGGACGCAGTTCCTTGTTGGCCAGGATCGCCGCCGGGATGCTGCGTGAAGCTGAACAGTCGCTGGTCAGCTTGGTCACCGGGCACCGCAGGGAATCCTCTGGATTGCCGCTGTTGCTGAACGACGCGACGTTACCCGCATTGATCTGAGAAAGCGCTGGAGCGCGGAACGCCGTGGCATAGGTGCTGCGCAAAGCCGCTATAGGGTTGAACTGATACTTCGCGCCCAGCTTGCCGGTTGTGGCCGAGCCAAAGTCCTGGTAGTTCTCGGCGCGAAGGGCCACCTGCGTCTCCAGCATCTTCAGCAGAGGAAGCTGAAGTTCGGCGTAGGCGGCGCCGGAGCTTCGGCTGCCGGCTGCCGACGCTGAGCCTCGCCCAATGAACGCGCCGCTCGCCAACATGTCGTCGGGCCGCACCGACATTGACTCCCTGCGCAACTCCGCCCCCGTACCGAGGGCGGCCATGCCGCCCGGAAGCTTGAACAGTTCACGCGTGGCTCGCACGTCCACCGAGGTGTAGCGGCTCACGCCTGCCGTCAGCACATCGTCAACCAGATCGTTAATGGCCTGCGCCGAGTTGGTCTGGCCATTGAAGCGGTAGCTGCGTGTCGCGATGGCGTTCTTCACACCCTGCACCGTAAGCTGGTTGGTCACTCGCTGATCCAGCGTCTGGTAGTGATGCAGCACAGCTGTCTCAATGTCCCAGGCACCAAGGGTAGTGCTGATGCCCGCCAAGACGCGGGCGTTCTTGGACTCGGAGATGTCCTGGGAGTTGATGTCGGCAAAGCGATAGCGCATGCCGATCGTCGTACTAAAGGGGTTGTCTGGATGCCCAACCGGCAGGCGCAGACCATCGAAGACCTGCAACTTGGCATCCGCGTTGGCCCAGACCGTCCGAGCCTCGGTTCGGGTCGGGCTGGCGCGGTTGTAGACACTCTTCGTCGACGACAGCATCAGCTCGCCGAAGACCTGCGTTGCTTCATTGACCGAATAGCTGGCGCGCAACAGGCTGCCCAAGCGATCCTGAGCACCGACGCGCTGTGCGTTCGGATCGTTCTCGGTATCGAAGCGGCACTCGCCTGCTCGCCATGAGGTGGCTGTCGTCCAGAGCGGCGCAGCCAGTGGCAGTCCCTTTCCGATGATGTTGGCATCGGCGCAGCCAACTCCGGCTTGACGGAACGTGCCCGAACCCGTGCCTGTGAGGGTGTAGTAGTTGCCAGTGGGCACGCTGGTCGAAGCGGGGGTGAAGTTACCCACATACCGGCCATAAAGGTCTGCCTGAACATCATCACGGATTTCTGACGTGCGAACAGGCTTTCGGGAGTTGAAGTCCAGCGTGGCCACCAGGTTCAGCCCCTTCGCGACAGACTCGCCGAAGCCGAAAGCCAGCGATGCACGGTCGACGCGATGATGGCCATCGCCGTTGAACGCCGTGCCCGCGTCAATGGCCAGCCCTTGGTAGTCCTTGCGAAGAATGATGTTGACCACGCCTGCGATAGCATCCGATCCATAGGTCGCAGAAGCGCCATCCTTCAGGATTTCAATGCGTTCCACTGCGGCCATCGGGATAGCGTTCAAGTTGTAAATGGTGGAACGGCCGGTGTTGGGGTCGGCCACCGGTGCAGCGCCGAGGCGCCGGCCGTTCAGCAGAGTCAAGGTGGCGGCCGAGCCCAACCCCCGCAAGCCAATGGAAGAAGTACCGCTGTTGAATGAGTTGCTGACGGTGTCGTTCAATGAACCCGCCCCGACGGCGGGGTTTCGTCGCAAGAATTCGTCGACGGTGGTGACCCCGGACTCCTCGATCTCCTTGCGCGTAATCACCTGCACTGGCGAAGGCGTTTCGGCATTCAGCCGCTTGATGATCGAGCCCGTGACTTCAACCCGGTCCAGGGTGTTCCTGTCAGCGGTCTGCGCCTGAGCAGCCATGGACGCACAGAGCGCGCCGGCAGCAAGCGCCAGCAGGTTGCGGTGAGAGGAGCGGGCTCGATTCATGATTCTGCTTTCCGTCGTAGGTTCGCAGCTCAATTTGGCTGCATAGCAGCGAAGATGCCCGGCGGCCGCAGACAATCCATGACAGTTTCTTCGGGATTCTTTTCCAATGGTTATTGAGCAAGGAAATGCCGTCAGTCCTGAGGCAGCGGAAGCCTTCGTGATGCGCCGCATGAGCCTGCGCCAGCTGCGTGTACTGAAGGCCCTGGCTGACGCAGGTTCCCTCAGTGGTGCGGCGGATCTTCTGCATGTCACCCAACCCGCCATCAGCAAGACGCTGAGCGAGGTCGAGCGCGCCCTCGGACAAACCCTGATCGCGCGGCGCGGACGCAACATCCGTCTCACGCCTGTCGCACGACGACTGGTCGAGTTGGTTGAGCGCATGGATGCCATGCTGCGGCGTGGCGGCGAAGAGGTGGCTTCGCTGGTACGCGGCACCAGCGGCGAATTGCTGATCGGCGCCACCAATGCCGCGCTGACAGACGCGCTCAGCGATGCACTCGCACGGATGAAAGCCGAGCATCCTCTTTTGGCCATCAGTGTGCGCACGCATGCGCTCACCACCATGTTCGAGGATCTTCGCGCCGGACGGCTGGATCTGGTGATTGCGCGCGAGGTCGGCGATGCGCCCACCGACCTTGAGTCCGTGCTGCTGCTGCCGACCCGCGAGGTCGTGGCGATCAGCGCCATGCACCCGCTGGCCGCACAGCGCAGGATCAGCTGGGAAACGCTGAACGATCAGGCCTGGATCTGGCCACTGCCCGGCACCCGCTCACGCGCGCGCCGCGATGCCTTCTGGCAGAAGCTGGGCCTGCCTTTGCCCACCAATGTGATTCAGACCGACGACCTGATGTTGACCATGGGCATGCTCAGGCGCTCACCACTGGTGACCATCATGCCGCTGCATACCGCGCAGGTCGCTGCGCGCGACGGCATCGTCCGCATCCTTTCGCTCGACGTGGACCTCGGTCTTGGCAATCTGTGCATCTGGCAGCTGCGCGACGTGAATTCCCCACCGGTGCAGCACTTCAAGAACGCACTGCAGGCGGCCAGTGCCGCCGCCGCTCAGGCGTAGTTCTCGGCGTCCGGATCGGTGGCTTCGAGCTCGTAGCTGGCCGCCAGCATTGCCAGGCGTGCGATCACGCCGTACATGTAGAAGCGGTTCGGTGCGCTGGCCCCCGGACGCTCGCCCGGCCGCGGCAGCTGTGAGGATTCGGCAAAGGCCAGCGGCACGAAGCTGGCGCCCGGCGAGTTGAGGTTCTCGTCGATGCCGCGCTCGGCATGCACACGGTAGAAGCCGCCGACCACATAGCGATCCATCATGTAGACCACCGGCTCGGCCACGGCCTCATTGACGCGCTCGTTGGTGGCCACGCCTCCTGCACGATCACCTCACTGACGCTCTGGCCATCCTTGATCACGCTCATCTTGTTGCGCGTGCGCCGGCCCAGCTCGGCCAGTTCCTTGGCATCGCGCACCGTCATGATGCCCATGCCATAGGTGCCGGCATCGGGCTTGACGATCACGAAGGGCTTCTCGTTGATGCCGTATTCCTTGTACTTGCGGCGCACCTTGCCCAGCATCGCGTCGACCTGGGTCTGCAGCGCCTCCAGGCCCTGGCCTTCGCTGAAGTCCAGGCCCGAACAGGGCGCGAACATCGGGTTGATCAGCCAGGGGTCCATGCCCAGCAGCTTGGCAAAGCGCTTGGCCACGTCCTCATAGGACTTGAAGTGCCGGGTCTTGCGTCGCACCGCCCAGCCGGCGTGCAGCGGCGGCAGCAGGTACTGCTCATGCAGGCCCTGCAGCACATCAGGCACGCCCGCCGAGAGATCGTTGTTCAGCAGGATGGTGCAGGGATCGAAGTCCTTCAGGCCGAGGCGCCCGCGCGTGCGCACCAGCGGCTCCACCGTCAGCGAACTGCCGTCGGCCAGGCGCAACTCGGTCGGCTGATCCACGGTCGGATCCAGCGAGCCCAGGCGCACATTCAGACCGGCCTGCGTGAAGATGCGGATCAGCGTCGCGACGTTGCTGAGATAGAAGCTGTTGCGGGTGTGGTTCTCCGGAATCAGCAGCAGGTTCTTGGCCTCTGGGCAGATCTTCTCGATCGCCGCCATCGCGGCCTGCACCGCCAGCGGCAGCATTTCCTTGGTCAGGTTGTTGAAGCCGCCCGGAAACAGGTTGGTGTCCACCGGCGCCAGCTTGAAACCGGCGTTGCGCAAATCCACCGAGCTGTAGAAGGGCGGCGTGTGCTCCATCCACTCGAGGCGGAACCAGCGTTCGATCGCCGGCATGGACTCCAGGATGCGCTGCTCCAGCTCGTTGATCGGGCCGGTCAGGGCGGTGATGAGATGTGGGACCATGAGCTTGCCTGTGATGACAGCGGCGCGGCGCTGCAGATGGGGTGGCGACGAGGCTGTGCAGCCGATTCTAGGAGCAAGCCAGATGGGGCCGGACCGCCTGAGCGCAAGCCCCCTGGCCCGGCTGACGGCGCCCTGCATGCCGGCGCTGCTAGAGTGGTGCGCCAAGCTGCCCACCGGAACCCGATGCGCCTGATCGCCCTGATGATTCTGATGTTTGCCCTGTTGGCCGGGCCATCGGCCGGCGTCCAGGCCCAGCCCTGCCCGCCGCCCCTGCCGCTGCCCGAGGCCGGCAGCTTGGCCGATGCAGCGCCTGCGCCCGATCGTGGCCTGCTGTGGCGGCTCAGCAAGGATGGCCGCGAGTCCTACCTGTACGGCACGGTGCATCTGGGTCGACCGCAGTGGCTGCGGCCCGGACCCCAGGTCAGCGCTGCACTGCGGGCCAGCGACACGCTGGCGCTGGAGATCGACCCTGGCGACCCCGCCACGCGTGCGGCCATGCGCCAGCTGACGGCCGCCCGCAGCGAGCAGCCGCTACCCGACGCGCTGCGCGCACAGCTGTCCGCACGAACGCGCGCCGCCTGCCTGCCGGAGCAGGCCTTGAACGGCCTGCAGCCGCTGATCCAGGCGATGACGCTGACCCTGCTGGAAGCCCGCTGGGACGGGCTGGACGCCGGATTCGCGCTGGAGCAGGTCCTCAGCCACCAGGCGCGCGCGCTGCGCCGCCCCATCGCCGCGCTGGAGACGCCGCAGCAGCAACTGGATCTGCTGCTGGGCGCTGATCTGGCGCACACGCAGGACATGACGCGCGACATGCTGACCCAGCTGGAGCAGGATCGCGTGCGGCCGGTGCTGCGGCGCCTGATCGCGGCCTGGGAGCGCGGTGACCTGACCGAGCTCGAGAACTACGAGCAGTGGTGCGACTGCATCGCCAGCCCGCAGGATCGACTCTGGCTGCGCCGACTCAACGAAGAGCGCAACCCCGGCATGGCCGATGGCATCGCGCGCCTGCATGCCAGCGGCACGCGCGTGTTCGCCGCCGTTGGTGCGCTGCACATGACAGGCCCGCGCGCGCTGCCACTGCTGCTGGCGAACAAGGGCTTCCGCGTCGAGCGGCTGCTGTTGCTGCCATGAGCCATCCAGACGCAGCGCAAACGCTATGCTTGGGGCCTGCCGAACCACTCAAGATCACGCCATGCAAGCCAGGATCCTGATCGTCGAAGACCAGGCCGACATCCGTCGCCTGATCCGTTGGGCGCTGGAAGACAGCGGCTGCACCCTGCACGAGGCGGCCAACGGCAGTCTGGCGCTGCAGTTGCTGCCCGTGCTGGTGCCGGACATCGTCTTGCTGGACGTGATGATGCCCGGCGAGATCGATGGCTACGAAGTGTGCCGCCGCATCCGCGCCAACCCGGCGCTGGCCAAGACCCAGGTCGTGATGCTCACGGCGCAGGCGCGCACCTCGGATCATGACTTGGCGATGGCGGCCGGCGCCAGTGCCTTCCTGGCCAAGCCCTTCAGCCCGGCGCGGCTGATCGAGTTGATCGAAGAGCTGATCAGCCAGCGCAGCTGACACACAGCTTCACGCAGGCTCGCTTGAAGCCTGTTGCCGCGCTGATGGCGCAGGCACAAGAAAAAAAGCCGCCCGAAGGCGGCTTTGAAAGAAATCGGGGGGCAGCGGACTACCGCCCCAATCCCTGATTGCTCTGTCAGAAGATCACTTGTGATAGGCCGTCTCGCCGTGCGAGCTGATGTCCAGGCCTTCACGCTCTTCGTCTTCCGTGACACGCAGACCGATCACCAGATCAACCACCTTGAAGGCGATCACCGAGACCACGCCCGACCAGACGATGGTCAGCAGCACGGCCTTGGCCTGGACCCAGACCTGGCTGGCGATGGAGTAGGCATCCGGGGCGATCATGCCGACGGTGACCCAGTCGCCGACGGCGCTCGGGCCGCCCAGGTTGGGCGAGTTGAACACGCCGGTCAGCAGGGCACCGACGATGCCGCCGACGCCGTGCACACCGAACACATCCAGCGAGTCGTCCGCGCCCAGCATCTTCTTCAGGCCGCTGACACCCCACAGGCAGGCGAAGCCAGCGATGAAGCCGATGATCAGCGCGCCACCGATGCCGACGTTGCCGGCAGCCGGTGTGATGGCGACCAGACCCGCGACGGCACCCGAGGCGGCGCCCAGCATCGAGGCCTTGCCCTTGAGCAGCGCCTCACCGATGCACCAGGCCAGCACGGCTGCGGCGGTGGCAGCGAAGGTGTTGGCGAAGGCCAGTGCAGCGAAGCCGTTGGCTTCCAGTGCCGAGCCAGCGTTGAAGCCGAACCAGCCCACCCACAGCAGCGAAGCACCGACCATCGTCAGCGTCAGGCTGTGCGGGGTGAAGGCTTCCTTGCCGTAGCCGACGCGCTTGCCGACCATATAGGCACCCACCAGGCCAGCGACAGCGGCGTTGATGTGCACCACGGTGCCGCCAGCGAAGTCCAGCGCACCCATCTGCCAGATGAAACCGGCCTTGGCGTTCATCTCATCGACCACGCCTGCAGCGCTGTAGGCATCCGGACCCATCCAGAACCAGACCATGTGCGCGACCGGGATGTAGCTGAAGGTGAACCAGATCGCCAGGAACAGCAGCACCGCGCCGAACTTCATGCGCTCGGCGAAGGCGCCGATGATCAGCGCCGCCGTGATGCCGGCGAACGTGGCCTGGAAGGCCGCGAACACGATCTCGGGGATGTAGACACCCTTGCTGAAGGTCGCGGCATTGGCGAAGGTACCGGCGACGTTGTCCCAGACGCCCTTCATCATCAGCCGGTCGAAACCACCGATGAAGGCATTGCCCTCGGTGAAGGCCAGGCTGTAGCCGTAGACGAACCACAGCACGACGATCAGCGAGAAGCCGACCATCACCTGCATCAGCACCGACAGCATGTTCTTGCTGCGGACCAGGCCGCCGTAGAACAGCGCCAGGCCGGGCACGGTCATCAGGATGACCAGCAGCGTGGACACCATCATCCAGGCGGTGTCGCCCTTGTTGGGAACCGGTGCGGGTGCAGCAGCGGCAGAGGCGGCTTCTGCAGCCGGGGCTGCAGCAGCGACGGCGTCGGAAGCTGCAGCCACGACGGCAGCAGCGGCCTCAGCCACGGCGGGAGCGGACGCGGCAGCGTCCTGGGCCCAGGCGGCTGGCGCACAGGCCAGCAGCGCCAGCGCCACGCTGGCAAGTAGTTTCTTCATGAGGGATCTCCGGGAAAGTCTTGGATGCTCTTGGCGAGTCTGGGGCCGATCAGAGCGCGTCTTGGCCGGTCTCGCCGGTGCGGATGCGAACGACCTGGTCGAGCGGCGAGACGAAGATCTTGCCGTCACCGATCTTGCCGGTGCGGGCCGAGCTCTCGATGGCCTCGATGACCTGCTCGACCACGGCATCGGCAACCGCCGCCTCGATCTTCACCTTGGGCAGAAAGTCCACCACATACTCGGCGCCGCGGTACAGCTCGGTGTGGCCCTTCTGGCGGCCGAAGCCCTTGACTTCGGTGACCGTCAAGCCCTGCACGCCGATCGCGCTGAGGGCTTCACGCACTTCGTCAAGCTTGAAGGGCTTGATGACGGCAGTGATCAATTTCATGGCTGTCTCTCCTCGTGTGCTGGAATCAGAAGCTCTTCTTGACCGACAGCACCAGGCTGACCTTGCCCAGGTCCTTGGCGCCAGGGCCGACATAGGCCTTGGTGTCGGTGTCGACCACGGCCACGCCGAACAGGAAGCCGCCGAAGTCCTTGTTCACCGTCAGCGAGTAGTCGGTGTAGGTGAAGTCGCTGTTGTTCTTGACCTTCTGGTAGCCGATGTGCGGGGTCAGCGTGTAACCATCGCCCAGATCAAAGGTGGCCGACAGGTCGAAGTAGCCGCTGCCCTTGCTGTCGGCGAAACCGAACAGATTGGTCGTGCTGTGCGAGTACTTGGCCGTCACCGGGCCGTAGCTCACCGCACCATACAGCTCGGTCGTGTTGGCGCTGACGGCCAGCTTGTTGCTCGGATAGTTGTAGGTCAGCACGCCCACATCCAGCATCACGCCGGGCGTGATTTCGGTCTTGTAGCCGCCATAGACATCGATTTCCACATTGGAATCGCCGCCGCCGTCCTTGATCCACTTGATGCTGGAGCCCCAGGCGCCGACATAGAAGCCGCTGGCGTGGGCGTAGTCCACGCCACCTTGCACGGCCGGCTTCAGGCGGGTCTGGGAGATGCCGCGGTAGCGATAGTCGCTGGTCAGGCTGGCGTTGAACGACAAAGGATCCGCGGCTTCCTGGGCATGCACCGGCAGGGCAGACAAGGCGAGCGTGGCGGCGAGCGCGGCAAGAATCGTTTTCATCGATGACTCCTCAGGTGGATTGATTAGAAGAACTATGGAAGACATCCCCTTCTTTGCAGCTTCCGTGCCAGCATCAAACCGGACCGTTTCAGGCACTCGCCAACGGAGAATGCCTGCTGAACCCAGGGTTATGCACCAATAACGAGCATTTGGCGCGATGCGCCGCTTCGGTGCGCGCCCCCAAACCGTGCATGAGGCCGCCGTGCCTGCCGTGAACTGACGAGAGCGCTGCCGCGCGAGGAGCCCAAGCCATGTCACTGGCCGTCATCCACAGCCGAGCGCTCGACGGGCTGAACGCCGCCCCGGTCAGCGTTGAAGTGCATCTGGCCAATGGTCTGCCGGCCTTCACCCTGGTCGGCCTGGCCGAAACCGAAGTCAAGGAGTCGCGCGAGCGCGTGCGCGCGGCCCTGCTGAACAGCGGCCTGTCCTTTCCGCATAACAAGAGGATCACCGTCAACCTGGCCCCGGCTGATCTGCCCAAGGAGGGCGGTCGCTTCGACCTTCCCATTGCGCTGGGCATCCTGGCGGCCAGCGGCCAGCTCGACATGGCGCAGCTGGACACCCTGGAGTGCGCGGGCGAGCTGTCGCTGGCCGGCGAACTGCGGCCGGTGCGCGGGGCGCTGGCCATGAGCCTGGCGCTGCGCCATGCCAAGCCACCGCGCCGCCTGGTCCTGCCGCTGGCCAGCGCCGCCGAGGCCGCCCTGGTGCCGGGTGTCGAGGTGTTGCAGGCGGCGCACCTGCTGGAGCTGGTGGCCGCGCTGGCGCCGGGCAGCGCGGAAACGCTGCAGCGCGCCCGAGCGCTTGATGCCGATGCCGCCCCGGCGGCCCCGCCGGATCTGGACGAGGTCAAGGGTCAGGCAGGCCCGAAGCGCGCACTGGAAATCGCCGCCGCCGGCGAGTTGAGCCTGCTGCTGGTCGGGCCGCCGGGCAGCGGCAAATCGATGCTGGCGCAGCGCCTGCCCGGCCTGCTGCCGCCCTTGAGCGAGGACGAGGCGCTGGAATCGGCCGCCATCCTGAGCCTGGCCGGCCAGTTCGACGCCACGCGCTGGGGCCGGCGCGTGCTGCGCGCACCGCACCACACCGCCTCCAGCGTGGCCCTGGTCGGCGGCGGCTCGCCGCCCCGCCCTGGCGAAATCTCGCTGGCCCTGCATGGCGTGCTGTTTCTGGACGAACTGCCCGAGTACCCACGCCCGGCGCTGGAGGCGCTGCGCGAGCCGCTGGAGACCGGCCGCATCCAGATCGCCCGTGCGGCGCGCAGCACCGAGTTTCCGGCGCGCTTTCAGCTGGTCGCCGCGATGAACCCCTGCCCTTGCGGCCAACTCGGCAACCCCTTGCGCGAATGCCGCTGCACGCCCGACCAGGTGGCGCGCTACCAGGGCCGGCTCAGCGGGCCGCTGCTGGACCGTCTCGACCTGCTGGTCGAGGTGCCTGTGCTGCCACCGGCTCAGCTGGCCGCGCAGACCGGCGGCGAATCCAGTGCCAGCGTCGCTGCGCGCGTGGCGCAGGCGCGCGCTTTCGCGCTGCAACGTCAGGGCTGCACCAATGCGAGACTGGGGCCGCGCCAGATTGATGCGCATGCGGTGGCGGAACCGGAGGCACTGGCGCTGCTGCAGCAGGCCGCCCTGCGCCTGGGCTGGTCCAGCCGCGGCTACCTCCGGGTGCTGAAGGTGGCACGCACCATCGCCGATCTGGCCGCCTGCCCGACCATCAGCCGCGCCCAGATGGCCGAAGCGCTGCAGCTGCGACGCGGCCTGCCCGGTGCGCGCTGAACGCGGGCGTCAGACACTCACATCAGCTCAGTTCAGCGCCGCCCGACCAGATCGATCCCCTTGACCGCCAGCCGGTCGACCTCGGTGGAAATCTCCGACAGCGTGCCCGCGACCACGCCGAACTCGCGGCCGGAATCGCCCGCGCGGGCCGCAATCACCAGCGCATTGAAGGAGACGATCTTGGCCTGCTTGGCCACCTGCTGGATGTCGGTGACGATGCCCTTGAGCTCGGACATCAGGCGCTGCTCGCGGCGTGCACTGATCTCATCGAACACCGACGTCGCCAGGTTCAGTGCCTTCAGCACCTCGTCCAGCCCCTCGTAGACATCGTCCACCGGGCCGCGCCGCTGCGGCGGCAGGCGCAGGCTTTGCAGCGCCCTCTGGCAGCGCTGGGTGAAGCCCTGCACGACCTCGCCGACACGCTGGCGGCCATAGACGTCGACAATCTTCTCGCCTTCCTCGCGGCCGACGCTGCGCGCCGTCGCCATCAACTGGGCATGGCTGTCGGTGAACAGCTTCAGCGACGCTTCCGCAGCCTCGAGCTGGCCAGCAACGGCGCGCTCGGCCAGCAGGATCTGCAAGGCCAGGCGCTGCGAGAGCATGCGCTGACGCGCGGCCATATTGACCATGGACATGGCGCCGGCGGCCGGCATCGTGTGGTTTGGCTGCATGGTTCGTGAAGGAATGCGCACCCAATCGGCACAGTTTCTTCCATGCAATCCCCGTGCCCGCCTCACATCCAGCTAACTCGCTGTCAGAGCGCCTGACGCGGCAAGCCGCTCAGCGCCGTTCCAGCTTGCCATCCTTGAGCACGACGCTGTCGCCGCTGCGCAGCTGCGGATCGCTGCGCTGCTCATGCTTGTGGCTGCGCCCATCCTTGTCGATCAAGGTGACCACCCAGACGCGGTAGGACTTGCTGCGCTTCTCGATCTCGTTGCCGGCATAGCCGCCAGCCACCGCGCCGCCAACGGTGGCGAGCTTCTTGCCGCTGCCACCGCCCACCTGGCTGCCCAGCAGGCCGCCCACCACGGCGCCGCCAATCACGCCCAGCGCGCTGCCCTCGCCCTTGTGTTCATAACTGCGCACCTCGCTGACCCAGCTGCAATCGGCGCAGAGCTTGGCCAGCTGCTTGGCGCTGGGCTTCGACGCTGCCGCTTCGGGCTGCGCCTGCGCGGCGCCGCCAAACAAGGCCAGCACCAGGGCGAACAGGGCCGCCGTCTTGGGATTGGGTTGCAGACGCTGTGACATCGGTGCCTCCTTTGAAAATAGACGGCCATCAGCATGCCACGCGATCAGCGGGCTCGGCCAGGCGCAGCGCACAAGCTGTCAGCAGCTGTAAACGCCAACTCGCTCAGGACAGCAGCGGCGCCAGCGCGCGCTGCGCCGCCACCTCGTCCAGCGCCATGCGCGCGGCCCAGTCTTTCAGCTGATCGTCGCCGATGCGGCCGACATTGAAGTAGGCCGCCTCCGGGTGGGCGAAATAGAAGCCGCTGACACTGGCCGCTGGCGTCATCGCCATGCTCTCGGTCAGGCCCATGCCGATTTCCTCGGGTGCGAGTGTGCGGAACAACTCGCGCTTGACGAGGTGATCCGGGCAGGCCGGATAACCCGGCGCCGGACGGATGCCGCGGTATTGCTCGGCAATCAGTGCTTCGTTGGACAGCGCCTCGTCCGCCGCATAGCCCCAGAACTCGCGCCGCACGCGCTGGTGCAGACGCTCGGCCAGCGCTTCGGCCAGGCGGTCGGCCAAGGCCTTCAGCATGATGGCCGAGTAGTCGTCATGGTCGGCCAGGAACTGCGCTTCCTTCTTCTCGCAGCCGATGCCCGCAGTCACAGCGAACAGGCCGATGTAGTCCAGGACGGGATCCGGCCCCCACGTCGCTTCGCTCCTGCCCCCCGCGGGGGCTGCGGCGGGCTTGGGGCGGCTCGGCGCCCGCTGCGCTCCCTTCGGCGCGATGTAGTCGGCCAGGCAGCGGTTCGGCCGCTTCTCGCCATCGACCACCGGGCGCTCGCTCTGCATGCGCAGTCCGCGCCAGGTCATCAGCACCTCGCTGCGGCTCTCGTCGCGGTAGATCTCGATGTCGTCGTCATTCACCTGCGCCGCCGGGTACAGGCCCAGCACGGCGTTGGCGGTCAGCCAGCGGCCTTCGATCAGGCGCTGCAGCATGCGACGCCCGTCGCTGAACACACGCTGCGCCTCCGCGCCGACGATCTCGTCCTTCAGGATGGCCGGGAAGGGGCCGGCCAGGTCCCAGGTCTGGAAGAACGGCGCCCAGTCGATGCACTCGGCCAGATCCGCCAGATCGTAGTTCTTGAACACGCGCCGGCCGGTGAACTGCGGGGCAGGCGGCTGGTAGGCCGCCCAGTCCAGCTGCAGCTTGTTGGCGCGCGCCTGCGCCAGCGTCACCAGCGGCGTCTGCTTCTTGTTGGCGTGCAGCTCGCGCACCTTGTCGTAATCGGCCTTCAGCTCGGCGATATAGGCCGCGGCGCGGTCGTCGCTGAGCAGCTCGGTGCACACACCGACCGAACGCGAGGCATCCGGCACATAGACCACCGGGCCTTCGTAATGCGGCGAGATTTTGACGGCCGTGTGCACGCGGCTGCAGGTGGCGCCGCCAATCAGCAGCGGGATCTTCTTGATGCGGAAGTAGTCGTCGCGCTGCATCTCGGCGGCCACATGCTGCATCTCTTCCAAGCTGGGCGTGATCAGACCTGACAGCCCGATGATGTCAGCGCCTTCCACCTTGGCCTTGGCCAGGATGTCCTGGCAGGGCACCATCACGCCCATGTTCACGACTTCGTAGTTGTTGCACTGCAGGACGACGGTGACGATGTTCTTGCCGATATCGTGCACATCGCCCTTGACGGTCGCGATGACGATCTTGCCCTTGGGCTTCACGTCGCCGCCCGCGGCCTCGAGCTGGCGCTTCTCTTCCTCGATATAGGGCACCAGATGCGCCACCGCGGACTTCATCACGCGGGCGCTCTTCACCACCTGGGGCAGGAACATCTTGCCCTGGCCGAACAGGTCGCCGACGATGTTCATGCCGGCCATCAGCGGGCCTTCGATCACATGCAGCGGGCGGCCGCCGCCGGCCTTGATGGCGACCCAGGCTTCCTCGGTGTCCTCGACGATGAAGTCGGTGATGCCATGCACCAGCGCATGCGACAGACGTGCATTGACATCGCCGGCCCGCCAGGCCAGGCGTGCGCTGTCGTCCTTGGCGGCACCCTTGGCGCTCTCGGCCACTTCGATCAGGCGCTCGCCGGCGTCGGGGCGGCGGTTCAGCACCACGTCTTCGACGCGCTCGCGCAGCACCGGTTCCAGCTCGTCATAGACGCCCACCATGCCGGCATTGACGATGCCCATGTCCAGGCCCGCCTGGATCGCGTGATACAGAAACACCGTATGGATGGCCTCACGCACCGGGTCATTGCCGCGGAAGCTGAACGAGACGTTGGACACGCCACCCGACACCTTGGCGCCCGGCAGGTTCTGCTTGATCCAGCGCGTCGCGTTGATGAAGTCGACCGCGTAGTTGTCGTGCTCCTCGATGCCGGTGGCAATCGCGAAGATGTTCGGATCGAAGATGATGTCCTCGGGCGGGAAGCCGACCTCATCGACCAGGATCTTGTACGCGCGCTCGCAGATCTCGATCTTGCGCTCAAAGGTGTCGGCCTGGCCTTTCTCGTCGAAGGCCATCACCACCGCCGCCGCGCCATAACGGCGCACCAGCTTGGCCTGGCGGCGGAACTCATCCTCGCCCTCCTTCATCGAGATCGAGTTGACGATGCCCTTGCCCTGGATGCACTTCAGGCCCGCCTCGATCACATCCCACTTGGAGCTGTCGATCATGATGGGCACGCGCGCGATCTCGGGCTCGGAGGCGATCAGGTTCAGGAATCGCACCATCGCGGCCTTGCTGTCCAGCATGGCCTCGTCCATATTGACGTCGATGATCTGCGCGCCGTTCTCGACCTGCTGGCGCGCCACCGCCAGCGCTTCCTCGAACTGGCTGTTGAGGATCAAGCGCGCAAAGGCCTTGGAGCCGGTCACATTGGTGCGCTCGCCGATGTTGACGAACAGGCTGCCTTCGCCGATCAGCACCGGCTCAAGCCCGGAGAGCTTCATCGGTGGCGGGGTCTGGGGCGTGACGGTGGTGGTCATGGCGGCAATCTCGACAGCAGGTGACGGGCCGCGAACTCACCGCGGCCACAAGACAAAAGTGGATCGGTGAGCGCCGTTGAGTGGGATGCGGATCACATCCCGGGGTTCGAGCCTGGCAGCCAAGTCTTGAACTGGCCGTCGCAGCGCTCCTCGAACCTGCGCAATTTTACGCGCGACGCTGCCTGCCGTGGGCCAAGTCCTCAAGCTGGCGTGGATGCGGGCCGACAATGACGTTAAGACCCTTTGCGAGACATCTTGGAACTGATCCATCTGCCCCCCCAAGCCCTGCGCCTCGGCCAGGTGCTGGCCTATTCGATCTACGACGCCGACGGCAAGCTGCTGCTAGCGCGTGGCCAGGTGCTGCGCAACAGCCCGCTGGGGCAGACCTTGCTCCTGCAGGGCGGCTGGGTTCAGCCACATGAAACCAAGGACTACCAGCGAGCCGTCGCCCACCAGGCCGATACGCTGATGCACCAGGGCGCCACGCTCGGCGCCATCGCCAGCGCGCGCCCGGCCGGTTTCCGCGCCGAGCGCGAGGCCAAGCCGGCCACCAGCAATCTGGCCGCCTGGGCCGACCTGCAGCTGCACGCGCATGCGCTGCTGCGCGAACCCAGGGCCGAGGACTTTCTGCCACGTTTCGAAGCCGTGCTGGCCGAACTGCAGACCCGGCTGCTGAGCCAGCCCGACGAGACGCTGCTGCTGCTGGTCTTTGAAGCCGGACAGGGCTTCGAGCACTACAGCGCCCGCCATGGCCTGCTGACGCTGGCGCTGGCAGACCAATGCGCGCGCCAGCTTGGCTGGGCAGACGATCTGCGCCAGGTGCTGGCCCAGGCGGCGCTGTCGATGAATATCGCCATCAGCACCTTGCAGGACCGCCTGGCCGCGCAGGCCGACAAGCCGGGCGAGGCCCACCGCCGCGAACTTGCCGCCCATGGCGACCGCGGCGCCGAGCTGCTGCGCGCGCTGGGCGTGCAGGACTCGCTATGGCTGCAGGTGGTGCGCCTGCACCATGAAGCCGGCCCCGGCCCGCTGGCCGGCCGCAGCATGCCCGAGCAGATGGCGCGCGTGCTGCGCCGCGCCGACCTCTATGGCGCGCGGCTGAGTCCGCGCCGCTCGCGCAAGGCGCTGTCAGCGGCGGCGGGCGCGCGCGGGGTCTATCTGGACGAAATCGGTCAGCCGGATGAAGCCGGCGCGGCGCTGATCAAGGCCATCGGCCTCTACCCGCCCGGCTCGCTGGTGCGTCTGGCCAGCGGCGAGGTGGGCATCGTGCATAAGCGCGGCCACAGCGCCAATGAGCCGGTTGTGGCCTCGCTGCTGGGCAAGAGCGGCGCGCCCTGGAGCGAGCCTGTCACCCGCGACACGCGCCTGGCCGCCCAGGCCATCAGCGCCAGCCTGGCGCCGCATGAGCTGAAGCTGCACGTCAATCTGGGCAAGCTGGTCAGGCCCTGATCGGCCCGCGCCAGCCGCCTGGTGGCGTCAGGCGTCCACCAGCGCGCTGAAGAACTTGTGCCCGCAGGCGCGCGGCTTGTAGGCCGAGACGTTCTGCGCGATGGCCGCGATATGGGCCGGCGTCGTGCCGCAGCAGCCCCCGGCGATGTTCAGGAAGCCGCTGGCAGCGAACTCCTTCATCAGGCGGCCCGTCACCTCGGGCGTCTCGTCGAAGCCGGTATCGCTCATCGGGTTGGGCAGGCCGGCATTCGGATAGCAGCTGATGGCCGTGTCACCCGCCGCCTTGGCCAGCTCTTCCACATAGGGGCGCATCAGCGTGCGCCCAGAGCGCAATTCAGGCCGATGGCCAGCGCCGCGCATGGCGCACCGAATGCCAGAAGGCGGTGACGGTCTGGCCCGACAGGATGCGGCCCGAGGCGTCGGTGACGGTGCCGGAGATGATCACCGGCAGACGCTCGCCGCTGTCTTCCATCAACTCGTCGAGCGCAAAGATCGCCGCCTTGGCGTTCAGCGTATCGAAGATGGTCTCGACCAGGAACAGGTCCACGCCGCCTTCCAGCAAACCCTTGGCCTGCTCATAGTAGGCCGCCTTCAAGGTGTCGAAATCGACATTGCGGGCGCCGGGGTCGTTGACATCGGGGCTGATGCTGGCGGTGCGCGGAGTCGGGCCCAGCGCGCCAGCCGCGAAGCGTGGCTTGTCGACTGACGAATACTTGTCGCAGGCGGCGCGCGCCAGCTTGGCCGCAGCCACATTCATCTCGTAGGCGTACTCGCCCAGACCGTAATCCTCCTGCGCCACCGACGTCGTGCCGAAGGTATTGGTCTCGATGATGTCCGAGCCGGCCGCCAGGTATTGCTCGTGGATTTCGCTGATGACCTCGGGCTTGGTCAGCACCAGCAGATCGTTGTTGCCCTTCAGATCCTTGGGGTGATCGGCAAAGCGCGTACCGCGGTAATCCTGCTCACCGAGCTTGTAGCGCTGGATCATCGTGCCCATCGCGCCATCGAGGATCACGATGCGCTGTTGCAGAATGCCGGGCAGCGACGCGCCGCGCGTGTAGGCAGATGAGGCAGGGACCTGAGTGTTCATGTCGACATTGTATGAAGCGCGTCAATACCCTCAGGCCATGAAGCACCTACTCCCCAAAGAGGCACACGCCTTTCTCAGCCAGCACCCGGACGCGCTGTTCCTCGACGTCCGCATGGAGTTGGAGTACCTCTATGTCGGCCACCCGCCTGGCGTCGTCCACCTGTCCTGGTACGAATACCCGGAGATGGAGGCGCAGCCGGAACGCTTCGTCGGCCAGGTCCGGCGCGAGGTCGGCGACGACCTGAGCCGCCCCGTGGTGCTGATCTGCCGCTCGGGCGCGCGCACCGTGGCCGCTGGCCAGGCGCTGGAAGCCGCCGGCTTCGCCGAGGTGATCAATGTGCTGCACGGCTTCGAGGGCGATCTGGACGAGAACTTCCAGCGCGGCCGCCTCAACGGCTGGCGCCACGACGGCCTGCCCTGGGAGCAGATGTAGCTCAGGCCTCGCCTGCAGAGAAGATCAGCTCCACGCCATTGCCGGCGGGATCGCGCAAGAACACCTGCAGTCGGCCATCTCCCGGCACCCTGTCGAGCTGGTAGGCCAAGGCATGCGCCTGCAGCCGTGCTTCGAAAGCAGGCCAGCCGGAACAGGCCAGCGCCACATGATCGAAAGTCAGGTCCGACCCGATGCGTCGCCTGTCATGAGCTTGCTCTTCGCTCAGATGCAGCACATCCTGTTCGCCCGCATAGAGCCAATAGCCAAAGCTGCCGAAGGCAGGACGCGGGCCAAGGCGCAAACCGATCACCTGTTCATAGAACTCGCGCAGTTGCTCCATCAGGGCTCGCTCGACGCGCAGGTTGTAATGGGCAATTGCATTGACCGGCATCGGAACAGTCTACCGTCGTGACAGTCCGGCCAAGTCCTGTGCGGAGCACCGGGCCCGCGCCGGCTGCAGCCTTCACTGCGCCAGCGCCAGCACAACGGCCGCGTCCGAGAACAGCGCCCAGGCCGGTCCGCGCAGGCGCAGCCCGCTGGCCGGGCCGCAAAAGCCCACCAGGTTTTCACCGCCGGGCAGGCGCAAGGCCACTTCGCCGCCCGCGCGCGCGCGGCTCAGGCGCTGCACTTCGCCGACCAGCAGGTTGCGCCCCTCGGCGGCCGGTGCCTGCGCCAGCACTTCAACCGCCGTGGCCTTGCACAAGGCCAGCACCCGCTGCCCGGGTTGCAGGCCCAGCAGCTGCGCACTCTCGCGCGTGATGCGCGAGTGGATGCGGCCCTCACCATCGCCCAGCAGCAGCACCAGATCCAGCGCGCCGCGCTGCGGCTTCATCGCCTGCAGCGTGCAGGGCAGCTGATTGCGCATGCTGGTGCGCAGGCCCAGCGCAGCGGGCAAGGCCGCCGCGCTGCGGCCAGGCGCCAGGCGGCCCATCACCTCGCGGCGCGCCTGCTCCAGCAGCCCCGCTGCGCGTAGCAACTGCTCGCCCGCGGCTGTCAGCTGCGCGCCGCCGCCGCCGCTGCCGCCCACCGCCTTGCTCACCAACTCGGCGCCGGCCAGATTGCTCAGCGTATCCAGGGCCTGCCAGGCCGCCTTGTAGCTGACGCCGCACTGGCGCGCCGCCGCCGAGATCGAGCCGCAGTCGCCCACGGCACGAAGAATTTCGATGCGCTTGTCGGCCAGGGGATGGGCCAGCGCTTGCTGCATCTGTTCGGAGCGGCGGTTCGGCATGCGAGGCTGCGAGGGAGAAAGGCGGTGGCTATACTTTCGCTATTCCATTGATGAATAGCGAAACGTCGATGCCGCGATTGTCGCGAACTTTGCTCACCGGCGCCTGGCTGCTGCTGGCCGGCTTGGCGCAAGCCGCTGAAGTCAAGGTGGCGGTGGCCGCCAACTTCAGCGCGCCAATGCGCGAGATCGCCGCCGCCTTCGAGCGCGACACTGGCCACAAGGCCGTGCTGAGCTTGGGCGCCACTGGCACCTTCTACACACAGATCCGCAACGGTGCTCCCTTCGAGGTGCTGCTGGCCGCCGACGACCGCACGCCCGCCAAGCTGGCCAGCGAAGGCCTGGCGCTGGCGCACACACGCTTCAGCTACGCCACCGGACGCCTGGTGCTGTGGAGCGCCCAGCCCGGCCTGGTCGACGCCAACGGCGCGGTGCTGCGCAGCAGCGGCATCGAGCGGCTGGCGATTGCCGACCCCAAGCTGGCACCCTATGGCCAGGCCGCCATCGATGTGTTGACCCGACTCGGCCTTCTCGCGGCACTGCAGCCGCGACTGGTGCAGGGCAAGAGCATCGCGCAGGCCCACCAGTTCGCTGCCAGCGGCAACGCCACGCTGGGCTTTGTCGCGCTGTCACAGGTGCAGAGGGACGGCCTGATCCGCCAAGGTTCTGCCTGGATCGTGCCGGCCGATCTGCATGCGCCCTTGCGCCAGGATGCCATCCTGCTGCTGCCCGGCAAGGACAAGGCCGCGGCCAGCGCCTTG
Organism: Roseateles sp.; assembly: GCA_015657635.1. GTDB lineage: Bacteria > Pseudomonadota > Gammaproteobacteria > Burkholderiales > Burkholderiaceae_C > JACDQM01. The sequence goes on from JACDQM010000037.1 coordinate 71,721, forward strand.
CTGGCCTATCTGCGCAGCGACACCGCGCGGCGCATCGCCGCCGGCTATGGCTACGGGTTCTGAGCGATGGATGCCGCCTGGTTCGGACCCACGGCCTGGCCGGCCATCTGGCTGACGCTCAAGCTGGCCGGCGCGACCACCTTGCTGCTGCTGCTGCTGTCCACACCGCTGGCCTGGTGGCTGGCGCACAGCCGCTCGCGCTGGCAGGCGCTGGTCTCGGCGCTCGTGACGCTGCCGCTGGTGCTGCCGCCCACGGTGCTGGGCTTTTACCTGCTGGTGGCGCTGGGGCCGCATGGGCCGCTCGGTGCGCTGAATGAGTCGCTGGGCCTGGGTCCGCTGACCTTCAGCTTCAGCGGCTTGCTGATTGGCTCGCTGATCTACTCGCTGCCCTTTGCGGTGCAGCCGATCCAACGCGCCTTCGAAGCCATCGGCGCGCGGCCCATGGAGGCGGCCGCCACCTTGCGGGCCAGCCCGCTGGACGCCTTCTTCAGCGTGGCGCTGCCGCTGGCCCGACCAGGCCTGCTGACCGCGGCGGTGCTGAGCTTCGCGCACACCTTGGGCGAGTTCGGCGTGGTGCTGATGATCGGCGGCAACATCCCCGGCCAGACCCAGCTGATCTCGATGCTGATCTACGGCCATGTGGAGGCCATGGAGTACCGCCAGGCCCATGCGCTGGCCGCGGCGATGCTGCTGTTCTCCTTCCTGGTGCTGGTGGCGCTGAACCTGTTGAGCCGGCGCCAGAGCGAGGCGGCCCGATGACTGAGCATTCACATCAGCAGCCGGGCTGCGAAGTGCGCCTGCAACTGCAGCGCGCGGACTTCAGCCTCGATGTGGATCTGCGCTTTCCGAGCCGCGGCATCACGGCGCTGTTCGGCGCCTCAGGCTCAGGCAAGACCACGGTGCTGCGCTGCATCGCAGGGCTTGAGAGCGAAGGCCGCGGGCGCGTGCGCATCGGCGCAGACTGCTGGCAGGACGATGCACAAGCGCTGTTTCTGCCCACCTGGCGCCGGCCGCTGGGCTATGTGTTTCAGGAAGCCTGCCTGTTCGACCATCTGGATGTGGCCGGCAATCTGCGCTACGGCCTCAAGCGCACGGCGGGCCGCTCGGGCGAGGCGGCGCTGGCCCAGGCACTTGAACTGCTGGGCATCGGCGGCTTGCTGGCACGTCGGCCACATCAACTCTCGGGCGGTGAGCGCCAGCGCGTGGCGATTGCGCGTGCGCTGGCCACCCAGCCGCGCCTGCTGCTGCTGGACGAGCCGATGGCCGCCCTGGATGCCGAGCGCCGCCAGGAGATCCTGCCCTGGCTGGAGCGGCTGCGCGATGAGCTGGCCCTGCCCATGGTCTATGTCAGCCATGCGGCCGACGAGGTGGCGCGGCTGGCCGATACGCTGGTGATGCTGCGCGAGGGCCGGGTGCTGGCGCAGGGGCCGATCCAGGCCCTGATGCTGCGCGACGATGCGCCCGATCTGTTCGGCGAGGACGCCGCCACGCTGCTGAGCGGCCATGTGGCCGAACGCGATGCCGCCTATGGCCTGCTGCGCATCGCCTTCGACGGCGGCAGCGTCTGGCTGCGCGACACCGGCCTGCCGCTGGGCCGCCCCGTGCGGCTGCGGCTGCTGGCACGCGACATCAGCCTGACGCTGGATCAGCCGCAGGCCACCAGCGTGCAGAACCACTGGCCGGGCATCGTCGAGGCGATCCTGCCGGACCGCCATGCGTCGCAGCGGCTGGTTCGCTTGCGCTGCGGCGGCTCGCAGGTGCAGGCGCGGCTGACGCGACGCTCAGTCGACGCGCTGGCGCTGGCGCCGGGCCAAGGAGTCTGGGTTCAGCTGAAGTCGGCGGCGCTGGTCGGTTGATGGCGGCTCAGGCCGCCGCTCAGCGCGCCACCACGCTGGTATCCCGGCCCGCACGCTTGGCCTCGTAGAGCGCACGATCGGCGCTCTCCAGCAGCCGCGTCAGCGTCTGGCCCGCATGCGGATAGACCGCAATGCCGATGCTGGCCGACACTTCGGCGCGCACGCCCTCGTAGGGCTGGCGCAGCGCGGCCAGCAGGCGCCGGCCCAGTTCGACCGCCACCGCCTCGTCGGCATGCGCCAGCAGGACCAGGAACTCGTCGCCGCCGGTGCGCGCCGCCACATCATTGGCACGGATGCTCTGCTGGATGCGCGTCGCGACGGTCTTCAGCAGCTGGTCGCCGCAGGCATGGCCCTGCTCGTCGTTGACCGGCTTGAAGTTGTCCAGATCGATGGCCAGCAGCGCCAAGGGCCCGATCTCGCGCTCCGCGCTGGCCAGTTGCAGCTGCGCCAGCTCCATGAAGAGGCCGCGATTGGCCAGGCCGGTCAGCAGGTCGTGGTTGGCACGGTGCCTGACATCGGCCATCAGCTGCGAGGCCTGAACAATGGCCTGCCCGACCGCCTGCGCCTCGTGCAGTTGCACGCTCGGCAGCCGCACCGCCTTGCCGTCGCCCAGCGCCAGGGCCGCGTCATTGAGCTGCTGCACCGAGGACAGCACGCGATTGGCCTGCCGTATCGCCAACCACAGGCCCAGGCCGAACAGCGTCAGCGCGGCGGCCAGGAATCCCGCCAGCCGCGCCAGCTCGGCCTCGTAGGTGCTCTTGGGAGCGCCGATCGCCAATGTCCACGGCCAGCGCGGCAGCGGCAGGTGGAAGGTCATCACACGTTGCCCATCCTTGGTCAGCGTCTCCAGCGAGCCGGCGCTGCGTGTCTGCACCCGTTCCAGCAAGGCCGGCACCGCTTTCTGGCCGACGAAACGCTCGGCGTCGCGCGAGCGGCCGACGATGGTGCCCGTGCTGTCCAGCACCGACACCAGCCAGCCCTCGGGCAAGGCCTGGCTGCGCAGCAGCTGACTGATGCGATCCGGCGACAGGCCCACATTGAGGCTGTAAACCACCTCGCTGCCGCGCAGCACCGGCACACCCATCGCCAGCACCGGTCTTTCCACGACCGGCCCTGAGAACAAATCCGTCAGCACCGTCTCGCCACGGCTGAAGACCTGCGCGACCTGTGCGGGCGTCCCTGTCTGCGGCAGCGCGCTGCCCCAGGGTCTGACCGTGTTCATCACCTGCCGCCCGTCGCGGTCGGTGAGCACATAGTTGTAGACCGTCTGAGTCTTCAGCGCAGCACTGGCCACGCTGTGGAAGCGATCGAGTTCGCCTTGGCGCAAGGTCTCGGACGTCGCCAGCACATTGAGCCCTGATTCGATGGCCGACAACTCGCTGTCGAGCTGGGCCCCGATGCGGCGCGCCAAGACCTCGGCTTCGCTGTACAGCGCCCGCTGCTTCAGCTGGAGATTCAGCACGGCGAGGTAGACCGAGACCATCAGCGCCGGCAGAGCGCACAGCAACACCAGCAGGGTCAGGCTGGTTCGCAAGGAGAGCTTGCGCACACCGGCGGACAGCGCGGACTCGCTGCCCGTGATGGTCTGCGCAATGCTGGCTGACAGTCGCTCGTCCGTCACCCCAACTCCCTCCCGGCAAGATCCGTCGGCTGCGGCAATCCCGTTCAGCCGGCCAGCGCCGCCCGTTCAGCGGCTGCCTGTGGCAGCCTGCGCGGCTCGGCCCAGTCTAACGAAGTTCGTCGCTGCCTGATGCGATGCTGGCGTCAATCATCTAGCATCAGCAGGGCTTCGTCGCGCCAATAGGCGACAGCCGCAAAGTAGCCTTCCCACACGCAGCCATTGCAGCCACGGCCGCAGCAGCTGGTCGGCTCGGGCGGCTGTTCGCGCAGCGCAAGGCCGCGCGCTGCGGCACGTTGCAGCAGATGATCGAGCACCGCCTGGGCGGTCTCGCGGTCGGTGATTGGGAAGTCCACGGGCTCTCGGGTCTCAAGGGGTCGGGGGCCGGAGCATAGCCGGCGCTTCATCAGCCCGCTGGCGTCAGCACGTCCAGCGCAGCGGCGAAGTCCAGCGCCTGCACCGCCTCATCCAGGCGCCTGAACTGCGCGTCGCCAAGGTGCTGCCGCAAGCCCGGGCCGAGGCGCTCGAACAGCTCGAGCGCGGCCATGTCCTGCTGTCCGAGCAGGGCCTGCAGGCCCTGCAGATCTCCTGCCGACAGCGCCGCCGGCTCGCTGCGCGCCGCCTCAGCCGGCGCTGCCGCACGCTGCCCGGCCAGCGCCGCTTGCGCTGCCGCGCCCAGCTGCGCAAGCGCCTGCGCCATCGCCTGCAGGGCTGGCCCGGCATCCCGGCCTTCGATCAAGGCCTGCTCGGCCTCGGCAGCACAGCGCTGCAAGGCCTGCGCACCCAGCAGGCCAGCCGTGCCGCGGAGCTTGTGCAGCTGGCCCGCGCGCACCTGCCGCAAGGGCGCTGCGTCCAAGCCGTCCGGGCTGGCCAGCGCTGGCCCGTCGGTCTCAGTCAGCAGGCGCTCCAGCATGCGCAGGAACAGCGACGCATCCCCGCCGAGGCGCATGGCAACCTCTGACGAGGCGATGCCGTCGATCTGCGGCCAGTCCTGCGGCAGCGCCGGACTGCTGCGATCTGCGGCGCCCAGGCGAAGCACCTGGCCGCGCACCCGCTCCACCGCACTGCGCACGGCGCGGATCAGGCGCTGTGGCTCCAGCGGCTTGGTCAGGAAGTCATTCATGCCCGCCGCCTCGGCGCGGCGGCGCTCTTCTCCAAGGGCTCCAGCCGTCAGCGCCAGCACCGGCAGCTGCGTCAAGCCGAGCTCGGTGCGCAGCCGCCGGGTGGCTTCATGCCCATCCATCTCAGGCATCTGCACATCCATCAGCACGATGTCGAAGCTCTGCGCTCGGCACGCAGCAGCTCCAGCGCGATCCGGCCGTTGCCGGCG
>JACDQM010000038.1 GCA_015657635.1 Roseateles sp.
CCGCAAAGACTCTGCCATCAGCTGAGCGCATTGACGCAGCACGATATCGCCGACCAGATGCGAGAACTGGTCGTTGACCCGCTTGAAGTGGTCAACATCCAGCATGGCCAGGGCAAAGCGTTCACCTGATCCCGAGAGCTCACCGAAAGCCTTTTCAAGTCCGCGCCGGTTGGCAACGCCGGTCAGACCGTCGGTCAGCGCCTGCTGCCTGACCTCCTGCACATGATGGGTGAGCCCGCGATTGCGTTCGCGCAGCTCGGCGTTCTCGAGCCGCATGGCCTGGTCGGAGACCCTGGCGCTGAGATCGGCAATCTGCGCATTCATGGCCGAGAGCAGCACATGGACGGTCTTGGCATAGTGCTGACGTCCCAGCTCGAAAGCCTGCTCAAACTCGCCGCGTAGCGCATGCAATTCGCAGCGCCGCAGCAGTTCCCGGCTGGCATGCGGTGCAGCGATCTGCGTCGAGAGTGCGAGGGCTTCATCCGCACATTGACGCGCGGCATCGGCCTCGCCGAGTTGCGTCAGCACAAGCGCCAGGCGCAGCAGCACATCGCGACGCGCGACCAAGGTCGCATGGGGCTGACCCACCGCCGCTTCGCCCAGCAACGCCCTCGCCTCGGCCAAGCGTCCAAGTCGGGCAAACAAGCCGCCAGCGAACTCGCAATAGCGCATGCGCGCAAACGGCGTGGCCAGTGCGCGCGCCAGCGTCGCCAGCTCGGGCTCATGCGCCAACAGCTCGGCCTGCAGGCGCTCGCTCTCGGCACCGCCAAGCCAAGCCGCCTGGTCCATCGCGTCCAGCCCGGTGGTGCAATGGTTGAACAGAGACCAGAAACGCAGCGCGTCCGTCTCGCTCACGCCAAGCGCCTGCCGCGAAGCCTCCAGCGCCTGCTCAAACATGCCCAGCGCCCGGTAGCTCAGCAGCAGGCAGGTATAGACCAGGCGCCGCGTCAGCGCTGGCATGCCGGGGTCGACCAAGCGGATCGCTTCGTCCACCGCCAACACCGCCTCTGCCGGGCGATCATCCTCGGCCAGCGCAGAAGCCTGCACCGCCCAGCCTGACGCGCCGAGCGCCCTGTCGTCCAGCGATGAGCCAAGCCCGATCACGCGCTTGGCCCACTGGATCGACTCGGGCCGCCGCCGCATATTGCCGAAAAGGCGCGCCAGGATCAGGGCCGCCTCTGCCTCGCCGCGGGCTTCACCGCGCGCGCGGCAATCAGCCGCCAGCTCCAGCCCGAGGCGCTCGACGTCCGCATAGCGGCCGTCGAGCAAGGCCTGACGCGCCACCTCCAGCCGCGCCTCGGTTTCAGCCAGAACTGGCTGACCCGTGACGGTCGGCTGCAAGCTCATGCAGGCGCTTCAGAAGTTCAGCGTGCGCTTGTCGACCGCAAGCGCGGCTTCCTTGGTCGACTCAGACAGCGAGGGGTGCGCGTGGCAGATGCGCGCGATGTCCTCGGCCGAAGCCTTGAACTCCATCGCCACCACCGCTTCCGAGATCAGCTCGGAGGCCATCGGGCCGATGATGTGCACGCCCAGGATCTCGTCGGTCTTGGCGTCCGCCAGGAACTTGACGAAGCCGTTGGTGTCGCCCAGCGCACGCGCGCGGCCGTTGGCCAGGAAGGGGAACTGGCCCGCCTTGTAAGCCACGCCGTCAGCCTTGAGCTGCTGCTCGGTGCGGCCAACCCAGGCGATCTCGGGACTGGTGTAGATGACCCAGGGGATGGTGTTGAAGTTCACATGCCCATGTTGGCCGGCAATGCGCTCGGCCACGGCCACGCCCTCTTCCTCGGCCTTGTGCGCCAGCATCGGGCCGCGCACCACATCGCCCACCGCCCAGACGTTGGGCAGATTGGTCTTGCAGTTCTCGTCCACCACGATGGCGCCGCGCTCGTCGAGCTTCAGGCCCACAGCGTCAACGTTCAGACCGATGGTGTTGGGCACACGGCCGATCGAGACGATCAGCTTGTCCACTTCCAGCGTCTGGGCTTCGCCCTTGGCGTTGGCGTAGGCGACGCTAACACCCTTCTTGCCTGTCTTGACTTCGCTGATCTTGACGCCCAGCTCGATGTTCAGGCCCTGTTTCTTGAACAGCTTGGCCGCTTCCTTGGCCACGCCTTCATCGACAGCAGCCAGGAAGGTCGGCAGGCCTTCCAGCACCGTGACCTCGGCGCCCAGACGACGCCAGACCGAGCCCATTTCAAGGCCGATCACGCCGGAGCCGATCACGCCCAGCTTCTTGGGCACGGCACCCAGGCGCAGCGCGCCATCGTTGGAGAGGATGTTCTCTTCGTCGAAGGCGGCGCCAGGCAGCTGGCGGGCGTTCGAGCCGGTGGCGACGATCACATGCTTGGCAGCGACCACTTCCTCGCCGGCCTTGATCTCGTAGCCGCCGTCCTTGGCTGCAACGAAGCTGCCGCGTCCGTGGAAGAACGTGACCTTGTTCTTCTTGAGCAGGTAAAGGATGCCGTCGTTGTTCTGCTTCACCACGGCGTCCTTGCGGGCGACCATCTTGGCCACATCCATCTTGATGTTGTCGGCCGAGATGCCGTGATCGGCAAAGTGGTGGTTGGCGTGCTCGAAGTGCTCGCTGGATTGCAGCAGGGCCTTCGAGGGGATGCAGCCGACATTGGTGCAGGTGCCGCCCGGTGCCGGCCGCCCTTCTCGTTCTTCCACTCGTCGATGCAGGCGGTGTTGAAGCCCAGCTGGCCGCACGGATCGCAGCGATATAGCCGCCGGGGCCGCCGCCGATCACGACGACGTCAAAATTCTTGGTGCTCATGATTTCTTCCTTCTCTCAGCATGCCCCGACGCATCGGGGCGTAGCGAGCGGGATGCAGGGCTAGGCGCGGGTGCCGGGGAACCGGAACGTAGCAGCGCTACGTGTGGATTCCCCGAACGGGCCCCGCAGCGACGCCATGCGCCCCCGCAGTTGCCCTCGCCCTTAGATGTCGAACAGCAGGCGGGCGGGGTCCTCGAGGGCTTCCTTCATGGTGACGAGACCCAGCACCGCCTCGCGCCCGTCAATGATGCGGTGGTCGTAGGACATGGCCAGATAGTTGATCGGACGCACCACTACTTGACCGTTCTCGACCACGGCGCGGTCCTTGGTCGCGTGCACGCCCAGGATGGCCGACTGCGGCGGGTTGATGATGGGGGTCGACAGCATCGAGCCGAAGGTGCCGCCGTTGGAGATCGAGAAGGTGCCGCCGGTCAGGTCGTCCAGCGAGATCTTGCCTTCCTTGGCCTTCTGGCCGAATTCGGCGATCTTCTTCTCGATGTCGGCGAAGCTCAGTTGGTCGGCGTTGCGGATGATGGGCACGACCAGACCGCGCGGCGAGCCGACGGCAATGCCGATGTCGAAGTAGCCGTGGTAGACGATGTCGTTGCCGTCCACCGAGGCGTTCAGCACCGGGTACTTCTTCAGCGCGGCGACTGCGGCCTTGACGAAGAAGCTCATGAAGCCCAGCTTGACGCCATGCTCCTTCTCGAACTTCTCCTGGAACTTCTTGCGCATCTCCATCACCGGCGCCATGTTCACTTCGTTGAACGTGGTCAGGATGGCGTTGGTGGCTTGCGACTGCAGCAGACGCTCGGCCACGCGGGCACGCAGGCGGGTCATCGGCACGCGCTGCTCCGGGCGGTCACCCAGATTGACGGCTGCCGGTGCGGCGACAGCCGGCAGCGGCTTGGCCACCGACGCGGCGACAGGCGCCGCGACCGGTGCGGGCACCGCGGCCTTGGCGCCACCGGCCACAGCAGCCAGCACATCGCCCTTGGTCACGCGGCCATCCTTGCCGGTGCCGGCCACATCGCCGGTCGACAGGCCGTTGTCCGCCAGCAGCTTGGCAGCGGCCGGCATGGCGACGTCGCCCTTGCCTGCAGATGCGGGAGCGGCTGCGGCAGGCGCAGCAGCGGGTGCGGCAGCGGCCGGTGCGGCGGCCACAGCGCCAGCCTTGCCTTCGCTGTCGATGCGGGCAATGACTTCCTCGCTGACGACGCTGGAGCCATCAGCCTTGACGATCTCGGCCATCACGCCAGCGCTGGGAGCCGGCACTTCCAGCACCACCTTGTCGGTCTCGATCTCGACCAGGATCTCGTCGATGGCGACAGCCTCGCCGGGCTTCTTCTTCCAGGTCAGCAGCGTGCCTTCAGCCACGGACTCAGACAGTTGGGGGACTTTGACTTCTACGATTGCCATGATGTTGTTTCTCTCTCGGTTTTGGTAAACCGGAGCTTCGCGCCTGCCGGCTGCGCGCACCCGATCCGGGTACGCATGGCCGGAGTTATGACGGCGCGACAGCGTCCGTCATAACGTTATTTGGTGAGGATGAAGCCCTTGAGCTTGCCGAAGGCCTGGTCCAGCAACGCCTTCTGCTGGTCCTGGTGCAGGTGCGCATAGCCGACAGCCGGCGAGGCCGAGGCCGGGCGACCGGCGTAGCCCAGCTTCTGGCCGTCAGCCATGTTCTCGTGCACATAGTGCTGGACGAAGAACCAGGCGCCCTGGTTCTGCGGCTCATCCTGGCACCACACGATCTCCGCAAGGTTCGGGTACTTCTTCAGCTCAGCGGCGAATGCCTTGTGCGGGAAGGGATAGAGCTGCTCGACGCGGAGGATGGCCACGTCGCTCGACTTCTTCTCTTCGCGCTTCTTGACCAGGTCGTAGTAGACCTTGCCCGAGCAGGCGATCACGCGCTTGACCTTGCTGGCATCGAGGTCGGTGCTCTGCTCGCCAATGACGGTCTTGAACTCGCCCTTGGTGAAGTCCGACAGCGGCGAGGTCGCGTCCTTGTTACGCAGCAGCGACTTCGGCGTCATGATGACCAGCGGCTTGCGGAACATGCGCAGCTGCTGACGGCGCAGCAGGTGGAAGATTTGCGAGGCCGAAGTCGGCTGCACCACCTGCATATTGTTGTCGGCGGCCAGCTGCATGAAGCGCTCCAGGCGAGCCGAGCTGTGCTCAGGGCCCTGGCCTTCGTAGCCGTGCGGCAGCATCAGGGTCAGGCCGTTGGAGCGGCCCCACTTCACTTCGCCCGAAGCGATGAACTGGTCGATCACCACCTGCGCGCCGTTGACGAAGTCGCCGAACTGGGCTTCCCAGATTGTCAGCGTCACTGGGTCGGCCGAGGCGTAGCCGTATTCGAAGCCCAACACCGCCTCTTCAGACAGGATGGAGTCGATCACGACGAAAGGCGCCTGGCCTTCAGCGACGTTCTGCAGCGGGATGTAGGTGCCTTCGTCGAACTTCTCGCGGTTCTGATCGTGCAGCACGGCATGGCGGTGCACGAAGGTGCCGCGGCCGCAGTCTTCGCCGGACAGGCGCACCGGATAGCCCGAAGCGACCAGCGAGGCGAAAGCCATGTGCTCGCCCATGCCCCAGTCCACATTGATCTCGCCACGGCCCATTGCGGCGCGGTCAGCGATGACCTTCTCGACCAGGCTGTGCGGCTTGAAGTTGGCGGGGATGGTGGTGATCTTCTCGGCCAGTCGCTTGAACTCGGCCACCGGCAGCGCGGTGTCGCAGCTGTCGGTCCACTTCTTGCCCAGGTACGGCGACCAGTCGGTGGCGTACTTGCTCTTGAAGTTGGTCAGCACCGGGTCGACCGTGTGGCGGCCTTCGTCCATCGCAGCGCGGAAGGCCTTGACCATCGCATCCGGGCCGTCGGTCGGCAGCACACCTTGCGCGACCAGCTTGTCGCCATACAGCTTGCGCGTGCCCGGGTGCTGGGCAATCTTCTTGTACATCAGCGGCTGGGTCAGCGCCGGCGTGTCTTGCTCGTTGTGGCCCAGCTTGCGGAAGCAGACGATGTCGACGACGACATCCTTCTTGAACTGCTGGCGGTATTCCAGCGCCAGCTGCGTGCACAGGACCACGGCTTCCGGATCGTCGCCATTCACGTGCAGCACGGGCGCTTCGATCATCTTGACGACGTCCGAGCAGTACAGCGTCGAGCGCGTATCGCGCGGATCGGAGGTGGTGAAACCGATCTGGTTGTTGATCACCAGATGCACCGTACCGCCGGTGAAATAGCCGCGCGTCTGCGCCAGCGCCAGCGTCTCCATCACCACGCCCTGGCCGGCGAAAGCCGCATCGCCGTGCACCAGCACCGGCAGCACCTGGGCGCCGTCCTTGTCGCCGCGGCGATCCATACGCGCCTTGACCGAGCCCTCAACCACCGGGTTGACGATCTCAAGGTGCGACGGGTTGAAGGCCAGCGACAGGTGAACCGGGCCGCCAGGGCTGGTCACGTCGCTGGAGAAGCCCTGGTGGTACTTGACGTCACCGGCCGGCAGGTCTTCCGGCGCCTTGTGCTCGAACTCGGCGAACAGGTCCTTGGGCATCTTGCCCAGGGTGTTGACCAGCACGTTCAGGCGGCCGCGGTGGGCCATGCCGATCACGATTTCCTGCACGCCCTCGGCGCCGGCGGTCTGCACCAGCTCGTCCATCGAGGCGATGAAGCTCTCGCCGCCTTCCAGCGAGAAGCGCTTCTGGCCCACATATTTGGTGTGCAGATAGCGCTCCAGGCCCTCGGCTGCGGTCAGGCGGTCGAGGATGTGCTTCTTCTTTTCAGGCGTGAAACTGGGCTTGGAGCGGATGGCTTCCAGACGCTCCTGCCACCAGCGCTTTTCGGTCTGGTCGGTGGTGTGCATGTATTCGGCGCCGATGGAACCGCAATACGTCTCACGCAAGGCCTGCACGATCTCGCGCAGGGTCATGTTTTCAGCCTTGCTGAAGTAGGTGTTCGTGGCGCTGAACGAAATGTCCATATCGGACTCGCTCAGGTCATAGAAGCCAGGCTCCAGTTCGGGAATCTTGGGGCGCTCGGTGCGCTTGAGCGGATCCAGATCGGCCCAGCGCGAGCCGACATTGCGATAAGCAGCGATCAACGACTGCACATGCACCTGCTTGCGGGCGATGGCGAGGTCGGTGCCGGAAGCCTTGTTGCCGAAGGCATTCGCCTTGGCGCGCTGTGCGAAGGACTCAATCACGGGCGCATGGGCCACATCGCGAGAGTCGCTGCCGTCCGTGGCAGGCACATGCTGCAAGGCATCGAAGTAAGCCCGCCAGTTGTCGGGCACGGAGCCGGGATTGTCGAGGTAGGCCTCGTACATTTCCTCGACATATGGGGCATTGCCCCCGAACAGGTACGAGTTAGACCTGTATTGCTGCATCATTTTCGCTCACCTCTCACCCCGGTTTCCAGGGCTTTGGCTGGTTGACAAACCTTCCGCGACACGGCTCGACCGGTTGGCGGATTGCGACCCGCCTTCACTGTTGCCAGAAAAGGGGACGGGAAGGACCAAGAGTTCCAAGGCACGCACTGTAGCACCCACGGCTGACGCCACCTATACGGAGTACTACAGCGTTCTCGGCACAAATCGACGGCACTGAAGGCCGGCCAGCCGACCCGGCGCAGATTCAAGCGGCGCCCACCCTCGCGTCCCAGCAAGAGCTGTTAACGCAGTGTTTGCAAACGTTTGCGATTCGCGAAGCCCTGTCCTAAACTGCGCACGCGGCCGGGCCCCACGATTGAATGGCGCGGCAGCGGGACAGCTCCAGGAGATCCCATGCAAGTCAAAGTCGTTGACTACCGCGCGGCCGACGCCGCCGAGCAATTCACCCGTTCCCTGCACGAGACCGGCTTCGGCGTGCTCGTCAACCATCCGATCCAGCAGGCGCTGGTCGAGAAGATCTACGCCGACTGGCTGAGTTTCTTCAACGGCCAGGACAAGCATGAATACGCCTTCTCCAAGGAGAAGCAGGACGGCTACTTCTCCAC
>JACDQM010000039.1 GCA_015657635.1 Roseateles sp.
GGGGGCTTGCCCCAAGGCTTGGCAGGGCCGTCGCCTGGACGAGACGGCCTGCCGGTCAGTGATGTTCTTGCGCATGGCGCCTGAGTTCTTATGGACCAACAGCCGCGGACCATACCACTGCCAGACCCGTGGCCGGTGTCGCCTTCGTCATATTAGAGGAAGGGATGGATCACGCGCGCTGTGGCGTCAGTCCCCAAGTGCTTCACAGCACCGTCACACAAAAAGCAATGCCGACCACCGCCGCCCTCGCGAGCCTTGGTGGTCGGCACAGCACTCCTCCCTCCCCTGCCACGCGCCGAGGTCCAGGCGGCGCATGAGCGGGGCCAGTATCTTTCCCGCTTTCAAGCCCAGCCATCCCCCTCAGGAGGGATGCCCAGGGCCCTAGGCAATCGCCAGGCGCGCCGGCCGGGCGAGGCCGGACTGCAGCTGCGCTTCGAGCTGGCCCAGGTAGTAGTCCAGAGGCGGCGTTCGCTTGCCCGGGTGGCAGGCCAACTGGTCCCAGCGGCACAGCTGCACGGCCGCGCTGGCCTGCGGCCGGGCCAGGAACATCAGCCCCTCTTCGGCATTCATGCGCCCGCCCACCTGCTGCAGCCGGTGCGCGGCGCCCGGGCTCAGTTGCTGCGTCTGGCGGGCATCCATGCTGGCCAGGTAGCGGCGTGCGGCCGGCTGCAGGCGGATCGGCTCCAGCACCGCTGGGCCGAAGCCAGTGCCAAGCAGCGTCAGGCCGCGCTGCTCATGCGCGTCGGGCCGCAGCGGCTCGCTCTCGCCCGCATCCATCAACTGGCCCAGGTCATGCAGCAGGGCCGCCGCCACCAGCGCCGGATCGGCATGGGCCCACTCGGCCAGCTGGGCGCACTGCAGCGCATGGGCCAGCACCGTGATGCCGCCGTGGGCACCGTCCTCGTAGGGGCGGCTGCCGCGCCGCTGGAACAAGGCCTCGATCTTGCCGACCACATCCATATCCACTCCCTAAATGCAGTGACGCCTGACACGCGGCGAATCTTGAACCTGCTGGATGACCCCGCCGTGACGGCCAAGACGTTCAATGGCATTGAATCCTAGCATCAAGGCCGGTGAACTTTCACCGTGGCGGCCGCTCCCACACTGGCGCCCTTGCCAAGCCAATACAGCCTGCCTGCCATGCCCCGTCCAGTCCCCACCACAGCAACGCGCTACACCCCGCTGGCCATCGCCCTGCATTGGCTGCTGGCGCTGGCCATCGTCTGCGCCTTCGGCGTGGGCCTTTACATGGTCGACCAGCCCTTCTCGCTGGGCCGGCTCAAGCTCTACAACTGGCACAAATGGGCCGGCGTCAGCATCCTGGCCCTGTCGGCGCTGCGCCTGCTGTGGCGCCTGACGCACCGTCCGCCCGCGCCGCCGGCCGGGCCGCTGTGGCAGCAGCGGGCCGCGCATCTGGTGCACGGCCTGCTGTATGCGCTGTTCTTCGCACTGCCGCTGGCGGGCTGGGCCTACAGCTCGGCGGCCGGCTTCCCCATCGTCTGGTTCGGCCTGCTGCCGCTGCCTGACTTCGTGCCGGTGGACAAGGCGCTGGCCGAGACGCTGAAGCTGACCCACCGCTGGCTGGCCTATGGCCTGGCGGCGCTGGTGCTGGCCCATGTGGCGGCCGCCCTCAAGCACCAGCTGATCGACCGCGACGGCCTGCTGCTGCGCATGTGGCCGGCCCGCCGCTGAACACCCCCTCTTCATCAAGGAATCCCAGAACATGCATGCCCTTGTCCGCCGCCATCTGCCCAGCCTGGCCGCCGCCGCGCTGCTGACCCTGACCAGCGGCGCCGTGCTGGCGCAAGCCAAGCTCGTGCCCGCCGGCAGCGAACTGGCCTTCACCAGCCGCCAGATGGGCGTGCCGGTGGACGGCCATTTCAAGCGCTTCGATGCCCAACTGGCTTTCGACCCCAAGAAGCCCGAAGCCGGCAAGGTGGCCTTCACCATCGACTTGGCGAGCGTCGCGATGGGCGCGCCCGAGGTTGAGGCCGAGCTGGCCAAGCCGCTTTGGTTCGACAGCAAGAAGCTGGCCCAGGCCAGCTTCCAGAGCAGCGCCATCAAGCCGGCCGGCAAGGGCCGCCTGGACGTGACCGGCCGCCTGACCATCAAGGGCCAGAGCCGCGAGCTGACCGTGCCGGTGACGCTAGCCCAGGCCGGCGGCCAGACCACGGCCAGCGGCGCCTTCGTGCTCAAGCGCCTGGAATTCAAGATCGGCGAGGGCGAGTGGAGCGACACCTCCATCGTCGCCAACGACGTCCAAGTCAAGTTCAAGCTGAACTTCAGCGGCGTTGCCGCGCTGTAAGCAAGCCCCTGTCCCCGCAACCCCAACCCACCCCCGAAAGGCCCCATGAAGAAGACCCTCATCGCCGCCCTCGCGCTGGCCGCCGCCGGCTTCGCTCAAGCCCAGAGCGCCAACTACGCGATCGACCCGACGCACACCTTCGCCACCTTCGAGATCAGCCACTTCGGCGCCTCGACCAACCGCGGCCGCTTCGACAAGAAAGAGGGCATGGTCACGCTGGACAAGGCTGCCAAGACCGGCCGAGTCGAGATCACGCTGGACATGAGCGCCATCAGCACCGGCACGCCGGCCTTTGATAGGCATCTGACGGGCGACGACTTCTTCGCCGCCGCCAAGTTCCCGACTGCCAAGTTCGTCGGCGACAAGTTCGTCTTCAACGGTGACAAGGTCAGCGAAGTCAGCGGCACCCTGACGCTGAAGGACAAGACCAACCCGGTGACCCTGAAGGCCACCAACTTCGCCTGCTACCAGAGCCCGATGCTCAAGCGCGAGGTCTGCGGCGGCGATTTCGAGACCACCATCGACCGCAGCCAGTGGGGCGTGGACTATGGCCTGAACTGGGGCTTCCCCAAGCTGGTCAAGCTGATCATCCAGGTCGAGGCCGTGCGCCAGTAAACCCGGCAGACCGCCCCTCCCCCCCAGACGCCCCGGCCCCGCCCGGGGCGTTTGTCCTTGTTTTGCCTGGGTTTTGCCTGGCGACAGGGCGGCCGGCCTGTCCGCCCCTGCTGCAAGTCATCCCCGGACTTCTGCGGCGTGTCGCGCCCGCGTGGGCGGCACCCCGGACCTTGCGTACAGTGCACAGCCATACAAGGTCCCCCCATGAACCAGGCATCCACTCCCCCCACCCTCTACCAGCGCTGGCAGCATTTCTCGGCCGTTTCGGTGCGCGGTTTCCACGCCTATGCCAACTGGCTGGTGGCGATGAGCTGGAAGCGATTCATCGTGCTGGCCATCCTGACGCTGATCGGCGCCAATGTGCTGGAAGGCCTGCTGCCCAGCTGGCGCATCACGGAGACGGTGGAGCCAGCCCCGGCCCGTCCCGCCAAGCCGGCCAAGCCCGCCAAGCCCCCGGCCGAACCGGCCAAGTCCGCCGAGCCGGCCAAGCCCGCGTCGCCCAAGGAGCCGATCCACTACGAGGTGACGATCGACGAGCGCGGCGTGCGCATCGTGCCGCGCGAAAAGGGCAAGGCTGCTCCAGCGCCAGCGGCCGCTTCGGCCCCGGCCTCGGCCGTCGCGCCGGCAGCCAGCGTGTCGCTCAGCGGTGGCCTGCCCTCGCTCGAGATCCGCCTGCCGAAGTCGGCGCAGCCGGACGACGTGCGGGAGGCAGTCGAGGAAGCCCGCGCCGAAATCGAGGCGGCGGTCGAACAGGCCCGCCAGGCCCAGCGCGATGCCGAAGCAGCCCGAGCCGAGGCAGACGCTGCCCGAGCCGAGGCGGACGCGGCCCGCGACGAAGCGGAGGCCCTGGCCGATCGGCCTCGCCAAAAGGTGCGGGTGATCAAGTTCGGCGATTTCCTGGTTGATCTGGCCGTGCTGCTGGTGATCGCCTCGGCCATCATCAAGGCCAGCTACAAGGGTCGCTTCCAGGCCGAGGTCAAGGCGGCCAAGGCCGCCGAGACGGCCGAGGCCGAATCGCTGAAGCGCCAGGTGGTCGAGGCCCGCATGGCCGCGATGCAGGCGCAAGTGGAACCGCACTTCCTGTTCAACACGCTGGCCTCCATCGACCACCTGATCGAGACCGACCCGCCGCGGGCTTCGCAGATGCAGAAGAACCTGATCGCGCTGCTGCGCGCCTCGATGCCCACCATGCGCGAGGCCAATGCCAACGGCGGGCGTGATCTGGGCCGCGAGCTGGCCGTGATCAAGCCCTATCTGGAAATCCTCAAGGTGCGCATGGAAGAGCGCCTGCAGACCGAGATCGACGTGCCCGAGGGCCTGATGTCGGCCGAGTTCCCACCGATGATGATCCAGAGCCTGGTCGAGAACGCGATCAAGCATGGCCTGGAGCCCAAGGCCGAGGGCGGCAGCCTCAAGGTCAAGGCCGAGATCCTGCACGGCAAGCTGGCCGTCACGGTGGCCGACACCGGCCTGGGCTTCGGCCGCGCCGCCACTCAGGGCACCGGCGTGGGCCTGGCCAATATCCGCGAGCGCCTGGCGCTGCTGTTCGGCAGCAAGGCCAGCGTCACGGTGGCCGAGAACCAGCCCAGCGGCACCGTGGTGACCATCACCGTGCCCTACACGACGGCCCGCAAGCACGACGACCACGACAACACCCAAGGAGCCCACGCATGAAAAGCTTCCTGAAATGGTTCCTGGCGCTGAGCCTGATCCTGGCCGTCGCGGCCGCCGTCGGCGGCGTGCTGCTGTGGCAGGAGATTTCCAGCCACCCCGAGGTGAGCATCAGCATCAATGGCGAGGACATCCCGGTGCACGCGCTCAGCGCCGCGCACTGGGGCAGCCTGTTGTTCGCCGCCGGCATCACCTTGTTCGTGCTGGCCGTGGTGCTGCCGCTGACGCTGTTGCTGGGCGTGGCCCTGCCGCTGATGTTCGTGGCCGGCGTGGTGGCCCTGGTGCTGGCGGTGGTGGCGGGCGTCGGCGCGCTGGTCGGCTCGCCGCTGATCCTGCTGGTGCTGCTGCTGTGGTGGCTGATGCGCCGCAAGCCGGTGGCCGCTGCTGCACCGTACAAACCCCAGGCGCCTGGCGCCACCGCCGCGCCGCAATGACGCTAACCTCGCCGCCATGAACGACACCACCCCTGCATCCCTCGCCGGCACCCGCGTGCGCGCCGTGCTGGCCGACGACGAACGACTGATGCGCGAGCAGCTGCGCAGCCGCCTGACCGAAGCCTGGCCCGATCTGGACATCGTGGCCGAAGCCAAGAA
>JACDQM010000040.1 GCA_015657635.1 Roseateles sp.
GCCCTCGGCCTGGTGCTGATGGCCTTCTTCGCCGGCCCGCTGATCGGCGCGCTGGCCGGCTTCCTGCCCGGCCGCGACGAGCTGGCGCGGCGCCATTTCTACAAGCAGGCCCTGACCGATCTGCTGCGCGTGCTGCTGGGCGGGCTGTGGCATCTGGCGCAGCTGATGGAACAGGCCTGGATGGCGGGCGATGCGATCTTGCGCACGCTCTACCGCATGGCGGTGAGCCGACGCCATCTGCTGCAATGGACCACCGCCGCCGCCGCGCAGGCCGCGGCCAAGACCGGGTTGGCGGAGCTGCTGCGCCAGCACCGCCGCACGCCGGCGCTGGCGCTGCCGCTGGCGGCACTGCTGTGGACCGTCGATGCCCATCCGCTGAGCCTGCTGCTGTGCGGCCTGTGGGCCGGCTCGCCGCTGTGGACCTGGTGGGTCAGCCGGCCAGCCGGTGGCGCAGCGGCCGAGCTGCCGCCTGCCGCACAAACCTATCTGCATGAAGTGGCACGCGACACCTGGCGCTTCTTCGAGCGCTGCGTCAGCGCCGAGGACAGGCACCTGCCGCCCGACAACCTGCAGGTGCTGCCGATGGACACGCTGGCCCACCGCAGCTCGCCCACCAATATCGGCCTGTACCTGCTGAGCGTGGCCTGCGCGCGCCAGTTCGGCTGGATCGGCACGCAGGAGCTGCTGGATCGCCTGCAGGCCACGCTGGCCACCCTGCTCGGCCTGGAGCGCCATCGCGGCCATTTCCTGAACTGGTACGACACCCTCAGCGGCCAGCCGCTGCTGCCGCGCTATGTGTCGAGCGTCGACAGCGGCAATCTGTGCGGCCACCTGCTGGCCGTGGCCGAAGCCTGCCGGGCGCTGGCCCTCGATCCGCTGGATGCGGCCCCGGCCCAGGCCGCGCTGGCCCGGGGCCGTGCCCGACTGCTGCCGCTGCTGGCCCGGCGCAACCGGCTGGAGCCGGCCGAGCGCACCGAGCTGCGCCAGTGCCTGGCGGATCTGCGCGCGACGCAGGCCTCAGCCGCGCGCGACGAAGGCGTCGATCTCAGCGGCTGCCGCGCGGCGCTGCTGGCACTGGCCAGCAGCCTGGAGCAGTTGGCCCTGCAGGCCGACTTCAGCTTCCTTTACCACCGCAAGCGGCATCTGCTGCATCTTGGATTTCGCGTGGCAGAGCAGCAGCTGGACTCGGGCTTCTACGATCTGCTGGCCTCCGAGTCGCGCCTGAGCAGCCTGCTGGCCATCGCCAACGGCAGCGTGCCTGTGCGCCACTGGGCTGCACTCGGCCGGCCTTTCTATGCGGTGGGCACGCGCGCCGGCCTGCGTTCCTGGTCGGGCTCGATGTTCGAATACCTGATGCCGGGCCTGGTGCTGATCGAGCCACCCGGCAGTGCGCTGCGCGAAGCCTGCGACGCCGCGCTGACGGAGCAGGTGCACTACGCCGAGCGGCTGGGTGTGCCCTGGGGCATCTCGGAATCGGCCTATGCCGGCCGCGACCTCAGTCTGGCCTACCAATACGCGCCGCAGGGCGTGCCGCGCCTGGCGCTGCGGCGCACGCCCGCGGCCGAGCTGGTGGTGGCGCCCTATGCCACCGCGCTGGCGGCACAGATCGCGCCGCTGGCGGCCTGCAGCAATTTCGCCGCGCTGGAGCGCCTGGGCGCACGTGGCCGCTATGGCTTCATCGAGGCGCTGGATTTCACGCCGGAGCGCCAGAGCTTCGGCGAGGACTTCACGCCCGTGGCCACCTTCATGGCCCACCACCAGGGCATGAGCATCGTGGCACTGGCCAATGTGCTGCTGGATGGCGTGGCC
>JACDQM010000041.1 GCA_015657635.1 Roseateles sp.
CCGACTCGGCTGTCCGCAGTGGCACGCTGAGTAACCCCGCGCATCTCAGCCTCTCCGGGCTGCGGACTTACACCACGCGCCGGGACATCACCGCCGTTGAAGAGTCGAACCATGTCAGAACTTTTGACGTCCTTCGCAGGTCGCCATTCGCGTCTGAAGTATCCGCGCTCCTAATCTCGACTCGCTACCTCCCAGAATGAAGTAGCTGTTGCAGATAGGGTCAGGTTTTCTACCTGAAGGACGTGCTGACCGAGCGCCGACGCAGCCAGTCGCATTGGGGAGTTGCTGCCACACCGATGGCGGGCCTCACGACCCACAACAACCGCGCTCCATCTGAATGGGCGGGCACTTGACGGACCCGTACGAGCAGAAGACGCAGCAATCCCCAGCCTTCGGCCGCAATAAGGTCTTGCAGTGGTCACATTCGTAGAAGAACTGGCAGGCGTCGGTCGGCATGACCTCTTGCTTGGCATGACCGCAATGCGGGCAGGTCAGTACCGAATTCAGGACAGCAGAGGTCGTCATCATTTATGAACCGTCGATGGAAAGCCTGCTTCAGTGGTGGCGCGCACCAAGACTGCAACAGTGGTCTTGTCGGCATCGAAGGTCACCTTAGCGGTCTTCGCCTTGAGGTCGATTTGCACCTGGCTGACGCCGGAGACCTTCTCCAGTGATTTCTTCACCGTGACCGGGCACAGGCCGCAGGTCATGTTCTGAACGTCGAGGACGGCGGATTGAGGAGTCGTAGCGAGTGCAGACAACGGCAGCAGAGCTGCCAGCAAGGCGATATGAAACTTGCGCATGAGAGTTCCTTCAGAAGAAAAGCGGCGCCAGCCATGGCACCGAGAGCAATGCGACGAGCGCCAACACAACCACCCAGAAGATCGTTCGCTGACGCTTGAGCACGCGTGAATCGGCGCAGAGTGCGCCGGGCGCACAAACCTGCGGCTGGAGGTACAGACGCCGGAACGCCAAGCCGAGAAACAGCGCCGTGATGCCAATGAACCAGGGTCTCAGCGGTTCTAACGCGGTGAGATGGGAAACCCAGGCTCCCCCGATGCCCAGCATCAGCAGCACCAGGGGCCCGACGCAGCACAGCGACGCGCCCACTGCGGCCAGCACTCCGGCGATGAGTGAACCCTTGACGTTGAATGTAGCCATCTGCTTGCATGAACCTATTCGATATGGAGCAGTCTAAAGTCCGTACCATGGTACGGAATCAAGAGGGGCGCGTGATGGCCGATCTGACGATAGGGCGATTGGCCGATGAGGCCGGGGTGAACGTTGAAACGATCCGCTACTACCAGCGACGAGGATTGATGCAGGAGCCGGCCAAGCCGGTCAATGGCCATCGCCGCTATCCAGCGGAGGCCATCAGGCGTGTGCGCTTCATCAAACGGGCACAGGTGCTTGGCTTCACCTTGGACGAGGTCGGCAGTCTGCTCGAACTCGACGAAGCTCACGCCTGTGCTGACACACGCGGCCTGGCCGCGAACAAGCTTCAGGTCATCGAGGGCAAGCTGGCCGATCTGAAGGCCATGCGCAAAGCATTGACGGCGCTGCTTGTTCAATGTGATGCTGGGGGAACAAGGGATCGCTGCCCGATCATCGACGCGCTGGCCGCTGGCTGACGACTGCTGCAGCGCTTGTTGATGCTGGGCATGAGCCCTTGCTCTCATCGCCCGCACATTGCAAGACCGAACCCATGCAGAGCCGCACAGAACCTTTACTTCAGTTCTTGTTGACCGTCGTGGCCCCACCACCTGGAGTTCAGTTCGCCGTGCAAAGGGGGCATGCAGAATTGCTCCCGCCGTACGCTTCGGATGCCGAGTCCATCGCGTTTGCCGTCACCATGCGTCTCGGGCCGACGCTGGCGGATGGGGCGTTCAACTTCCGTGGCCCCTACGCGCAAGGGACGCCTGCTGACCGCTTCATCTACGTGAACTCTGGCACTCTCGCTGGCCAAGCCGCGTCCTGTTGGGAGCGCAGAGCGAAGGTCAAGCTTGCTGAAATTCCTCGATCCTTGGTCGAGTCCGCCATGGGTGATTCAGCTTGCGCAATCGAGGCTCGTATCCTTGGAACGGCTCGTGATGGCGGGCCGATATGCGCAAGTGTTCAACCGCATGCAATCTCATGGCACTTGGTAAGACGCGCTTCGCAAGCCTAGGTTGAACGGTATTAATTCCTCGATCAACCGCTCCGGAGCAGCGTTGTCGGCGTCAAGATGACTTGGCCGGACGTACATGGACGCCCCCGGTTTGCCAAGCCTCCAGCTCACTGCCGCACTGAGGAAGAGATTGCACCCGTACATTCGGACTTTCAATGCGAGACGAGCTCGCTGTCCCTGATGGGTTCTGCCGGTCGGCGCCCAATCGCATACACGCACTCGAAGTGCCTCGTCCGGCGCGGGCTGTGCCAACCACGGTCTGACCTGTCGTGCCATCAACTTGCTGGTTGCCTGAGCAATCGGCGGTGGGTTCTCCTGTTCCTGTAGATGTCGTAGATGGCTGGCTACGCCGCGGCGTAGCCAGCCTTGAACTCTCGCCCGTGCGCCAACAGCGCCCAGACGGTCCTCGCGGTCTTGTTCGCCATCGCGACCGCTGCAACGTTCTTGTTTCGGCGCGTCGTGAGCTTGACCAACCAGCTGTCCGGATCGGCCTTCTGGGTCGCTCTGTAGATGACTGAGCGAGCACCGTGAATCAGCATCGTGCGCAGGTACGCATCTCCGCGCTTGCTCATCCCCAGCAGCGTCGGCTTGCCGCCACTGGAGTGCTGTCGCGGGACGACGCCCAGCCATGCAGCGAACTGACGGCCGTTGTCGAAGTTCTTCGCGTCGCCAATGCTGGCGACCAGGGCGCTGGCAGTCAGCGGTCCGATGCCCGGCACCTTCTCAAGACGCTGGCTGGCCTCGCTGGCACGGTGCCATGCCTTGATCTGCACTTCAATCTGGTCAACTTGCTCCTGCAGCACCTTGAGGTGGTCGAGCAAGCGCTGGATGAGCAGACGGAAGGTGCCAGGCAGCTCGCTCTCGGCATCTTCGATGAGCGGTGGTACGCGCTGGGCGATGTAGGCGATGCCCTGTGGCACCACCAGGCCGTACTCGCCAAGGAGGCCGCGAATTTGGTTGGCTTGCGCCGTGCGTGCCCTCACGAAACCCTGGCGGACGCGGTGTAGCGAGAGCACCGACTGCTGCTCGACATTCTTGATCGGCACGAAGCGCATTGACGGCCGGCTGACCGCTTCGCAGATCGCCTCTGCGTCGGCGGCATCGTTCTTGTTGCTCTTGACGTACGGCTTTACGAATTGGGGTGCCATCAGCCGGACCGTGTGGCCCAACGCCTGCAACTTGCGCGCCCAGTGATGAGAGCTGGCGCAGGCCTCGATGCCGACGAGGCAGGGCGGCAGGTTCGCAAAGAAGGGCGCAACCTGGTCGCGCTTCAGCTGCTTGCGCAGCACGGCCTTCCCGCGTTCGTTGACCCCGTGAACCTGGAAAACGTTCTTGGCCAGATCAAGGCCGATCGTCGTAATCTCCATGGCGGACGCTCCTTCCGATCGAGTGGTTGTTGACACATCCACTGTGGCACTTCGATGCCGTCTACGGGTGGGGGCGTCCATCCCATTGCATACGATGCTTGCTACTGATGCAACGAAGCGCACCTTGAATCGCCCTGGACTCCCTAGACATCCTTGAATCGTAGGTGGACTGCCGCTGGTCGGAAATACGCCCCTGGCTCGCCTCAAAGCGGTCACCGGCCGCTGACCGCTACCAGCCTGGTCCCGACCTTCAAGTGGTGGAAGGCCGGTCGCCAGCTGTTGGCCGTGCCGTGGCGCCGCTTGGCGGTTGTAGAACATCTCGATGTCTGGGCTTCAGTCGCCGCCTCGGCATTCTTGAGGTGACGGTTCCAGCTTATCCTCCGCGACCGTGACGACTGCAATCGTCTCGCCAGCGGGAGTCATGAACTCAACTTCATAAGTTTCTCCCTGGGCGTGTACATGGACTACGACCCCACGGGCGCCGGCCGTCAGTGCGTTCGAAGGCAGTGGCACCTTCAGCAGGACGTCGCTATACAGCTCACGCACACAGGCCTCCGCGTGTTCGCTCGAGCAGGGTTTCAACTTGGCGCCGGCCATCCTCGCTGTACAGCGCTTGCGCCGGCGTGGCGCCATTGAGCTCGGGCAAGGGTTCACCGAGCCAAGCATGCAACCAGGCAGAAAGGGCAGCCATGTCAGCTCCGCCACCGCTTTGTTCGATCAACTGACAGAGCTTGTTAAGCAGCGCGGCTTTGGCCCGAGCGTTTTCAAAGTCGGCGAGCTTCAAAACGGGCTTCTTCAGCGCCTCGCTGAATTTCTCCAGCCGATGAAGCCCCGCCTCCGGACCATCATCGTCAGTCCAGCCCACCTCGGCCGGCGACTTGCTGTAGGCGACGGGTACGCCGTGCTCGTAATAGACCTCATGGACCGCAAACCAAGTCTCCTCGTCCGACGGGAATTCGATGACACGACAGTTCCAGTGACTGGCCGGCGTCGGACTCAGTCCAGGAGCTGGTGGCTCGGGGCAGGCGTTTGCACGCGCGGCAATGGCCTCCTGCCAGTCTTGAAGCTGACGAGGCCAAGGATCTAGGTGCGAAGGTGAGGCAGCCCGAACCAAATTTTGTTGGCGTAGACCCGCACTAAGTGGAGCCGCTTGTTTACGACTTTTGCGCATGACCGGCAGCACTGACGGATGCCGCGCCCAATCACCGTCGCCGTTTGCGACTCTATTAACCTGTTTACGACTTAAATTGTCGAGAACAGTTGGAGTCAGTCGTGCGCAAGGAGCGCAACCGTCACGCTCTTGGCGAGATTTCTCGTCTTATCGACGTTGCTGCCACGCCGCCGGTTCAGCCCAAATGTCAGGCCTCCAAATGCTGGCGCCCCGCCTATCCTGCACTCAAACAGCTGCATTTTTGGGATCGACCTAACGCCCTCATTTCGCTGAAATCCAGCCAGATTTCGCCCGCGTTCTTCGCCCATCTGACGCTAAAGATTGGTTCATGCCAATCGACATCATCAGCGCTTCAGTGGAAGGCGACTCCAGAGCGAACGGCGACCGCTTCGACAGCGCACCGGGAGTGAACCGGGACCGCACACGCAGCGGCGCGGGTCCGAACACGCCGCCCGACACGACACTCACGCCGACCGAGGCACCAGGCCGCATCACCCGCAAAGCGCGCGAGTACGAAGCCGCGATCCTCGAACTTCGCGCCCAAGGCTACACCCTGGCAGCGATCTGCCGCACCCTGGCCGCTGCAGGCATCCACGTCAGTCCCAGCACCGTCCGTCGCGAAGCCAATCGGCAGCCCGCGCCTGCCCGGAGCACATCGCTGCGGCTCCACGGTGCAGCTCACACAGCCTCACCAAACGAACCCCCAGTGCCGGCAGTCGCAACAGCGAGAGCGACGGCACGCCGACCGATTGCAGCCCTCCCCCCGTCACGCAGCGCCAAAGACGAGGCCGAGGCCTTTGTGGGCACGCTGATCACCAACCCACTCGTCCGCGCAAAGGAGCAGCCATGAAGATCGCCGTCATCAATTTCTCCGGCAACGTGGGCAAAACCACGGTCGCCCGACACCTGCTGCTGCCGCGCATTCCCGGCGCAGAACTGATCGCCGTAGAAAGCGTGAATGCCGATGGTGGCCACGGTGCCGGCCAAAACGGCAGTGCGGCGCAATCTCTACGCGGCCGCCAGTTCGCGGCACTGCAGGAGTACCTGCAGACCATCGACAGCGCCGTCGTTGACATCGGCGCCAGCAACGTCGAGGAGTTGCTGAACCTGATGCAGCTCTACCGGGGCAGCCACGAAGACTTCGACTGCTTCATCGTCCCGACCGTGCCGGTGCCCAAGCAGCAGCAAGACACGATCGCCACCTTGATCGAGCTGTCCCGCCTGGGCGTGCCTCCCAATCGGGTGAAGCTCTTGTTCAATATGGTGGAGGCCACAGTCTCCGTCGAAGAAGCCTTCTACCTGCTGTTGGCCTTCCTGGCCGAACGGCCGCTCGCAGCAGTGAACACGGCCTGCCGTATGCGCGCGAATGAGATCTACGCACGCATCCGGGGCCTTAGCGGTGATCAAGCGGACCTGGCCAGGCTGGCCAGCGACGATACGGACTACAAAGGCCTCATCCGCCAATCGTGCGACATTGCCCAAAGGCTCTCCCTGGCCGAGAAGCTCGCCACCCACCGGCTGGCCTCGTGGGTGGTCCCTGAACACGACGCCTGCTTCGAGGCGCTCGGACTGGTCGAGGCGCAGGCACCGCCGTGCGCATCCAGCGATGAGCCACCGCCTGACACAGCACGGGTGTCCACCATTGCCGACTTCGTAAGAGCCGAGCCCGCGTCGGAGCAGGCACCGAGGGCTGCGCCATGACCGCCCAACTGAGCGCCCGCGAAGCGCTGTTCGTCGAGTCTCTCGGCGAGATGGCAGCTTTAGTGAATCGGGTCGAAGCCCTGATGCCTCTGCTGCAAGACACCCGGCAATCGCTGATCGAGGCAAACACGCAACTGTCCCGTCAGCTCTCCGCATTCGAGGATCGCACCAATGCCGTCGCCGAGCACGTAAAGGTCGTGGCGGTGAAGCACATCGCGCAGCGCACTGATGAGATGACGCGCAGATCCATAATTATCCAGGTCCAAGAGATACAAGAAGCAGCGCGTGCGGCACTGGGCACCCAGATCCGTCCGACTTTGCAAGAACTGATCGCGCCCCTGCAACGGCTGGCACACCTGGCCAATCAACGCGAGCACCCCTGGGAGCGCTGGCAACGCTGGGCGGAGCATGTCGCGACAGCGGCCATCGCATCCTTCGTCACTCTGGGGCTGGCGGCCTGGCTATGGATCCAATGACAGTCAAGACGGATCCTGGGGCCAGGCGGCCCGGCTTCGGGCGTGGCGGGTGTCAGCGGTGCCGATCTGGCCGCAGGCCTGTTCGGCAAGGGGGCGCGTTCCTGCGCAGCAGGAAGGCAATGAGCCCCCATCCGCTGGCACGGGAACGGGCCGCCTCCATGTTTGGCGGCGCCAGCCGCGACGACGGTTACGAATCAGGATCACCACAGACACCGCCTTGCGCGGCGACCGAGCAAGGCATCTGCAGGAGAGCATCCCATGCGTGCACACCAAAGCACCGACCTCCCAGCTGAGGTATCGCCTGCGCGGCTGCTGCGCCTGCCGGCGATCATGCAGCTGACCGGGCTGTGTCGATCAACCATCTACCGCATGATCGCCAACAAGCAGTTCCCGCGCCCCTGCAAGATCGGCGACTGGGCGGTGGCCTGGCGTCTGATCGAAATCGAGGCATGGATCGACCATCGGCCCTCGACACATTGATCCTGATGGGCGCCGCGCACCGACGCTCGGCGTTATGCGGCATGCCCCGGCAGACGTACTTGCGCCCGACCGTCGCAGCCGTGCCGTCTGGCTACTTGACCGTCAGCTCCCAAGCCTGGGAGCGCTTGTGCACGGCCAATCCGTGCAGCGCGGCCACGGCCTGAACAAAACCTACGCTATCCCCCGTCTTGAACACCCCACTCACTCGCAGATCTGCCACGCGAGGATCCACCGTGATCGGCGTCGAGCTGTAGCGGCTCATCTCCGTCAGCGCCTCCCAAAGCGACATGTTGTCGAAGATCACCTCCCCACGCTGCCAGGCCAGCACCTGGTCCAGGCGAGGCCGATCACGCTCGGGTGCGACAGCGGAGGTACCCGAGGCAGGTCTGCCATCCTGGCCGCGGCCGACGCGCACTCTGTCTCCGGCGGCCATCACGATCGGCTGGTTGGAGGCCTTGCTGCCGCTGCCCTGCACGACCACCTGCCCTTCGACCAGAGTCACGTCGAGGGATTCGCGCCCACCAGCATGTGACGGCATCAGCCGCACGAGGAAGGCGGTCCCCGTGGCAGTCACCTCCGTCCCGGCGGCACTCACGACAAAGGGCCGGCTCTCATCCTTGGCCACCTCGAAGTACGCCTCCCCGCCTTCCACGCTCACGCGACGCTGCGCCGGGCTGAGCTCCACCCGCACCCGGGTCGAGGTGTTCAGCGACATCCGTGAGCCGTCCCTCAGCAGCACCAGGCGCTGCTCGCCGATGCCGGTGCCGTAGGTGTCGACATCGCGCCAGGGCTGGACCACCAGGACCGCCACCAGCGCGACTGTGGCCGTCACTGCAGCCACCAAGGCGCGTGGGCCGGGTCTGATTCCCCTACTCTGTCCCTGTTCCTCGGGCGCTCTGATGGCGGTCGCCCGGGCCACCGCGGCCCGGGCGGCGCCTGCGACATCCATCCAGACGTCCGTGCAGCGCTCGAAGGCCAGGCGATGCGCGGCAGACCGCCCCTGCCAGGCCAGGCACTCCAGCTCCATTTGACGTGACCGCTCCGGCCCATGTAGCCGAGCCACCCACACCGCAGCCTCGGCCGCGATCTCCGGTGTCACCACCGGAAGCTGACCACCCTGCCCTGCTCCCCTGCCCTCCATCGCCGCTGGCCGATGCACCGCTACCAGCCTTCCATCCAGCTCGTAAGTTGTAGCGTGGCCCTGGCGACGTACTTCTCCACCGTGCTGATACTCATGCCGTAGCGCTGAGCGATCTCCTCGTAGGTCATGCCTTCGACCCGGTGGCACAGGAAGATCTCGCGCATCTTGTCATTCAACCGTCCCAGCCCCAGGCTCAGACGTGCCATGCGCTCACGGGCCAGAACGATCGCTTCCGTGCCCGGTGCCGTGTCCAGCAGCACCACGTCCTCCAGCAGCACCTCTTCGCCATGACTGACGCGGGTGCGGTGCGCATCGACCGACAAGTTCAGCGCCGTCCTCATCATGAAGGCCTCAGGCTGCTCCACCACCTGATCGCGCTGATAGCAGGCCAGCCGCACCCAGGCCTCTTGCACCAGATCCTCGGCATCCTGGACCGAGCGGCCGCGCCGCGTCAACGCGGCTTTGACTCGCGCGAAGATTGGAGGAGGAAATTCCTTCATGACGTGCGACCGGCGGAAATCAAGGCCCCCGGACAGCAAAGCTCGCGCCGGCAGGGCCGGCTGTATGCCCTCGCGAAGTTAGCTCCACCAGGTCACGGTACTTGAGCCGCTGCTCGGCGCGCGCGAGAGTGCTGGCAACGAAGGAAGTGGCGGCTTCCGCGTTGGCAAAAGCGCCATGGCGGACAACAGCCCGGTTCAAAGTCCCACTCAAATGCTCTACCACTTCGTCGCCCTTCCGCACCAAGGCACGACGCTGGGGCCGCAGCGCATAGAAGGCTTTGAACTGCTTCAGAACCTCCGGCCAATCCGGCACCAAGACACCGGTCCCAAAGGTGCATAGCTTCGGCAGCAGGCGCTCCAGTGCGACGCGCGCCCCGCGGACGCTGGCCGCATCTCGCGCGGCGCGCCTCGCCTCTGAACCTAGCTGGCCGATTTCAGAGCTAACGGATGCATGCCTCGCGCTAAGGATCCGTCCGAAAGGTGGCAGAACCGCAGCATCGGGGCTGGCCCCATACACGTCTCTGCAGGCGTCGGCCAAGATGACCGGGATATGCTTCCCCAGACCCCGTGTCACGAGCTTTTCGAACACGCTCTTCCAGGAAGTCGGGCCGCCATCTTGCTGCGGCCATGCCCCGAGCACCTCCCAGTCGCCGTCACGCGCGACGCCCAGAGCCCAACTCACCAGGAGCTCATGCAGTGTTCCCGTGGGAGGCAGTTGAATCGGCTGCGCGTCGAAATGAACAACGACGTATCGGCAGCACAGTGGCATCTCCGTCCATGAATCGACTTTTGAGAAGGTACCCACAGCCCTCACCCTTCAATGTGCGTGTATAGCTACTACTCTAGCCCAAAAGGGATTAATTAACCGTGGTTTTCATGGAGCCACAGTGAAATCGTGGAGGGATGAATGAGGAATCGAAACCGCTCAAGACGGGGCGACCTTTCGGAGCCAAGTCTTCTGATCCCGCCATTGCTCGTGCCTTTGGCGAAGCCGTGGCAACAATGCGCCGCGAGGCCCGTGTTTCCCAAGAGAACCTGGCTCTGAGTGCGGGGGTAGATCGTTCTTATCTCGGCAAAGTTGAACGGGGCGAGGGCGCCCCCAACATAGTTGCTGTCGTTCGAATCGCGGCTGCTCTTGGTTGTAGCGCTGCAGTTCTTGTACAAAGATTCGAAGAACTGCATCGGAGTTCGATCCGACAGGCTGGAGCGTCGACAGGTTGAGCAGGCCAATCTGCTTCAGCCCACCGCCTGACAGCCCGCGCCAATGACAGTCTTTTTGGCTATTCGAACGAGCCTCAGCCGAGATCGCTCATGTGCCCAGTCAACGTTGCGAGCATCGAGGGTGCTTGGTTGGTTTGCCAGGCCGGCGCCCGCCTTGCACCTTCAGATCTCCGCCCGCGCGTAGGGTTCCAAAGCGTCTTGGAATTCAATGCCGAGATACCTCACCTGGATTTCAGCGTGAAGTTCCCGGCAGCAACTGACAGGCACGCAACTTCTCCACTTAGCCGCCAAGCTTGGAGCCGGGTCGCGGTGACGATCAGGGCACCTGGCGGACAGAGCCTGCGGTCCGCAGCATTCATAAACGAAGGGGAGAAGAGTGCGAATAGCTAACTTGAGAATCGAGAACTTTCGAGGCGTAAGAAGTGGCTTCGTGCAGTTCGGCAGGCATCCCGTTCTTGTCGGGGACAACAATACCGGCAAGACGACTCTGATCGAAGCTTTGACTCTCGTGCTTGGCAGAGATCGTCTAGTTCGCGAACTGACCGAGCATGACTTCTTCGGCTCCAATCCGCAGCCGGCCGATAGGATCAAAGTCGTCGCGACGGTCACTGATTTTCCTGGTGACGACCCGGAACAGAGCAGCCAGTGGTTTCGTGATGAACGGGCAGTCGTCAAATGGCTTGACGAGGCAACAGGCCAGGTGCATCCGGCGCGCAATAACCCTTCGTGGAGGCTGTGCTGTCAACTCGGCGTTCAAGCGCGCTTTGACCACGACAGCTTGGCTGTTGAAACCGTGCGCTACTTCCATGACCACGATGATCCCATCGATCCCTTCGCCGACGAGGCACCAGCCCCTGTTCCGGGCAAGCTCATCCAGGAACTGAGCTTCTATCTCGTGCGCGCGAGCAGGACATGGGACAAAGTATTTTCGTGGGGGAACGAACTTTTCAAGCGCACCGTGCTGGCGGCCGCGGCCCAGCCTTCAGGTGCGCTGATCGCTGAGCGCGATCGCTTGCGGGCACCTGCCCAGCCGATCGATGCTGACCCCGGCATTCAACCTCTGATCGAAAATCTGAATGGCGAGCTTGCGCGCTCGTTCCCGAACGCTCCGAAGGTTCAGTTAAGGCTCACCAACACGGACAGCAGGTCGGTGATGGAGGCAGTTTCAGCCCACTTCGCAGGAAACGATGGCTTTAGCATTCCAGCCGGGAGACAAGGCAGCGGGCTGGTCTCCATGCAAGGTCTATTGCTGCTGCTGGAGCTTGGCCGCGCTCGTGCTAAAAGTGGTGGAGAGTTCCTCATGGCTCTGGAAGAGCCTGAAGTCCATCTGCCACCTTCTGCACAGCAACGTTTGGTTCAGCGGGTCCAAGCCCTGTCTACCCAGACCTTCGTGACGACCCATTCGCCGCTCGTTGCCAGCATGGCTGACCCGACCTCGGTGCTGATCTTGAAGAAGCATGACGGGGTTCTCTCTGTCGAGCCATTCTTGGACACGCCACTTCCTGCAGCGGCGCCGAACTGGAAGCGCAGGTTGTTTCAACACAGCCGGGTCGATGTGTTGAGTGCATTGATGCAGCCTGCACTCCTCGTCCCAGAGGGCAAGGCCGATTTCCACCTGCTACGTTGCATCCTCCGGCCTTTGATGATGGCCGAAGGGTGGATCGACACGATGCCGCGCCCCTTCGGCATCGAAGTCGGGGTGGTTCCCACGGAAGACGCGAACGTCATTGAAATCCACCGGCTGATGCAGCGGCTCCACAGACGTGTGTGTTGCCTTGTTGATGGTGACGCAGCTGGGCTGGACTACGCGGATCAACTGCGGCAAGAAGCCGCACCGCCCAGCGCGATCATCCGCTGGAACGACGGCGCAATGATCGAAGACGCCATCGGGTGGATCCTCAATGCAGACGAGCCGACGGTGGTAGGGAAGTTGGTGGAAATAGGTCCGCAACCTCCGGCTTCAACTGCCGCGGTGGTGGCCTACCTGAAGACGAAGAAGATGGACATCATCGCCTACGAAAGTCTTGCGGAAGCAATTGCCACGACGCCAGGCTGCAGGGCGCGGGCGGCAGACCTGCTGAGTGGTCTGGCTTGTGCTTGCGCCGGCGATGTGGCGACGCAACGCTTTGTTCTCGATGCCAATGGAGTGTGGGTGTTTCAGCCATGACGGTCCGCGCATTCACCGGCGGTGCTGGTTGCGGCAAGACCCACATGCTCATGGATTCACTGTCCGCGCATCTGGACGCAGCACCTTTGCATGTTGGTCAGAAAGTCCTCGCGCTCACGTTCATGCACGGATCTCGGCGACGCTTGGAAGAGCGTCTCGGGATGCTTGAGAACCTAAGGGGCAAGACGGAGTGCGCGACCATCGACAGCTTCGCATGGCGGCTGGTGCGGCGTTGGCGTTCCCTCGCTGCGGCACTCGGCTTCGCAAACATCGAACCAACTGAGTACGAGCGCGTATGTGAAGCTGCCGGCGCCCTTGCGCAGGTCAAGGAAGTCCACAACTGGGTGGCGGCGACGTTTCCTATCCTCGTCGTGGATGAGGCCCAAGACATGACCGTGAATCGTCTCAGCATGGTCGCAGGCCTGGCCAACAGACTGGAGGTCTTTGTCGCCGCGGACGAGTTTCAATGTCTCAGCGAGGAGCTTCGCCCCAACCCGGCATGCGCTTGGCTAACCCAGGTATGTGCTCCAAACGAACTGACGCAGCCCCGTCGGACCAACGTCGACGAGTTGCTCGATGCAGCTCGGGCGATTCGCGCCGGCGAAGCGCCGAAGTCAGCGAAACTCTTCATGATTGCGCAGACGTCGACAGCTCCTTTGGCCGGTGCGTGGATCAACTCCAATTTGAGCTGGTACGGCGTAGGCAAGCGTGTCGCGATCATCACCCCAACGCATGGGACGTTTGCAAGAGCTGCATTGGCCTGGGCTGCCGCGAACCAGACCAAGAAGGGTGCAGGTCCTTACAACGTTGCTTGGGAACAGTCGGAAACAAGAGCTGCAACCGAGTACCTCGCCACGATCCAACTGGTCGACCAGGCTGACGCTGTTTCCATCGCTGCCGTCCTCGCCGCTGCTGGTGACGCCAGAACGGCCAGAGATGTGACCGAATGGCTTGAGATTCAACGTCGAACCAAGGCGAAGGTGGAGTTCACGAGGGATGAGGTCGTCAAGTTGGTTGAGCAGTCCTTTTCTCAGCGCCGCCAATCTCGACGAAGCGATGTTCGTGGCTGGAAGGGGATGACAGTTCACGGGGCCAAGAACCGAGAATTCGACAACGTCATTGTTCTCTGGCCAGCAGCCGTCGGTGGCAGCGACGACCAGAAGAGGCGTTTGCTCTACAACGCAGTGACACGCGCGAAAGAGCGATGCATCGTTCTTGTGCAGGCAGCTTCCCACATGAAGCGGCCGCCCTTCACGTGAGCACGTCATCAGAAAGCTCGACATCAAGCGCCCGAAGGTCATAGATGTCAAAGTGGTGGAATCCAACCGTGGCCGCTACGAACCCGGCTATCCGACTGGTCTGCCCGGTGTCACCCCCTGCCTCAACCAGCGAGAGGAGCCGCTCGAAGGCTAGGCCGCCCGTGACGGTAGCGTCCCTTGCCCGTCGCTCCCAATCAGCTTGAAGCGCGAGCATTTGTTCAATTCGCTCCGGCAACCGAGCAGTCTATGGATCTTCGTTCATCAGCGTGTGATCTCCGGTCCCGTGCGGTCCATTGACCTGGGTTGATCCGCCTCGATCAGTTCTCGCTGCGTTGGTCCACCACGCTGTCGTTGTCGCCCCTGCTCTTTCGAGTACTTGGAGTCGAGTACGAAGCTTCTGATGTGCTGCGCCAGTTGGTAGTCCTCAGCTTGACCCGAGGCATTGAGCGCTGCCGCGATGTGAGCCCAGCCCAGCATGGCGTCATTGCGGCTGAGCTTGTAGGCGTCGCCAGTTTTTCTGATGGCCGGCGCTGCATTCAGCCGCCCTCCCTTGCTGGCTTCGATCTGCCGCAGGTGCACGGACCGCCGACTTTCCATGCGCGTAGCCTGACGGGTAGCCTCGGCCTCGATACCCAAGCCGCGCAGCCGCTCGGCAAAGGTCTCGCGCCAGCGGTGCAGATCGACCTTGCGTGGGTTAAGCCGGACCCCGCGCATGGACTCCGCCCTCACGCTCAGGTGTACATGCGGATTCCTCTGATGGTCATGCAGGACCATCACATAGCGATGGTCCTTCAGCTCGATCCGAGCGAACTCCCGTGCCGCCTGCAGGACGGCCTGCGGATCCGTGCCGCGTGGCATCGACAGCATCAGATTGAACGCCTCACGCCGATGGCTCGTCTCGCTGATAATGGAGCCACCAAGGCGCCATTGCCTGGCAAGGTCGTGCAGCGCCTCCTGGCCCTCCTGTACGACACCTCGGTCATCCTCGAAGGCCAGGCGCCCGGCCTTGCTGATGTAGCGAAAGTGCGCCGCAATGGAGCCCATGCCTCGGCCGCCACCGGTGACCTTGACCATGACCTGCGGCGCACGCCGTGCCACAGTCGCCTCGATGCGCCGACGGATCTGCGCAGCCCGCTGCCGCACCGACGCGGTCAGTCGAGGCGGCGGACCGACATGGACGATCCGATTGCGAGGGAAAAAAAGGCGATCGCCCCACTGCACCAGCGCATCATCCATGGATGAGGGGAAAGGTGGCGCTGCCACGATGCAAGGCTCTCAAGCCGCGCCAGCACCACTACTGGGCTGGCGCCGGTTCTTCTCCAGCTCCGCCAGCAAGTAAGACGCCAATGCCAGGTGCCGGCTGACCTCAACAGACAGCGGTTCGATCACAGCCTTGCACGCGGCGAGATCATCTCGCCCTGCCCTGCTCAGGCCACGCTCGATCGCTCGCAGATCACTGGACAAGGTCGCCAGCGTGGCTGTTGAGGCCAGCAGCGCTCGGCGGGTCACTTGCAGGTCTGCAGGCACCGGCATCGGCGGCAAGCCCTCCAGCAGCCGGGCCACAAAGAGCCCTTGGGACGCCCCGGCCGCGTACGCTTCGCGGGCCAGCCTGGTGGCTGATCTGGCGGGCATGCGCAATGTCACCTTGACGATGGAACCTTCGTGCAGCGACGCGATGGGCGCCTCGGGCGAGGCGTCGGCGACGGTTGTCCCGTCGACGCCGGCTTGCGACTTCAGCCACTCGGCAAGTGCAGCTCTCATCAACACAACCAGAGGTATGTGCCGGGACTGCGCGAGCGCCTCCAATGCCGGCCCGTGCGTGCGCAGATCCAGTGCCACGCGCGCGCGACGGCGACCTGGGCGGGCCCCAGCGGCGTGGCACTGGCGAATCAAGGATGAGCGATCCATGACAGCAAAAATGAGCCTGGATCGGAGCACTTCGTGCGCTGATTTTTGCTAAAGAATCAGTGGTCGATGCAGGCCAGTTCTGAGGCCTTCTTCCTGACGTCGCGCCCGCGAGGGTGACACCCAGGACCGAATGGGGCTGCTTCTGTTGGCGGATGAAACTTCAGTCGGCAGACTGGGCCAACGGTCTTTCGGCCCAACTGCCTTCGGGACTGGAGATCGGCTATCAGCTGAGGCAATGAGTCAAAAATTTGTGGGTCAATTTGTGGGTAAGCGCGACTCAAGGGCCTACAGCCCAATGAATACGCCATTCTTGGCGGACGCCCTCTCCGCCAAACAAGCGTCACAGCACACAAGAGCAAAGGCCCGGTTTCCCGGGCCTTTTCATTTCAGATGGTGGGCAGTCGCAGCGCGGTCAACCGGCGAGTTGTTCGAAGCCGCCGGTCGAGACGAAGACTCGGACCGAGTCGCCGCCAGCCGCCTTGGCCTCAGCACAGGCCAGCGTCGCGGCCCCCAGCACAGCGTCCACCGTTTCAAGGCTGGGCTGCAGTTGCACCACGCCAACGCAGGCCTTCACACGGGTGCGATGCAAGCCCCAGCGCAGGCGATAGCCGGCAATCGCTGAACGCATCTTCTCGGCCACGATCTCTGCGTAGTGTTGATCGCAGTCAGGCAGGAGCACCGCAAAGTGGTCGTCCTCCATCCGGGCCACAGGGTCGGTCGCACGCACCTTCGTGACCAGCATCTGGCCCAGGCCGTAGAGGAAATGGTTGGCCACTTCGGCCCCCATCTGATTGATCACCCCTGTGAAGTGGTCGACATCCACCCACAAGACCGAGACCGGCTCATGGCGCCGGCTGCCGACATGCTCGGCCAAGCGACGTTCGAACTCACGCCGATTGGCCAACTCGGTCAGCACATCGTGCTTGGCCGTCCAGGTGGGCTGCATGCGCAGCTGCCGAGCCGCGGTGACATCCTCGATGATCCACAGCGCCTCGCCGGCCGGTACATCCCAGTGCACGGGCGTGGCCTGCAGGCGTCCCCAGAAGCGTGAGCCGTCCTTGCGAACGCATTCAATCTCCTCATCCAGCGGACGCCCGGCCGCAAAAGCGGCGCCGATCCGCTCGCTGAGGCTGGCATGCGCAAGGTCCGACACCAGCACCGAGCGCACCGACTGCCCGCTCAGGTCAGTCTCGTCGCCGTGGCCGAACAGATGGTTGAACTGTTCGCTCACCACCTCCAGCTGCCCGGCATTGACAAAGCCCAAAGCCGTCGGCGCACGCACCAGCAGCGCACGCATGCGGGCGGCAATCGGATCAGCTGCATCAGTCGATGTGGTCATTCCAGGTCTCCTTCGGGTAAGGATGGCGAACGCGGTTGCGCCGCATCCTGTCGTCATTGATCAGACTATTGCAGGTGTAGCCCTTTTAGTCGCTACCGAAAACCCCTGTTGTGGCCTCTGTTCGAGCCTTTGTTGCGCCAAGCCAAGGGGTTCAGCGCTCGGGAGCGATCTGCTCGGCATAGTCGTACAGCGCCGACAGGATGTCCTGCCCCCGCTCGTCTGCGCTCTCGCTCAAGGCATCAACGCGTTCAAAAAATGCCTGAAGGCTCAGTCCCCCGCCAGCCCCGTGGTGCAGGCGATCGGCGCAAAGCGCCTGCCAGCGCTGACGCTCGGCACCATCCAGCGTGGCTGCAAAGTTGCGGGCGCGATACCTGAACAGCAGTTCCTCCAGGCGCGGGTCAGCGAAGCTGGCCTTGCCCTGTGCCACGCGATCAGCCAGTTGCTGGGCAGACAGTTCACGCAGGCGCTGCAGGGTTCGCCGGTCTTCATTGCCGACAAAGCCCCCATACAGGTCCTCGTCGACATCCGGCGCAGTTGCCGGCGCCGGTCTTGAAAACACCTCGGACCAGATTCCGGCCAAGCCTCGTGCCTCCGCCGCCAGCCGCTGCGCATGCCTCTGACCCTGCGCGAGATCCACACCCCAGCGCGCGGCCATCTCGGGCGAAAGGGTCTTGAGCTGACCGATCACGATCGGCGACTTGTTGACGTGGATGGTCTTGATCGGCAGCCGCGTCACGCCCTCGGGCAGCTCGTCCTGGCGGGTGAACATGCGCTCGCGGATGGTGGCGGCATCCAGGCCGAAAAGCTCAGCCGGATCGACCGACAGGTCCCAGACGATCAGCTCGTTCTTGTTGCTCGGGTGCGGCGCCAGCGGCCAGACCAGCGCGATGCAGCCTCGCTCGGGGCCATACATGCCCGAGACATGCAGAAACGGCCGGCCCACGCCAATCTCGGCCCAGACCGCGTCCTTCTTGCGCAGCTTCAGGCAGAAATCCCACAGCTTGGGCTGAGCCGATTTGAGCAGCCGCGCCAGCGCAATGGTGGCGCGCACGTCCGACAGCGCGTCGTGTGCCGCCTCGTGCACCAAGCCATTGGCCACCGTCAGGTGTTCCAGCTTGAACGAAGGCCGGCCATCTTCGTGCTTGGGCCATTCGATGCCCTCAGGGCGCAGCGCATAGGCACAGCGCACCACGTCCAGGATGTCCCAGCGGCCACACTCGTTCTGCCACTCGCGGGCATAGGGATCGATCAGGTTGCGCCAGAACAGATGCCGGGTCACCTCGTCATCGAAACGGATGGTGTTGTAGCCCACACCCACCGTGCCGGGGCGGGCCAGTTCGGCCTCGATGGCCGCAGCGAACTGATGCTCGGGCACGCCCTGCTCCCGGCAGGTCTGCGGCAGGATGCCGGTCAGCAGGCAAGCCTCGGGTTCAGGCAGGAAGTCGGGCGCCGGCTGGCAATACAGCATCAAGGGCTCACCGACCTCGTTCAGCTCAGCATCGGTGCGCACGCCGGCAAACTGCGACGGCCGGTCGCGCCGCGGCACGCGCCCGAAGGTCTCGTAATCGTGCCAGTAGAAAGTCATCTCGCTCATGGCCGGAACGATACCCGAATGACGACTGTCGGAGCCGGCTGGCGACGTTGATAATCGCGCCTTTTCCGCCCTGCTCCGAGCCGCCGCATGCGTTCTGTGTCCCCCATGGCTGGCCTGACCCGCCCCCGTCTGCTGGTCCTGCTGCTGGCTCTGCCTGTCTTGTTGCTGCTCTTGCTCGGCTTGGCCGCCGCCCTGGTCTACCCGAACCTGCCGGACCTGGAGGAGCTGACCGACTACCGGCCCAAGCAGCCGCTGCGCGTCTACACCGCCGACGGCGTGCAGATCGGCGAGTTCGGCGCCGAGCGGCGGCGCTTCCTGCCGCTGGAACAGATCCCGCAGCCCATGCAGGACGCACTGCTGGCCATCGAGGACCATGAGTTCCACACGCATGGCGGTATCTCCTACACCGGCATCCTGCGTGCCGCCGTCGGCAATCTCACCAGCATGAGCCGCAAGGGTGGCGGCTCCACGCTGACCCAGCAGCTGGCGCGCGACTTCTACCTGACGAAGAAGAAGCTCTACAGCCGCAAGTTCATCGAGCTGCTGCTGACACTGAAGATCGAGTCGCAGCTGAGCAAGGGCCAGATCCTCGAGCTCTATATGAACCAGATCTATCTGGGCCAGCGCGCCTACGGCTTCGAGGCCGCGGCGCGCATCTACTTCGGCAAGAGCCTGAAGGAGCTGTCGATCGCCGAGACGGCCATGTTGGCCGGTCTGCCGCAGAACCCGATCTACGCCAACCCGGTGGTCAATTTCAGCCGCGCCCAGCGCCGCCAGTTCGTCGTGCTGGGCCGCATGCATGAGCTGGGCCAGATCAACGAGGCCCAGCTGGCCGCCGCCAAGGCCGAGAAGCTGCACATCCGCAGCCCGCAAGACCCCCGCCTGCATGCCGAGTTCGTGGCCGAGATGGCACGCCAGCAGGTCCATGCCCAGTATGGCGACGAGGCCTACACACTGGGCCTGAACGTCTACACCACGCTGAACTCGCGCGAGCAGGCAGCCGCCTACCGCGGCCTGCGCCTGAGCCTGATGGAGCATGAACGCCGCAAGCCCTGGCGCGGCCCCGAGGGACAGGTGGATCTGCCGGCAGGCGCAGCCGAGCGCGACGCCGTCATTACCAAGGCATTGGCCGAGCACCCTGACCAGGACGAGCTGCGCGCCGCCGTTGTCACCGAGGTCAGCCCGACCAAGGTGCTGGCCAGCCTGCAAAGCGGCGAGGACATCGTGATCAGCGGTGAAGGCCTGCGCAGCGTGCAGCCAGCGCTGTCGGCCAAGGCCAAGCCCGAG
Source organism: Roseateles sp. (assembly GCA_015657635.1). Taxonomy (GTDB): domain Bacteria; phylum Pseudomonadota; class Gammaproteobacteria; order Burkholderiales; family Burkholderiaceae_C; genus JACDQM01. Next base: position 19,779 of record JACDQM010000041.1, read on the forward strand.
CTGCGCATCCGCCCTGGCGCCATCATCCGCGTGCTGCGCGGCGCGCCCAGCAAAAGCGAGCCCAAAGGCGCCTGGGCCATCACGCAGCAACCCGAGGCCGAAGGCGCGCTCGTCGCGCTCGAGCCCGGCAGCGGGCGCGTGCGCGCGCTGGTCGGCGGCTTCGACTTCGCGCGCAACCAGTTCAATCACGCCAGCAGCGCCTGGCGCCAGCCGGGGTCCAGCTTCAAGCCCATCCTCTACTCGGCGGCGCTGGAGCAAGGCCTGACGCCGGCCAGCGTGATCGACGATGCGCCTATCAGCATCGGCGACTGGGAGCCCAAGAATTCCGACGACCGCTACGACGGCCCGATCACGCTGCGCCAGGCGCTGGCGCGCTCAAAGAACATGGTGTCGATCCGCCTGCTGCAGCAGATCGGCGCGCCCGCCGCGCGCGCTTGGGCCGGGCATTTCGGCCTGGATGTGGACAAGCAGCCCGACAACCTGACGCTGGCGCTGGGCTCCGGCGCGGTGACGCCCATGCAGATGGCCTCGGCCTACGCGGTGTTCGCCAACGGCGGCTATCGGCTCAAGCCTCTGCTGATCGCGCGCATTGTCGACGCCAAGGGTCAGGTCTTGTTCGCCGCCGAGGCCGAGACGCCCGTCGAGGACAGGCGCGCGATCCCGGCCCGCAATGCCTTCGTCACCGCCAGCCTGCTGCAGGAGGTCACGCGCAGTGGCACCGCAGCGCGCGCCTCGGCCCAGCTCAAACGCAGCGACATCTACGGCAAGACCGGCACCACCAACGACGCGGTGGATGCCTGGTTCGCCGGCTTCCACCCCAGCCTGGTGGCCGTGGTGTGGATGGGCTACGACCAGCCGCGCAGCCTGGGCGAGCGCGAAAGCGGTGGCGGCCTGGCACTGCCGGCCTGGATCGAGCTGATGAGCGAGGCCCTGCGCGGCACCCCGGTGCAGGAACTGCCACCAGTGCCGGGCGTAACCCTGCGCGACGGCGACTGGGTCTACGAGGACGAAACGCCGACGCCCGTCGAAGCGCCGGCCGGCGCAGCCAGCGCGCCTTAGCGCGATGCGATAAGCCCTATTGCGGCAGCGCCGCCATCAATTGCGCCTCGCGCTCCGGACTGAGCCCGGCCTTGCCGAAGCGACGCTGATCCGGCGGCAGACTGCGCCACCAGGCCAGCGTGTCGGCCACCGTCTCGGCCAGGGGCCGGATGCGCAGGCCGGCGGCCAGCGCCTTGGCATTGCGGGCATGCATGAAGCCCGCATACTGGGCCGAATCCGGCAGCCACAGCGGCAGATCGTTCCAGGGTTTGACGCCCTGGGCGTCCAGCCAGGCCCCGTCGGCCCAGACCCAGGTCGGCTGGGTGCCGGCCGCGAGGGCGCAGGCCTGCAAGAGCTCATCCCGGCGCCACTGGTCGGGCGCGGCCACCGCGTTGTAGGCGCCGCGCCGCCCCTGCTCCAGCGCATCCAGCACGAAGGCGGCCAGATCACGCGCGTCGATGAACTGCAGGCCGGCGTCGGCCGGCGCCGGCACCAGCACGCGCTCGCCCGCTGCAGCCAGTGAGATACGGGCGGGCCAGTAAGTGAAACGTTCGGTCGGATCATGCGGCCCGACCACCAGGCCGGGGCGGATGATCAGCGCGCGCTCGGCACCGACGCGCGCCGTCAGCACCGCCTCGCAGGCGGCTTTCAAGGGGCCATAGCTGGCGCCGTCGACCACCTCAGTGTGTGGATCGGCCAGCACGCCAAGCAGCGAGCCCTCGTCATTCGGCGCGCCGAAGCTCGCGTAGGCCGAGATGCTGGAGATGTAGGCGTAGGCGCCAACCCGGCCGGCCAGCATGTCAGCGCTGGCCGCCACCTCGCGCGGCAGATAGCCGCAGGTGTCGATGACCGCATCCCACTCGCCCTGGGCCAGTGCCGACAGGTCGGACTGCCGGTCGCCCAGCCGGCATTCGACGCCGGGGAACAGCGCCGCGCCACTCTGGCCACGGTTGAACAGGGTCGGCACGTGACCGCGCGCCAGCGCCGTTTCGACGATATGGCGCCCGACGAAGCGGGTACCACCCAGGATCAGCAGTTTCAGACTTGTCATGGCGGCGATGCTAGCGGGAGAACCGCGCACTGCCGCCAGTCATGCACGTACGACTCAGCCGCGCTTCCTCACGATCACGCTGCCGATCGAGTAGCCGGCGCCGAAGGAGCAGATCACGCCCAGGTCGCCCGCGGCCAGATCGCCGTGGTGGCGGTGGAAGGCGATGATGGAGCCGGCCGATGCGGTGTTGGCGAACTCGTCCAGGATCAGCGGCGCCACATCGGAGCCGGCCTCGCCGCCGACCAGCTTCTTGATCACCAGCTGGTTCATGCCCAGATTGGCCTGGTGCAGCCAGTAGCGGCGCACGGCGGTGGGCTCGAAGCTCAGTGAAGCCAGATGCGCCTCGATGTGCGCGGCGGCCAGCGGCACGACTTCCTTGAAAACCTTGCGGCCTTCCTGGCGGAAGGTCTTGTCGCGGGCGTCCGGGTCGCTGTCCTCGGCCTTGTTCAGGAAGCCGAAGTTGTTGCGGATGTTGTTGGAGAACTGCGTGGCGGCCTTGCTGCCCAGGATCTCCCACTGGTCAGCCGAGGTGGCCAGGTCAGCACGCTCGACAACGATGGCGGTGCAGACATCACCAAAGATGAAGTGGCAGTCGCGGTCCTTCCACTCCAGATGGGCCGAGGTGATCTCGGGGTTGACGATTAGCACGCACTTGGACGCGCCGCTGCGCACCGCGTTGTAGGCCTGCTCCAGCGCGAAGGTGGCCGAAGAGCAGGCCACGTTCATGTCGTAGCCGTAGCCGCCACAGCCCAGCGCCTGCTGGATCTCCACCGCCATGGCCGGGTAGGCGCGCTGCATGTTCGCAGCCGAGCAAATCAGCAGGTCCACGTCCTCGGGTTTCTTGCCGGCGGCGGCCAGAGCCTTGGCACCGGCATCCACCGCGATCTCGGCCATCAGCGAGAGCTGGTCGTCGGCGCGCTCCGCAAAGCGCGGATACATGCGGGTCGGGTCAAGCACGCCCGCCTTGTCGATCACATAGCGCTGCTTGATACCCGAGGCTTTCTCGATGAACTCGACGCTGGACGGTGTCAGCGGCTCGCGTTCGCCGGCGGCGATGGCGGCTGCGTGCTGGGCGTTCTGCAACTCGACATAGCGGTTGAAGGACTCGACCAGCTCGGCGTTGCTGATGGTGTGCGGGGGCTGATAGAGGCCGGTGCCGCTGATGACGACTGAATGCATGAGACTTTTCCTGGCGCCCGCCGGGTTCGCGGGCCATGGCCGCAAGTGTAGCGATGGCTACGCGGCGGGTACCTTCCGCAAAACCCGGCCGTTTCAGCGCCTGAAGCTGCGTAGAATCGGGCACCGGGCCCAAATTTTGTCTTCGGCCCGGTGCGTCTCACCTTGACTTCGCTAGCGAAGTCAGCCTCCGACGCCACGGCCTCCGCGGCCGTCGAGGGCGCCCGCCCTCATGCCGAAGCAAGTCAAGCGCTCGCAGCCCAGGACGTGCACTGCCTCAACGCACGCCGACACTTGCGAACTTGAACACCATGGAAATCTTCGACTACGACAACATCCTGCTGCTGCCGCGCAAATGCCGCGTGGAGAGCCGCAGCGAATGCGACACCTCGATCGAGTTTGGCCCGCGCCGCTTCAAGCTGCCGGTCGTGCCCGCCAATATGAAGACGGTCGTCGACGAGTCCATCACCGAATGGCTGGCCGCGAATGGCTACTTCTACGTGATGCACCGCTTCGACCTGGATAACGTGGCTTATGCACGAGCGATGCGCGACAAGGGCCTGTTCGTCTCGATCAGCTCGGGCGTCAAGGACGCCGACTACGCGGTGATCGACCGCCTGGCGGCCGATGGCGTGGGCGCCGACTACATCACCATCGACATCGCGCACGGCCATGCCGACAGCGTGCAGCGCATGATCGCCCACATCAAGAACAAGCTGCCCAAGGCCTTCGTGATCGCCGGCAACGTGGGCACGCCCGAGGGCGTGATTGATCTGGAGAACTGGGGCGCGGACGCGACCAAGGTCGGCATCGGCCCGGGCAAGGTCTGCATCACGCGGCTGAAGACCGGTTTCGGCACGGGCGGCTGGCAGCTGTCGGCGCTGAAGTGGTGCGCGCGCGTGGCCACCAAGCCCATCATTGCCGACGGCGGCATCCGCCACCACGGCGACATCGCCAAGAGCATGCGCTTCGGCGCCAGCATGGTGATGATCGGCTCGCTGTTCGCCGGCCATGAAGAGTCGCCCGGCAATACGGTCGAGGTCGACGGCAAGCTCTACAAGGAGTACTACGGCTCGGCCAGCGACTTCAACAAGGGCGAATACAAGCACGTGGAAGGCAAGCGCATCTTGGAGCCGGTGAAAGGCAAGTTCGCCGACACCGTGCGCGAGATGCGCGAAGACCTGCAGAGTTCGATCTCCTACTCGGGTGGCAAGGCGCTCGCGGACCTGAAGAAGGTCAACTACGTGATCCTGGGTGGAGAGAACGCGGGCGAGCACCTCTTCATGTAAGTGGCGCTCGGCCAATAAAAAAAGGGGCCTCACGGCCCCTTTCCCTTTCCACACCGGTGCGCTGTCGATTACAGCGTCGGGTAATCGGTATAGCCCTTGGCGCCCGGCGTGTAGAAGGTGGCCTGATCGGGCTTGTTCCAAGGCGCGCCCCGCTTGACGCGCTCCGGCAGGTCCGGATTGGCCAGGAAGCCGGTGCCGAAGGCCACGGCGTCCAGCTTGCCCTCGGCGATGGCCTGCTCGGCTTCCTCGGCGCTGTAGCCCATATTGCCGATCAGCACGCCCTGGTATTTCTCGCGCGCCACCGTCATCACATCGGCCTTCTGCACGCCGAAGAAGTCGGCGCGCATCAGGTGCAGATAGGCCAGCTGGAAGCGGCCCAGTTGCTCGGCCAGATAGGCGGTCCAGCCCAGCGGATCACTGTCGATCATGCTGTTGTAGCTGTTCAGCGGCGACAGCCGCAGGCCGACACGATCTGGCCCGATGGCAGCGCAGACGGCGTCCAGCACCTCGAACAGGAAACGGGCGCGGTTCTCCATCGAGCCGCCATAGGCGTCCTGGCGCTTGTTGGCGCCGTCGCGCAGGAACTGGTCGATCAGATAGCCATTGGCGCCATGCACCTCGACACCATCAAAACCCGCCTCCCGCGCCCGCTTGGCCGCGTCGGCATAGGCCTGCACGATGGCCGGGATCTCATCGACGCGCAGTTCGCGCGGCAGCACGTTGGGCTTCTTGCCCTCTGGGGTGTGGGTTTCGCCCTCGACGGCCAGCGCGCTGGACGACACTGTCTCAGCGCCATTGTTGAGCCCCGGATGGGCAGCACGGCCTGCGTGCCAGATTTGCATGAAGATGCGCCCGCCCTTGGCGTGCACCGCCGCGGTGGTCTGCTTCCAGGCCTCCATCTGCGCCTGCGAATAGATGCCAGGGTCGGCACCGAACGCCGAGGTGTCCGGCAGCACCATGGTGCACTCGGTGACGATCAGCCCGGCACTGGCGCGCTGGGCGTAGTACTCAGCCATCAGCGCATTGGGCATGTGGCCGGCATCGGCGCGGGTGCGGGTCAGCGGGGCCATCAGCATGCGGTTGGGCAGATTCAGGGCACCGACTTGAAGGGGGGACAGCAGCTTGTTCATACGGACTCGTAGAAAGGACATGACGATCAACCTGATCGAACGGCCGCAAGGTATCACCGCTTGCGATAGCCTCGCTTGACGCAGCCACAAGCGCTTTGTGTTATCCGGGAACGCGCAGTGATGCGCCCACCTACAATCCAGCCATCCCCAAAAAACACTCCGGTGCCACCGCGTGGTGCCAGCTCCGCCCATGACCGAACTCGCCAAGTCCTTCGAACCTGCCGCCCTCGAAGCCCATTGGGGTCCCCTGTGGGAAGCCCAGGGTCTGTACAAGCCCACGCTGGATGCGGCGCGCGAGTCCTTCTGCGTCCAGCTGCCGCCGCCCAACGTCACTGGCACGCTGCATATGGGCCACGCCTTCAACCAGACCATCATGGACTCGTTGACGCGCTACCACCGCATGCGCGGCTTCAACACGCTGTGGGTGCCGGGTACCGACCATGCGGGCATCGCCACACAGATCGTGGTGGAACGCCAGTTGCAGGAGAAGGGGCAGAGCCGCCACGACCTGGGCCGCAAGAACTTCGTCGCCCGCGTCTGGGACTGGAAGCAGCAGAGCGGCAACACCATCACCCAGCAGATGCGCCGCATGGGCGACTCGGTGTCCTGGGAGCATGAGTACTTCACGATGGACGAGAAGCTCTCGACCGTCGTCACCGAGACCTTCGTACGCCTGTTCGACGAAGGCCTGATCTACCGCGGCAAGCGGCTGGTGAGCTGGGACCCGATCCTGAAGTCCGCCGTCTCCGACCTCGAAGTTGAGAGCGAGGAAGAAGACGGCTCGCTGTGGCATATCCGCTATCCGCTGGCCGAGGGCAACGAATCGTTGGTGGTGGCCACCACCCGCCCGGAGACCATGCTGGGCGACACCGCCGTGATGGTGCATCCGGAAGACGAGCGCTATCAGCACCTGATCGGCAAGCAGGTGAAGCTGCCCATCACTGGCCGCCTGGTGCCGGTGATCGCCGATGACTATGTGGACAAGGCCTTCGGTACCGGCGTCGTCAAGGTGACGCCCGCTCATGACCAGAACGACTACCAGGTCGGCCTGCGCCACCAGCTGCCGATGCTGACCATCTTCGATCTGGAGGCCAAGGTCAGCCACGCCGAAGCCACGGACATTCCGGCCGAGTATGTCGGCCTGGACCGCTTCGTCGCGCGCAAGAAGATCGTCGCCCAGCTGGAGGCCGAGGGCTTGCTGGTCGAGGTGAAGAAGCACAAGCTGATGGTGCCGCGCTGCGCCCGCACTGGCCAGGTGATCGAGCCGATGCTGACCGACCAGTGGTTCGTCGCGATGAGCAAGCCCGGCGCTGGCGGCAAGAGCATTGCCGAACAGGCCATCGAGGCGGTGGCTTCGGGCGAGGTGAAGTTCGTGCCCGAGAACTGGGTCAACACCTACAACCAGTGGATGAAGAACATCCAGGACTGGTGCATCTCGCGCCAGCTGTGGTGGGGCCACCAGATCCCAGCCTGGTATGACGAGGACGGCAAGGTCTACGTGGCCCGCAACGAAGCGGAAGCGCAGGCCAAGGCCCCTGGCAAGACCCTCAGGCGCGACGAGGACGTGCTGGACACCTGGTACTCCTCCGCGCTGGTGCCCTTCTCCACGCTGGGCTGGCCGGCCAAGACGCTTGAGCAGGACCTGTTCCTGCCCTCCTCCGTCCTGGTGACTGGCTACGACATCATCTTCTTCTGGGTCGCCCGGATGATCATGATGACCAAGCACTTCACCGGCCAGGTGCCCTTCAAGCATGTGTACATCCACGGCCTGGTGCTGGACGCGCAAGGCAAGAAGATGTCCAAGTCCGAGGGCAATGTGCTGGACCCGGTGGACCTGATCGACGGCATTGCGCTGGACCCGCTGCTGGACAAGCGCACCCAAGGCCTGCGCAAGCCCGAGACCGCGCCCAAGGTGCGCAAGGCCACCGAGAAGGAATTCCCCGAAGGCATCCCTGGCTACGGCGCCGACGCCTTGCGCTTCACCTTCGCAGCCATGGCCACGCTGGGCCGCTCGGTCAATTTCGACAGCAAGCGCTGCGAGGGCTACCGCAATTTCTGCAACAAGCTCTGGAACGCCACCCGCTTCGTGCTGATGAATACCGAGGGCCAGGATTGCGGCCTGCTGGAGCACAGCAAGGAACAGTGCGCGCCGGGCGGCAGCGCGCATGGCTATCTGAGCTTCAGCCAGGCCGACCGATGGATCAGCAGCGAGCTGCAGAAGGTCGAGGCCGCTGTGGCCCAGGGCTTCGCCGACTACCGTCTGGACAACGTCGCCAATGCCCTCTACGACTTCATCTGGAACGAGTACTGCGACTGGTATCTGGAGATCGCCAAGGTGCAGATCCAGAATGGCGACGAAAGCCAGCAGCGCGCCACCCGACGCACGCTGATCCGCGTGCTGGAAACCACGCTGCGCCTGCTGCACCCGATCGCGCCCTTCATCACCGAAGAGCTGTGGCAGACCGTGGCGCCGATCGCCGGCCGCAAGAGCACGGACTCCATCGTCACGGCTGCCTATCCGGTGGCCCAGCCCGAGCGCATCGACGCCGCCGCTTGCGCATGGGTGGCACAGCTCAAGGATGTGGTCGGCACCTGCCGCAGCCTGCGTAGCGAAATGAGCCTGTCGCCGGCCGAGCGCGTGCCGCTGCTGGTCGGTGGCGACCTCGCCTTCATCCGCGACGCGGCACCGCTGCTGAAGGTGCTGGCCAAGTTGTCGGACGTGCAACTGATCGAGGATGAGGCGGCCTTCACCGAAGCCAGCAGCCTGTCACCGGTGCTGGTGCATGGCGCCGCCCGCCTGGCGCTGAAGGTGGAGATCGATATCGAAGCCGAGCAGGCCCGCCTGAGCAAGGAGATCACGCGCCTGGATGGCGAGATCGCCAAGGCCACCGCCAAGCTCGGCAACGAGAGTTTCGTCGCGCGCGCACCGGCCGCCGTGGTGGAGCAGGAGCGCCAGCGCATCGCCGATTTCGGCAATACGGTAGTGCGCCTGCGCGCGCAATTGAGTCAGCTGCTGGCTCGCTAACGCGGTTCAGCACGACGGTCGTGCGCTTGCGCGCGCCGTTGGCCCAGTGGCGGGCCTGCTGATGAAGCAGCGAGCAGCCGCTCAGCGCCAGCGTTGAGCGGCTGCCGCGGGCACAGGCAGCTCGGCCGGCGCGGTCGAGCGGTAGTCCGAAGCGGCGCTGCTGGGCAAGGCCGACAGCAGTTCGTCGATGCGCTTGGCCACCGCCCAGGCCGCGCGCACGCGGGATTCGCGTGTGGTGCTGGCCAGGCGCGGGGTGACCTGCAGCGCCTCCAGGCCAGCCAATGGGCGGCCCGGGTCCAGCATGCCAGGCTCCAGACTGTCGAACCAGGCCGCGAGGATGCGACCGCTGCTGATGGCTTCGGCCAAAGAGCGCTCATCGAAAACAGCGGAATGCGCAATGCTCACCAGCACCTGGTTGGCCTTGGCGAAGCTCAGCACACGCTCACCCATCAAGCCGCGGTAGCGCTGAAAGAACGCCAGCTGCACGCTGACAGCATCGCTGTGCTCCATCAGTTCTCGCAGCGGCACCGGCTCGATTCCCCACTGCGCCCAGACCGACTCGGTGTGATGCAGGCTGGGGTCGTAGCCGATCACCCGCGTGCCGAAGGCAGGCAGCAGTTGCGCCAGCATGCGTGCAGCCGGGCTCATGCCGACCAGGCCAACGGTGGCGCAGCCGAGCTCACGTCCGACCAGCATGCCGTCGCTGGCCTGGACTGGCACGCGACGCAACAGGGCCAGCAGCGCGCCAATGACGAACTCAGCCTCGGCGGCAGCCGTGGCCGAGAGGCTGCGCACCACCTCCACTCGGGCCGCGCGGCAGGCTTCGACGTCGATGTTCTCGACACCCGCGCTGATGCGCCCCAGCACACGCAGCCGAGGCGCCGCGCGCAGCAGCCCGGCATCCACCGCCACATTGGGCGGCAGGATCAAGGCCTGCACCTGATGCAGCGCCGAACGCAAGGCCTGACCGTCTGCTGCCAATTCAGGGGCGAACTGCACCAGATGGCGCTCGGCCAACCACTGCATCACCTCGGCTTCCAGGGGCTCGACGATCAACAAACTCATGAATCTGCGCTAAATGCCCTCGTTATTGCGGGTCTGTCCCATGCACAATGCGGCCGAACAGCCAGCCCAGTGTACGAATATGAAAGTCACCAAAGCGATCTTCCCTGTTGCCGGTCTCGGTACGCGCTTCCTGCCAGCCACCAAGGCGCAACCCAAGGAAATGCTGCCGGTCGTCGACAAGCCGCTGATCCAATACGCCGTAGAAGAAGCCTATGCCGCCGGTGTGCGCGAGATGATCTTCGTGACGGGCCGACACAAGCGCCCGATCGAAGACCACTTTGACATGACATTCGAGCTGGAGCTAGCCCTCGAACAGGCGGGTAAGAAGGAATTGCTGGACGTGGTACGCAGCGTCAAACCCGACGACATGGAGTGCATCTACGTGCGTCAGGCGCAAGCCCTGGGCCTTGGCCACGCGGTGTTGTGCGCGCAGCGCCTGGTTGGCCAAGACCCGTTCGCCGTGCTGCTGGCGGACGACCTGATGGTGGGCCAGCCGCCCGTGCTCAAGCAGATGGTGGATCAGTTCGCCGAGTGGCACGCGTCCATCCTGGCCGTGCAGGAAGTGCCGGCCGAACACACCCGGCGCTACGGCATCGTGGCGGGCACGCCGGTGAACGACAAGATGATGGACGTCAGCCGCATCGTCGAGAAACCCGCCCCCGAGGACGCACCGTCGCGACTGGGCGTGGCCGGGCGCTACATCCTGACGCCCGGTGTGTTCCGTGAGATTGCAAACCAGCCTCGCGGCGTCGGCGGCGAGATTCAGCTCACTGACGGCATCGCCGGCCTGCTGCGGCGCGAGAAGGTCTTTGCCTACCGCTACGAAGGCAAGCGCTATGACTGCGGCAGCAAGGAAGGTTTTCTGCAAGCCAACGTCGAGCTCGCCCTGGCCCACCCGGAGCTGGGCCCGGGCTTCCGCGACTACCTGCGCAGCATCGATATCTAAGGCGCTGCAAGGACGAAAAAAGCCGCGCAACTGCGCGGCTTTTTCATGGACGGGCGCCGCGGATCAACGACGCTTGAGCAGGTGAACAAACTCCTCGCCGCTCTTGCTCTGCTCGACCAGCTCATTGCCCGTCTGACGGGCAAAGGCCTGGAAGTCGCGCATGGAACCCGGGTCGGTGGCCACGACCTTCAGCAGCTGGCCGCTCTCCATCTCGGCCAGCGCCTTCTTGGCTTTCAAGATGGGCAGCGGGCAATTGAGGCCGCGGGTGTCGAGTTCTTTGTCAGCGTTCATGTCTCTGTCCTTGTGATTGGACTATTTTAAGGCTTGGCTGGCTCGAACCACTGGGGCTCGATGCCGCGTTGCCGCAGCCACAGCGCCAGTGCCTGCCCGGTGCCTGCCGGCCAGCAGCGCAGCTGCGCAGGCGCGAACAGTTTGTATTCGCTCAGTTCCGGCGACAGAACGATCTCGCCGCGCGCCTTCGCCGCGTAGGCAATGATGACCTGGTTCATGCGCTGGAAGTCCCAGACTCCCAACAACTCCAGCGACTCGACCTGCAGCGAGGTTTCCTCGGCCACCTCGCGGCTGATGCCCTCTTCCGGCGTCTCCCCCGCCTCCATGAAGCCGGTGATCAGGCCGAAGAAACGTCCAGGCCAGGCTGCGTTGCAGGCCAGCAAGACCTGACCCTCTCGGTCCACGCACTCGATCACCGCGGCCAGCACCGGCGTCGGATTGTTCCAGTGCGTGAAGCCACAGGCCGGGCAGCGCAGCCGGGTCTTGCTGCCACCGTCCTCCTGCTGCGCCAGCCAGGCCATCTCGGTGGCACAGCTGGGGCAGAAGCGATAGACGAGCGCCTCAGTCACGCCGGAAAAACGCCAGTCGACAAGTAGCGGTCACCGCGGTCACAGACCACGAAGACGATGGTGGCGTTGCTGAGCTGGCGCGCCAGCTGCAGCGCGACCCAGCAGGCGCCTGCTGCCGAAATGCCAGCGAAGATACCCTCCTCGCGCGCCATACGTCGGGCCATCTCCTCCGCCTCGGACTGGCCAACAAGCACCAGCTCGTCAACCATGCTCGCGTCATAAATCTTGGGCAGATAGGCTTCTGGCCATTTGCGAATGCCCGGGATCCGCGAACCCTCGCTGGGCTGCGCCCCGACGATGCGCACCTGCGGATTCATCTCCTTCAGATAGCGCGAGGTGCCGGTGATCGTGCCTGTGGTGCCCATCGCGCTGACGAAGTGGGTGACGCGCCCTGTGTATCGCGCCAGATCTCGGGGCCGGTGGTCTCGTAGTGGATGCGCGGGTTGTCAGCATTGGCGAACTGGTCAAGCACGCGCCCTTGCCCTCGCGCTGCATCTGTTCAGCCAGATCGCGCGCGTACTCCATGCCACCGGAACGCGGCGTCAGGATCAGTTCAGCGCCATAGGCCTTCATGGTCTGCGCCCGCTCGATCGACAGGTCCTCCGGCATGATCAGCACCATGCGGTAACCACGGATCGCTGCCGCCATCGCCAGCGCGATGCCGGTGTTGCCCGACGTAGCCTCGATCAAGGTATCGCCAGGCTTGATATCGCCCCGCTCCTCAGCGCGGCGAATCATGCTGATGGCTGGCCTGTCCTTGACCGAACCGGCCGGATTGTTGCCCTCCAGCTTGGCAAGGATCACATTGCCGCGACTGGCAAGCTCTGACCCGAGTCGCTGCAGGCGCACCAGTGGCGTGTTGCCGATCACATCTTCTAGGGTGGGATAGTGCATATGGCTCATGGCGTTGATTGTGGCAGCCAAAAGCGCCTCACCGTGGGCTGGGGCATTTGTATGGCACAATTGCGACCTTCAGCAGCGTGAGCTACGAGGTCTGCCCCGATGGCGGAATCGGTAGACGCAGGGGACTCAAAATCCCCCGCCGCAAGGTGTGCCGGTTCGAGTCCGGCTTGGGGCACCAGATCACATAGCCTGCAGCTGGAACAACAGCCCCGCACGTCGGGGCTTTTTTCATGGCTTGCCACTCGGCGCAGGACATGGCTCATTGGCTTCCGTCCCAGTTCCAGCCCTTGCAAGCGCGCCAAGGCTCGAAGAGCCCGCAACGAGCGCATACACTCCAAGCGCTTCGCTGGTGCCCGCTTGCTGGCGCTTGCCAGTCACTGATCCACACGGTGCGCGGCCGCCGATGCACCGCAGCAGCCCGAACCCTCGACGATCTATGAACCATCTTCCGCCGGTTACCAAAGCCTTCCTGCTGGCCTGCGTGGGCGTGTTCTGCGCCTTCGTGCTGCTGCCGCCGCAGTGGCGTGGCATCTTTGAGCTCTGGCCTTTGCAGTCGGGCTTGTTCATGCCCTGGCAGCCGCTCACCTATGCGCTGCTGCATGGCGATGTGATGCACCTGTTCTTCAATATGCTGGGCCTGTGGATGTTCGGCTCCGAGCTGGAGCGGGTCTGGGGCCCGAAACGCTATCTGCAGATGTTGCTGGCCAGCGTACTGACCGCTGCCGCAGCTCAGCTGGTGTTCACGCTGCTGATCGGATCCAACGCGCCGACCGTCGGCGCCTCAGGCGCCTTGTTCGGCCTGCTGCTGTCCTTCGGCATGCTGTTCCCCGACCGGATCATCATGCCGCTGTTCCCGCCGATCCCGATGAAGGCCAAGTACTTCGTCGCCTTGTTCGGCATGCTGGAATTGCTGATGGGCCTTTCCGGCGGCGGCGGCATCGCACACTTCGCCCACCTTGGCGGCATGCTGGGCGCCTACCTGCTGATCCGTTACTGGCGCTCCGCCCGGCGTCGCTGAAGCCTCAGGCGAGCAAGCCCTGCGCCGGATTCGGGTAGCGCAGCGCGAGCCGCAGCTCCTTCTTCATGCGAGCGTTCAGCAGGCGCCGAGACTCGCTCATGAAACTCAGCTGCATCGGAGAAAACTCAGCTGCGGCCTGTGCCCGGGCGATGCGCTGCGGCCGCGCCAAGCCGCACAGATCGGCAGCCAGGTCGAAGTAGTCGCCCATCAGCATTTCGCTGTCGTCGCAGATGTGCAGCGCACGCTGCGGCAACCCGCGCTGCAAGGCCGCCACACAGGCGCGTGCCAGATCATCGGCATGGATGTGGTTGGTGTAGACGTCGTCTGAGCGCGCCAGCACCGGTGCGCCGCGTGCCAGCCGCTCACGCGGATGGCCGCCCGGTCGGTCGCCGGCATAGATGCCCGGCACGCGCAGGATGCTCACCGTGACGCCAAACGCCGCGCCGAACCAGCGCAATTGCTCCTCAGCCGAGACCCTTCGGCGCGCCCTGTCGGTGGCTGGCGCGACCGGCCGGGTCTCGTCGAAACGCGCGCCGGCACAGTCGCCGTAAACCCCCGTGGTGCTCGCATACACCAGCCGCGCCGGCGGCGCGCCGCGCGCCAAGGCACGCAGCAGATTCAGCGTGCGCTGGTCCGTCGCGCCGCTGGGCTGCGGCGGCGCCAGATGCAGCACCCGATCGGCCAGCCCGGCCAGGCGGCCCAGCGTGGCGGGTTGGTCCAGATTGCCGAGCAGCGGCAGCACGCCGGCGGCCCGCAAGGCCGGCGCGCGCTCCGGGCTTGAGGTCAGGGCCAGCACCTGCCAGCGCCCGGCCAGTGCACGCACCACACGCATGCCGACATCGCCACAACCCACGATCAGCAGGCGCGGCCTGCGTTGGCGTGGCCGGGGTGATTGGGGCGCGGCAAATGACATTCGGTGGGCTCAGGCAAAATGGCTGCCGAGTTTACGGCCCGCCGGCCCTCGCGGCGGGCCGCTGTTTTTACTGCTGCAAAGCCCCAACCGTCAGCCGAGATCCCCGCCATGAATTTCCAGGTCACCGTGCAGCCCAGCGGCCGCCAGTTCGAAGTCGAGCGCGATGAAACCATGCTGGCCGCCGCGATCCGCCAGGGCATCGGTCTGCCCTATGGCTGCAAGGACGGCGCCTGCGGCTCTTGCAAGAGCAAGCTGCTCGATGGGCGCGTGATCCACGGCGCACACCAGGCCAAGGCACTGAGCGAAGCCGAAGAAGCAGCCGGCATGGTGCTGACCTGCTGCGCCACGCCGCAGACCGACTGCGTGCTGGAAGCCCGCACGGTGCCGGGTGCTGGCGAGTTCCCGGTGCTCAAACTGCCCAGCCGCGTGATCAGCATCGAGCGTGCCGCGCCCGACGTGGCCCTGCTGCGCCTGCAGTTGCCGGCCAATCAGAACTTCCAGTTCCGCGCCGGCCAGTATGTGGAGTTCATCCTGCGCGACGGCGCACGTCGCAGCTACAGCATGGCCAATGCGCCGCATCTGCTTGGCACGCCGCCGGCCATCGAGCTGCACCTGCGCCACATGCCTGGCGGCAAGTTCACCGACCATGTGTTCGGCGCGATGAAGGAAAAGGACATCCTGCGCATGGAGGGCCCGTTTGGCAGCTTCTTCCTGCGCGAGGACAGCGACAAGCCCATCGTGCTGCTGGCCAGCGGTACCGGCTTCGCGCCCATCAAAGCCATCATCGAGCAGCTGCAGCACATCGGCTCCAAGCGCCCCGTCACGCTGTACTGGGGCTGCCGCAGCAAGGCCGATCTGTACTTGCATGACTGGGCGCTGAAAACGGCCGCCGAGATGCCGACGCTGAGCTACGTCCCCGTTCTGTCGGAGCCCAAGCCTGAGGATGGCTGGAGCGGCCGCAGCGGTTTCGTCCATCAAGCGGTGATGAGTGATCTGCCGGATCTGTCTGGCCATCAGGTCTATGCCTGCGGCGCGCCCATCATGGTGGAGTCGGCGCAGCGCGACTTTGCAGCCCGCTGCGGCTTGCCGCCTGACGAGTTCTACGCCGACGCCTTCACCTCCGAGGCGGACAAGCAGGCCCGCTGAGGGATTCACACCATGTTCGAGCCTCCTTACAGCCCGGCCGATCAGCTGGAAGCGCAGCTGCGCGACACCGGACACACGGTGATTGCGCCGGCCACGGTGCGCCAGGTCTTCGGCCTCACGCAAGAGCAGCTGAAGCAGCTGCAGGTTTTCTGGCGGGATCTGCCGCCGGATGCCCATCTGCGCGATGGCGGCCGCTACCGCTTCAGGCGCCATGCCAGCTTCATTGCCGAAGGCACCACGCTGCGCCAGGTGCCGCACCGTGCGCACTGGCAACCGCTGGACTACAACGCGCTGCATGGGGGCATTGAACGCTGGTTTGAGCCGGCCGATCCGCAAGCCGTCGCGCTGCCGGCCTGGCCCAGCCTGCTGCTGGGTCTGGCGGGCATCGCATCGCGGCTCAAGGGTGAGCAAGCCTGGTTCATCGAGGCGCACCAGTTCCGCATCGACACTACCGACGGCATCGGCCGCCCGACGCCTGAAGGCGCGCACCGCGACGGTGTGGATCTCGTGGCGGTGTTCCTGGTCGACCGGCAAGGCATCAAGGGCGGCGAGTCGCGCATCTTCGAAGCACAGGGGCCGCAGGGCCAGCGCTTCACCATGCTGGAGCCCTGGACCCTGCTGCTGCTGGACGACGAACGCATGATCCACGAGACGACGCCGATTCAACCCGCCGCAGAGCGCGGCTGGCGCGACACCCTGGTCGTGACCCTCAGGCGCCAGGGTTTTCAGGACCCGCAGCGCTGAAGCCGGGCCGGCGATGCCGCAACGGCATTGCCTCATGCACAACTGCTTCGGCCCTGCAGCTTGCACGGCCCCTACACTGAAATGGTGCGTCGGCCACAAGCCGGCGCATCCAGTGCCCCAGGCGGCGGATCGCTGTCTGCGGGCTTTTTCTTTGTCGGCATCACGAGTGCAAGCCCACCATGAACGCGATCAGCCCCGATCTCACACGCGCCCTGTCGTCCACCGGCAGCGAGGCCGCGCAAGCCCTCCCCTCCTCCCTGTTCGGCCTGCCCGAGCAGCCTGCGCACGAACGCGTGCTGCTGGCGGCCGATCCGCTGAGCGGTCTGAAGGCCATCATCGCCGTGCACAGCACAGCCCGCGGCCCCGCTTTCGGTGGCTGCCGCCTGTGGACATACGACAGCGAACTGGCCGCGCTCAATGACGCGCTGCGCCTGTCGCAAGGCATGAGCCTGAAGAACGCCTTGGCCGATCTGCCTTTCGGCGGCGGCAAGGCCGTCATCATCAAACCCGTTGGCGACTTCGACCGTGCGGCACTGTTCGCCGCCTTTGGCCGCGCCGTGCAATCGCTGGCCGGCGCCTACATCACCGCCGAGGACGTGGGCACCACCACGGCCGATATGCGCGGCATGCAGGCCGAGACTTCGTATGTGAGCGGCATCCCGCGCGACGGCGCATTCGGCGGCGATCCCAGCCCCAAGACCGCCTATGGCGTCTTCGTCAGCATCGACGAGGGCGTGCGCCGCGTGCTGGGCCGCAGCTCGCTCGAAGGCGTGCGTGTCGCCATCCAGGGTCTGGGCGCAGTGGGCTGGCATCTGGCCGAGTACCTGCATGTCGCTGGCGCGGAGTTGCTGGTGGCCGATATCGACAACGCCAAGCTGGCGCGCGCACAGGCTCAGTTCGGTGCCCGCATCGTCGACGTGCAGCAGATCATCGCCGCCGATGCCGAGGTGCTGGCGCCCTGCGCACTGGGTGCCGCGCTGAACGCCCACAGCGTGCCGCAGATCCGCGCGCGCCTGATCGCCGGCGCCGCCAACAACCAGCTGGCCACGGCGGCGGACGGCGATGCGCTGCACGCACGCGGCATCAGCTATCTGCCGGACTATCTGGTCAACGCCGGCGGCATCATCTCGGTGGCGCGCGAGTACCGCGGCGAAGGCAGCGAGTCCGCGGTGATGGCCGAAGTCGGTCGAATCCGCGAGCGCGTTGCCGAACTGCTGGACCGCGTGGCCACGCAAGGCCTGACCCCGGCCCGCGCTGCCGACGAATGGGCGCGCTCCAAGCTGGTGAAGCCGGCTTGAGCTGAAGTGGGGCTTCGACGCCAGCAGGCCTGCTAGGCTTGCAGCATGAACACCTGCCCCATCTCATCTTCTCGCCCGCGCAGCTTGCTGCGTTCCTCCGCTCGCCGACTGCTGCTTGCAGGCCTGGCAGCGTCCGGCCTGCTGGCGGGCACAGCCGCACTGGCCCAGGCCACGCGTCCGATCCGCCTGATCGTCCCGTACGCACCCGGCGGCCCACTGGATATCGTCGCGCGGGCGCTGGCCGAGCGTGTCAAGGACAACCTGGGCACGGTCGTCGTCGAAAACAAGCCGGGCGCCGGCGGCAACCTGGGCGCGGATCAAGCGGCCCGCTCGGCACCGGACGGTCAGACCCTGGTGATGGGCGCGGTGGCCACACACGCGATCAACCCCTGGCTGTTCGCCAAGATGCCTTACGACCCGATCCGCGACTTCACGCCGATCACGCTGGTCGCGCGCGTGCCCAATGTGCTGGTGATGAATGCCGAGACCGCGCAGAAGCTGGGCATTGCGACCGTCGCCGATCTGGTCGCCTATGCCAAGAAGAACCCGGGCAAGCTGAACTACGGCTCGGGCGGCAATGGCAGCGCCGGGCACCTGGCCGGCGAGATGTTCAAGGCCCAGGCCGGCGTCTTCATGACCCATATCCCCTATGCCGGCGGCAATCCGGCGCAGCTGGCGCTGATCTCGGGCCAGGTCGATCTGAACTTCGACAATCTGGCCAGCGCTGCGGCCAACATCAAGAGTGGCAAGCTCAAGGCGATTGCCTTGACCTCAGCCAAGCGCAGCGATGCACTGGCCGGCGTGCCCACCATCGCCGAGGGTGGCGCCAAGCTGGGCCTGGCGAGCTTCGACATCGACACCTGGTTCGGCATCTTCGGGCCGGCCAAGCTGCCGCGCCGATCACGCAAAAGCTCAACGCTGCCTTTGTCGAAGCGCTGGCCTCGCCTGAAATGCGTGCGCGGATGGCCACCTTGCTGGCAGAGCCGGCGCCGCTGACACCCGAGCAGTTTGGTACCTTCGTCAAGCGCGAACTCGACAAGTACGAGCGCGTTGTCAAAGCCTCCGGCGCAAAACTTGACTGAGCCCGCGCACGGGGTCCGGAAGGACCTCGTGGCTGGCGAAGGCCGGGCGGCGATACAAGCCGCTTGTCTGAGGGGACCGCCCCGCGTGCTAAGCTGAAGCCTATGTTGACGACCCGGCTCCCCGCAACGCAGACGCTGCCTCTGGCCGCGCCTGTCTGCTCGCGACGCCGCTGCTCCCGCCGCCCGCCGGCATGAGCAGAGAACTCGTCACATCCGGGCTCCGCTGAGCACCCACCGCCAGCACCGCAAAGAGCCCCGCCAGCCAAGGCCACGAGTTCAGCTCGTGGCCTTTTTCTTTGTCCGCACGAAACCCTTCACAGGAGAACCCGACGATGAACGCCTTGAGCAAGACCGAGCTGCAGTCCCTGATGCCCATCACCCAGCGCCCCGCCCAGCTCTTCGTCCGAGGCCAAGGCGACTGGTTGTGGGACGACGCAGATCGCCGCTACCTGGACTGGGTGCAGGGCTGGGCCGTGAACGCGCTGGGCCATTGCGCGCCCGAGATCGTGGAGGCCCTGCAGCGTCAGTCGACACGTCTGCTGCATAGCGGCCCCGGCCTGCACAACGACCAGGCGCCGGCGCTGGCCCGCGCGCTGACGGATGCGAGCGGGCTGGCGCAGGTCTTCTTCACCAACAGCGGCGCCGATGCCAACGAAGGCATGATCAAGCTCGCCCGCAAGTACGGCCAGCAGCACAAGCTCGGCGCGCACAAGATCATCACCTTCAGCGACAGCTTCCACGGCCGCACGCTGGCCACGATGAGCGCCAGCGGCAAGCCCGGCTTTGCCGCGCTCTTCCCGCCCGCGGTGCCAGGTTTTGCCCAGGCGCGCTACAACGACCTGGCCAGCACCGAAGCCCTGATCAACGAACAGACTGTGGCCATCATGCTGGAGCTGGTGCAGGGCGAGGCCGGCGTGATCCCGGCCACGCCTGAGTTCGTGCAGGGCTTGCGCGCGCTGTGCAAGCGGCATCGCCTGCTGCTGCTGATCGACGAGGTGCAGACCGGCATGGGCCGCTGTGGCACGCTGTTCGCGCACCAGCACTACGGCGTGCAGCCCGATCTGATGAGCCTGGGCAAGGGCCTGGGCGGCGGTGTGCCTATTGGCGCCACGCTCGCCAGCGCCGCCGTCACGGCCTGCCTGGCACCCGGGGATCTGGGCGGCACCTTCAACGGCAATGCGCTGGTCTGCGCCGTCGGCCAGGCCGTGCTGGCCACGGTCGGCAAGCCCGACTTCCTGGCACATGTAAGGGATCAGGCCGCGTGGCTGGCAGCCGAGTTGGCTGCGCTGTCACGGCGTCAGTCGCTGGGCGTGTTACGCCACTGCGGCTTGCTGCTGGCGCTGGATCTGCCGGCCACGCTGACGGCCGAGAGAGTGGTCAACGCGGCCCGCGATGCAGCACTGATGCCTGGCGGCACCGGCCTGCTGATCAACGGCCCGCGCCCGCACACGTTGCGCCTGATGCCGGCGCTGAACAGCCCGCGCGAGAACCTGCTGCAAGGCCTGGCGCTGCTGGAAGCAGCCATCGTGGCCGCACGCTGACGGCGACCGTCAGCCGCTCACTCCCCGAGGTAGGCAGCCCTGACCTTGGGGTCGTTGAGCAGCTGCTTGGCGTCGCCGCTCATCGTCACTTCACCGCTCTCCATCACATAGCCGCGATTGGCCAGGCTCAGTGCGCGTGAGGCGTTCTGCTCCA
>JACDQM010000042.1 GCA_015657635.1 Roseateles sp.
AGATGCGAAGAGCACAGCTGTCGGCGGCGCGCCTTTGGCCTGGTACATCGCGTGGTCGGCATGCTTGAGCAGCTCGTCGCTGCTGATCGGTGCATCGCCCCACAGCACGATGCCGATGCTGGGTGTGCTGTGGTGCACATGCTCATCCAGCTGGTGCGGCTGGCCCAGCACGCGCAGCAGCTTCTCGCCCGCAGCCTCGGCATGCCGCGCGGCGGTATCGCGGTCCGGGCCGAGGTCCTGCAGCAGCACGACGAACTCGTCGCCGCCCCAGCGCGCCACCGAATCCTGCGCACGCAGTGCTGATTGCAGGCGCTGCGCGATGCTGAGCAGCAGCCGGTCGCCCATGCCGTGGCCGTGGGTGTCGTTGAGCGATTTGAAGTTGTCGAGGTCGATGAACAGCACCGCACCGCGCCGGCCGGAACGCTGGCTGCTGCTCAGGGCCTGGCCGAGGCGGTCCAGCAGCAGGCGGCGATTGGGCAGGCTGGTCAGCGGGTCGTAGAAGGCCAGCCGTTCGATCTGTGCCTCGGCCTTCTTGCGCTCGGTGATATCGCGGGTCAGGCCGATGAACATCACCTCGCCCTGGTGCTCCACGCGCGAGACCGCCAGGCTCATCGGGAAGATGTTGCCGCTCTTGCGGCGGCCGTCGACATCGCGCCCCACGCCGATCACGCGCGGCTGATGGCCCTGCATGTAGTTGCGCAGATAGCCGTCGTGATGGCTGGCGTCAGGCTCAGGCATCAGCACGCTGACGTTGCGCCCGATCACTTCCTCGGGGCTGTAGCCAAAGATGCGGCTGGCAGCCGGGTTGAAGGACGAGATGATGCCGCGCACGTCGATCGTGATGACGCCATCGACCATATTGTCCAGAATGGCCTGCGTATGGCGGGCTTGCTCGATCAGGCGCGCTTGCGCCTGCCTGGCGGCCGTGATGTCCAGGTGCGTGCCGGTCATGCGCAGCGCCCGCCCTTGCGCATCGCGTTCGATCACGCGGCCGTTGGCGTGGATCCAGCGCCAGTCACCGTCGCGGTGGCGCAGCCTGAAGTCGAGGGTGTAGACCGGGCTGTGGCCCTGCAGGCAGTCGTCCAGTGCCGCTTCGGTCAAGGCCTTGTCGTCCGGGTGCAGCAGTTGCTGCCAGGTCTGCACCGAGGGCTTCAGCTCGGCTCGCGTGTAGCCCAGCATCGCGCACCAGCGCTCATCGAACTCGGTGGCGCCGCTGTCGACCTGCCACTGCCACAGCCCCAGCGCAGCGCCATCCAGGGCCAATGCCATGCGCTGCGCGGCGTCTGCCTCCAGCTGGCGCTGCTTGAGGCGCATGGCCTCGACGAGGCTGACGCGGCGCTGCCGCAGCAGCATGCCGACGATGGCGCCGAGGCTGAGCAGGGCGGCGCTGCCCAGCAGCTGGTTGCGCTGGCGCTGCCATGGCGCCTCCAAGGCCGCCACCGAGCGGCCCACCGCGACCACCAGCGGCTTGTCCAGATCGACGCCGATCTCGCGGCCATGCACCGTTCTCAGTGCGACCAGCCGCTCATCCTGGCTGACCAGCGAGAAGCCGCGGATCACCGATGCATCGGCCGCGCCGCGCAGATGACGCTCCAGCAGCGAGTTCGGCTGGCTCAGCAGATTGCGCCCCAGCCAGCTGTCGGCATGCGGGCTGAGGCTGAACAGCAGGCCGTCCGCGTGCACCAGCGCACTCCAGCTCTGCGTATCGCTGCGAGCAGAATCCAGCATGAGGCGGAAGTAGCTCGGATCCAGGCTGATCGCGATGCTGCCGGCGAAGCGGCCCTGCTGGTCCAGCAAGGCGCGCGAGAGCGTCATCGTGTAGGCGCCGAGCGCTGAGGTGAAGGGCGCGGAGACGAAGATGCGCTCGGGCTGCGGCTGCTGGCGCGGCGCGCGGTGGAAATCGCGCTGGCTGGCGTCGATGCCGATCAGCTGCGGCGCCGAGCTGGCGCGCACGATGCCTTGCGCATCGACGATGCTCAGCACCCGGATGCCCGGCATGGCCTTGGCCAGCGTGCCCAGCAGGGGCTCGGCCTGCTGCTGCAGCGCGCGCCCGTCCCAGCCGGCAAAGTCGGTGCTGATGGTGCCCAGAGCGCCGCGCACCGCGTCCAGCTGCTGGCTGACGATGCTGTCCAGTGTGCGTGCCTGGGTCTGCAGCATGGCTGTCTCGCGCGCGTACAGCTGCTCGCGTTCGAGCTTCAGCCAGGCCGCCACGCCGGCCCAGCTCGCGGCCAGCACGGTCAGCAGCAGGGCCCAGCGACGCAGCGACGGGCGGGCGAGCAGGGTTGAACGGGCGGATTCCATGGCGATCGAGGCAGCGCCTCAGGCGCCGCTGGCGGGCAAGCAACAGGGCTTGAAGGGAGTCGGGAGCGGCTGCCGGGCTGAGGCGGGCAGACCGCGGCGCCACGAACCGCGGGCGCGGGGTCAGAGGCTCTTGCGCAGATTGGCTGGAGCGATTTTAAGCGCCTCGCGGTACTTGGCCACCGTGCGGCGCGCCACCTGGATGCCCTGCTCTTCAAGCATCTGGGCCAGCGTGCTGTCCGACAGCGGCTTGGCGGCGTCTTCGGCGGCGACAAACTGCTTGATCAGCGCCCGCACCGCGGTGCTGGAGGCATTGCCGCCGGCCTCGGTGGACAGGCCCGAGCCGAAGAAGAACTTCAGCTCGAAGGTCCCGAAGCGGGTGGCCATGTACTTGGCCGTGGTGACGCGCGAGATGGTCGATTCGTGCAGGCCCAGCTCATCGGCGATCTCGCGCAGCACCAGCGGCTTCATCGCCAGCTCGCCATGCGTGAAGAAGCCCTTCTGGCGTTCGACGATGGCTTGCGAGACGCGCAGGATGGTGTCGAAGCGCTGCTGGATGTTCTTGATGAACCAGCGCGCCTCCTGCAGCTGTGCGCCCAGCGGCGAATTGCTGATACCGCCACGCGTGGCGCGCAGGGCCTGCGCGTAGAGCT
The DNA here is from genome assembly GCA_015657635.1 of Roseateles sp. Taxonomy (GTDB): domain Bacteria; phylum Pseudomonadota; class Gammaproteobacteria; order Burkholderiales; family Burkholderiaceae_C; genus JACDQM01. The sequence goes on from JACDQM010000042.1 coordinate 2,952, forward strand.
CGTTGATGCGCAGCTTGGGCGCCACTTCGGGGTTGAGCATCACGCGGAACTCGCGCCCGACCTTGTGCACGATCACGTCCGGAATCACCGCCTGCGCCTGGCCGCGCGCGAACGGGCGGCCGGGCTTGGGCTCGAGGCTGGTGATCAGCGCCTGTGCCTCGCGCAGCAGCGCTTCGTCGGCGCCGGTCAGCGACATCAGGCGCTTGAGGTCGCGCTTGGCCAGCAGCTCCAGATATTGCTTGCAGATCAGGATGGCCACCGCCTGCACCTGGCTGCGCGGCAGGGCGCGCAGTTGCAGCGTCAGGCATTCGGGCAGGTCGCGCGCGCCCACGCCGACCGGGTCCATGCTCTGCAGCCACTTGAGCGCGCAGCGCAGATGGTCCAGCAATTCTTCGCGCTGCTCAGGCTCGGCATCGGCGCCGGCCAGCGCTTCGGTCAGCTCTTCAAGGCTGTCTTCCAGGTAGCCATCCTCGTTGAGCGATTCGATCAGCACATGCAGTGCGGCCTTGTCCTCGTCGCTGAGGGTCATGCCGGCGAGCTGCTGGTAGAGATGCTCCTGCAGGCTGATCTCGGCGGACTCCTGGTCCTGGCGCTCGCCGTCCTCGTCGCTGCCGCTGCCCGAGCTGTTGCCCGGCAGTTCGCGGATGCCGTCGAAGTCGTCGCGCTCGGTGCCGTTCTCCCAGTCCTCGCGCTCGGTGGTGCCGAAGTCCTCGGCCTGGATTTCCGGGGTGGTCTCGGCTTCGCCGCCTGGCGGGCTGTCGCCGGCTTCGCCCTCGGTGGCCTTGCTGCGCGGCAGCTCGGGCGCTTCGGGCGTCGGCACATCGCCGTAGTCTTCGTCAGCCTCCAGCAGCGGGTTCTGCGCCAGCATCTGCTCGACTTCCTGGTTCAACTCCAGTGTCGACAGCTGCAGCAGCCGGATCGATTGCTGCAACTGCGGCGTGAGTGCCAGATGCTGGCTGAGGCGAACCTGCAGTGACTGTTTCATGGCCGGGTCACTGGGCTCACATCCGGAAGTGTTCGCCGAGGTAGACCTTGCGGACGTCTGGGTTCTCGACGATTTCCAGCGGTGTGCCCTCGGCCAGCACGGCACCCTCGCTGATGATGTAGGCGCGGTCGCAGATGCCCAGCGTCTCGCGCACGTTGTGATCGGTGATCAGCACGCCGATGCCGCGGCTCTTCAGGAAGCGGATGATGCGCTGGATCTCCAGCACCGCAATCGGATCGACACCGGCGAAAGGCTCGTCCAGCAGGATGAAGCGCGGCTGTGTGGCCAGCGCCCGGGCGATCTCGACGCGACGCCGCTCGCCGCCCGAGAGCGCGGGCGCGGGGCTGTCACGCAGCTTCTCGATGCTGAGATCAGCCAGCAGGCCTTCGAGCATGTCCTGGATGCGCTGAGCCGGCAGCGGGCGACCCTTGTCATCCTGCTGCAGTTCCAGCACCGCGCGGATGTTCTGCTCCACCGTCAGCTTGCGGAAGATCGAGGCTTCCTGCGGCAGGTAGGACAGACCCAGGCGCGAGCGCTTGTGAATGGGCAGGCGTTGCACCGGCTGGCCGTCGATGCGGATCTCGCCGGCATCGGCGCGCACCAGGCCGACGATCATGTAGAAGCTGGTGGTCTTGCCGGCGCCGTTGGGTCCGAGCAGGCCCACCACCTCGCCGCTGTGCACATCCAGGTGCACGTCCTTGACGACCTTGCGCACCCCATAGCTCTTCTGCAGGCCCTCGGCTTCGAGACGACTCACAGGGCCCGATTCCAGCGCCGGGCGATGGGACTGCGCGCCGACCGTCATGAAGGATTGCGAGGCACGGGCGGCACGGCCTGCAGCGGCACGGCCGAGGCAGGGACGGCCGGCTCGCCAGCGTTGCGCGGCATGATGGTCATGCGCACGCTGCCGCGTGGGTTGGGTGAGGTCTGGCCGCCTTCGATCGACAAGCGCTCGCTGCGGTTCTCGTACACCAGCAGCGCGCCGGAAACTTCCCGCAGCACGGTCGTGCCGCGCAGCTGCCGCACCGTGGCAGCGCCGATGAAGCGCACCGTGTCATTGCGGCTGTCGTATTCGACCTGGCCGGCCACGCCCTCGATGCTCTCGCCCGGCACATCGCGGCCCTGGCGGAAGCTGACCGGCTGGCCGGGCTTGCCCACGGCCGAGGCCTGGGCATAGCCGTCGCTGGTTTCGCGCAGCGACAGCGTCTCGGCGCGCAGCAGCATCGAGCCCTTGCTGAGCATCACGCCGCCGCTGAATTCGGTGTGCTGCTTGACGGCGTCATAGACGCCGCCCTTCTCGGACACGATGTTCAGTGCCTTGTCTCGGTCCGCCTTCTCGGCCTGCGCCAGCTCAGGCAGGGCGCCGCCGGCCAGCAGAGCCAGGACGAGCGCTGCGGACAGCTGGCGAAAAGGGGAGGCGAGGGGCTTGGGCATGGTGGCACAGTTCTTGCGGACCATTCTAGCCCTGCCAGGGCAGGGCTCAGCCCTTGCCTGAGCGAATTTGCTGAATCAGGTAATCCGTCACCGCCAGCGCGCGCACGCCGGATTCGACTTCGCTGACACGCACGCCGCCGGTCGACAGCGCAGGCGAAGTCCAGAAGCGGCCGGCGATGCCGATGGCCGGCACGCCGTCGATGCGGAAGCCGTCCACCAGCTTGTCGGCCTGCTGGCACTTGGTCTGCACGCCGAATGAGTTGTAGGCCTGCTCGAACTTGGCGGCATCAACGCCCAGTGGCGTCAGGAAAGCGGCCATCGCCTTGACGCTGTCGAGGCTGCGGTTTTCAACGTGCAGGGCGCTGAAGACGCGGGCGCGCAGTTCCTTCTCCTTGCCCATGGCTTCCAGCGCGTAGTACAGGCGCTGGTGCAGCTTGACCTGGCCGCGGAAGCCCACATGCGCATGACGGAAGCTGACGTCGGCCGGCAGGCGCTTGACCCAGTCATTCAGCACCGGCTCGAAGGCGTGACAGTGCGGGCAGCCGTACCAGAAGAACTCGACGATCTCGATCTTGCCGGCGGCCGTGGGCATGGGCTGCGACAGGCGCTGGTAATGGCGGCCTTCAACCGGCCCGCCCTGCGCCAGGCTCAGGCCAGGAAGACCCAAGGCCAGGCTGCCAGTGCTCAGACCCAGAGCGGTGGAGAAATCGCGACGCTTCATCCTGAATTCCTTTTGATGACTGTGCTTGTGGCTGTGGGGCCCGCAGGGCCCGGCGGCTGCATGCTAAACGCAGCGCCGCGGGTTTGCGCGTACAAGGGGATCGGCGGGCTGATCCGGCAAGCGAGCGGCTCAGCGCTGCACGCGCGCCAGGTTGGCCTCGATGCCGGCAGCCTCGAGCTTGCGCTGCAGCGCCTCGGCTTCCTCGCGGTTGTCCAGCGGGCCCATGCGCACGCGGTGCACGGTGCGACCGGATTGCTCGCGTTCATAGACCTTGGCGACGAAGCCCTGGATCGCCAGCTTGGCGCGCTGCGCTTCGGCATCCTCGACCTTCACATAGGCGCCGGCCTGGACGTAGTAGACATAGGCATCGGCGGCGGCTGCTGCGCTGGCCGCTGCTGCCTTGCTGTCGGCCTTGGCCTCAGTCTTGGCGGCCGAGGCGGCTGCCGGCTTGGCTGCCGGCGTCTGCGCGCTGGGTGCCGCTGCAGTCGCAGCCGGGGCGGTGGAGGCCGGCGCAGGCGCACTGGCCGCCGCGGCAGCTGCGGGCCCGCCGCTGACCACGCCGCTGGCGGCCTTGGCGCCCTTGCCGGCCAGGCCGGCATTGGGGTCCCAGTTGCGGTTGCGCTCGGCTTCTGCTGCGTCCTGTTCAGCGCTGCGCTGCGGCACCTTGTCGATGAAGGGGATGGGCACCTTGGTGACGTACAGCGCCACGCCCAGCGCCAGGCCCAGGCCCAGCAGCAGGCCCACGATCAGGCCGAGTACGAATCCGCCGCGTTGCCCGCTGCGCTGTTGTGTGCCCTCGCCTTTGCTCATGGGTTCTCCGTCGTTTCGCGTGCCATCGCTTCCGGCGCGCTGACACCCAGCACCGCCAGGGCATTGCCCAGCACCTGGCGCGTCGCGGCCAGCAGGGCCATGCGCGCGCGGGTCAGGCCGTCGTCATCGGTCAGGAAGCGTTCGGCCGCATAGTAGCTGTGGAAGGCGGCGGCCAGGTCACGCAGATAGAAAGTCACATCGTGCGGCGCCAGGCCTTCGGCGGCGCCGCCGAGCATGCGCGGATAGTCGGCCAGCTTGAGCATCAACGCCGTCTCGGCCGGTGCCTTCAGCAGCGCCAGCTCAGCGCCCGGCAGGTCGGCCTCGACGCCGCCATTGGCCGCCCACTGGCGGATCACCGAGCAGATGCGCGCATGCGCGTACTGCACGTAGAACACCGGGTTCTCGTCGTTCTGTTGCAGCGCCAGATCGATGTCGAAGGTGAATTCGGTATCGGCCTTGCGGCTGATCAGGAAGAAGCGCACTGCATCGCGGCTGGTCCAGTCGATCAGGTCGCGTGCCGTCACATAGGAGCCGGCGCGCTTGGAGAGCTTGACCTCCTCGCCGCCCTTCATCACCAGCACCATCTTGTGCAGCACGTAGTCCGGGAAACCCTGCGGGATGCCCACATCGGCGGCCTGCAGGCCAGCGCGCACGCGCGCGATCGTGCCGTGGTGGTCGGTGCCCTGGATGTTCACGCACTTGGTGAAGCCGCGCTCGAACTTGTTGATGTGATAAGCGACGTCGGGCACGAAGTAGGTGTACGTGCCGTCGGATTTGCGCATCACGCGGTCCTTGTCGTCACCGTAGTCGGTGGAGCGCAGCCACAACGCGCCGTCCTGCTCGTAGGTCTTGCCGTTGGCGATCAGCTTGGAGACGGTCGCTTCCACGCGGCCCGTGCTGTAGAGGCTGGATTCGAGGAAGTAGTGGTCGAACTTCAGGCCGAAGGCCTGCAGGTCCAGGTCCTGCTCATGGCGCAGGTAGGCGACCGCGAACTGGCGGATGCCGTCGAGGTCGTCGATATCGCCGGAGGCGGTGAACTCGCGGTCATCGGCCTTGACGGCTTCCTTGCGCAAAAGGCGTCGGCGATGTCCTGGATGTAGTCGCCGTTGTAGGCCGACTCGGGCCAGCCGGCGTCGCCGGGCTTGAGACCCTTCAGGCGGCACTGCGTCGAGTTGGCCAGGGTGGCAATCTGGACACCAGCGTCGTTGTAATAGAACTCGCGCGTGACATCCCAGCCCTGCGTGGCGAACAGGCTGCAGATCGAGTCGCCCAGTGCCGCCTGGCGGGCGTGGCCCAGGTGCAGCGGGCCGGTCGGGTTGGCCGAGACGAACTCGACCATCACATGCTGGCCGTTGGCGGGCTGGCTGCCGAAGGCGGCGCCGGCGTCCAGCACCTCCTTGACCACGGCCTGCTTGGCAGCGGCTTTCAGGCGGATGTTGATGAAGCCGGGGCCGGCGATCTCCAGGCTGTCGACCCAGGTCTGGAAGGCCGGGCGACGCTGCAGCGCCTCGATCAGGGCTTGAGCCAGCTCGCGCGGGTTCTTCTTCAGGGGGCGCGCCAGCTGCATCGCGGCCGTGCAGGCAAAGTCACCGTGACTGGCTTGCTTGGGGGACTCGAAAGCGGCGGCCAGATCGGCGCCGGGGCTCAGTTCTTGGATGGCCTCGCCCAGGGCGGCGAGCAAATCCTGCTTGGCTTGAATCATGCGGCGATTCTACGGGGCTCAGTATGATGGGGCCCATGTCCGCCATCGCGCCAGGCACGCCCGAGCCAGCCGCCTCCGACCTGCCGAAATTCATCGGCAAGTACCGCGTGCTGCGCCGTCTGGGCGAGGGCGCGACCAGCGATGTGTTTCTGGGGCGCGACGATTTCCACGATGTTGAGGTGGCGATCAAGCGCGTGCGCGCCTGGGCGCTGAGCAGCCGCGGCGGGCCGGGCGAGCAGTTCCCCTTCCGCTTCTATGCCGCCGAAGCGGCGCTGGCCGGGCGCTTCCAGCATCCCAATGTGGTGCAGATCCTGGATGCGGTGCCGGACGAGATGGCGCCCTATCTGGTGATGGAATATGTGCCGGGCGTGACGCTCAAGCACTTCTGCCGCAGCGACCGCCTGCTGCCACTGGACCAGATCGTCGAGCTGGGCTTCAAGTGCGCGATGGCGCTGTCCTATGTGTTCCGCCAGGGCCTGATCCACCGCGACGTCAAGCCGGCCAATCTGCTGGCCGTGCTGGACGCGCAGGGCGTGGTGACGGACGTGAAGATCAGCGACTTCGGCAGCGCGCTGAACCTCAACTCCGACTCCACCCAGGTACACCGGGTCGGCTCGCTGGCCTATATGCCGCCCGAGCAGATCGAGGGTGGCGACGTCGACAGCCGCGCTGACATCTACGCACTGGGCGCGGTGCTGTACCACCTGGTGGCGGGGCGCCCGCCCTTCGACGCGCCCAACCAGATGGCGCTGATGCACCAGATCTACCACCAGGCTCCGACCTCGCTGCAAGCGCTGCGCAGCGGCGTCACACCCGAGCTTGATGCGGTGATCCTGCGGGCCTTGGCCAAGCATCCGGGCGAGCGCTATGCCGACTGGGAGGCCTTTGCCAAGGCGCTGTCCGAGCTGGTGGCGCGCCAGCTGGTGCCGCTGGCCCGCCTGTATGAAGTGAAGGACTCCGAGCGCTTCAACATGCTGCGCGAGCTGGAGTTCTTTGCCGACTTCGGCGATGTCGAGTTGTGGGAGGTGGTGCACCGCGCGCGCTGGCGCCGCTTTCCGCTCGAACACGCGCTCTACAAGAAAGGCCAGGAAGGCAACACCTTCCACATCATTGCCCAGGGCGAGGTGGAGGTGTTTCGCGACGGCACCAAGGTGGCCACGCTGGGCCAGGGCACTTCGGTCGGCGAGATGGCCTATCTGGCGCCGAATCCGGACCTGCGCCGCCACAGCACCGACATCAAGGTCAGCCAGATCTGCACGACGATCTCGTTCACGCCCGAATCACTGGGCCTGTTGAGCCCCGAGTGCCAGCACCGCTTCGACCGCGCCTTCATCCAGGTGCTGGTGCGGCGCCTGCATGCGGCGCACGAACAACTTTCGCATCCACGCCGAATCCTGTAGTCGCCGTGGCATGCGGCTGCGTTACGCTCAGCACGGGATCTGCGTGATGGCAAGTCCTGACCCTCCTCACCCCTTCATCCACCTGGAGCTTCCCGACCATGCTGAAGAATCGCCTGTCCGTCCTGCTGGCCTGCCTGACTCTCGCGGCTTTCAACGCGCATGCCGCTGATGCGGCCCCGGCCTGCGAAGCCAAGGCAGCCGAAAAGAAGTTGGCCGGCGCGGCCAAGACCAGCTTCGTCAAGAAGTGCGTGGCGGATGCGGGCGGGTCCGACGCGACAGCCGCCTGCGATGCCAAGGCGGCCGAGAAGAAGTTGGCCGGTGCTGCCAAGACCAGTTTCACCAAGAAGTGCGTGGCTGATGCCGGCGGCGCTGCGTCAGCGCCCGCTGCCGCCCCGACGGCTGAGGCCAGCTGCGAGGCCAAGGCGGCCGAGAAGAAGCTGGCCGGTGCAGCCAAGACCAGCTTCACGAAGAAGTGCGTGTCCGACGCGGCTGCGAAGTAAGCCGCCGCCCGATCAGCGCGCGCTGTCCTTGGCCATGGCGCGAGCCCAGTAGTCCGGGTTCGCGTAATTGAGCTTGAGGAAGTCGATCCACAGCCGCACCCGCAGTGGCAGGTGCTTGCGCTGCGGCACCAGCGCGAAGATGCCATTGGGCGGCGCGGCAAAGTCTTCCAGCAGGGCTTGCAGGCGGCCGGCTTCGATGTCGGCCTCCACCTCCCAGATGCTGCGCCAGGCGATGCCCAGGCCGCTGATGCACCAGTCGTGCAGCACCTGGCCATCGCTGCAATCCAGGCGGCCGACCGGGCGCCAATGCATCAGCTCGCCATCGACCATGAAGGCCCAGCCGCGACTCTGACTGGCTTCAGAACTCAGGCCCAGGCATTGGTGGCGCGCCAGTTCGCCGGGGTGCTTGGGCGTGCCGGCCCGCTTCAGATAGGCCGGCGCCGCGACGCACAGGCGCCGGTTGTCGGCCAGGCGCATGCTGACCAGGCTGGAATCGACCAGATCACCGACGCGCACCGCGCAGTCGAAACCTTCGTTGACGATGTCGACCACCCGGTCACTCAGGTTCAGCGACAGGCTCAGGTCCTGGTGCTGGGCCAGGAATTCGGGCACCAGCGGCGCCACATGACGGCGGCCGAAGCCCGCCGGCGCCGTGATGCGCAGATGGCCGCTGGCCTTGACGCCACCGGCGCTGACGCCGGCCTCGGCGTCGGCAATGTCCACCAGCAGGCGCTGGCAGCTCTCCAGGAAAGAGCTGCCTTCATGCGTCAGCGTGATGCGCCGCGTGGTGCGCACCAGCAGCTTGACGCCCAGCCGCTCTTCCAGCGCGTCGATGCGACGCCCCATCACGGCCGGGGCCACGCCCTCCAACTGCGCAGCGCGTGAGGCTGCCCTTGGTGGCGACGGCGACGAAGGACTCGATCTGTTTGAGGCGATCCATGGCGCGAATAATTGCGCGCTCCGGCCTTGAAAGCAACCGAATTCGGTGGTGATTTGTGCAAAAACATCAGGGATTCAATGCATTCAAGCCTATGAATCGAAGCCCTGGCCTGACGTAGATTCAGCATCAAGGGCCCTTGGTGGCCGCATTCCTTTTTCCATTCAAGCCGAGGCCCACGATCATGTCCGCACGCACCGCCAGTCACCGTCTCCAGGTTGCCACCCCGCTGTACCGCTTCATCGAGGAGCAGGTGTTGCCTGGCACCGGCATCAGCAGCGCTAGCTTCTGGGCTGGCTTCGATGCAATCGCGCATGATCTGGCGCCCAAGAACCTGGCCTTGCTGGCCGAGCGCGACCGCCTGCAGACCGAGCTGGACCAATGGCACAGCGCCCACCCCGGCCCGATCCAGGACATGCCGGCCTACCGCGCTTTCCTGGAGCGCATCGGCTATCTGGTGCCCATGCCGGCCCAGGTGACGGCGACGACCGCCAACGTCGATGCCGAGTTGGCGCTGCAGGCCGGCCCGCAGCTGGTGGTGCCGATCCTGAACGCTCGCTACGCGCTGAACGCCGCCAATGCGCGCTGGGGCTCGCTGTATGACGCGCTCTATGGCACGGATGCGATTCCCGAGACCGACGGTGCCGAGAAGGGCAAGGGCTACAACCCGGTGCGCGGCGCCAAGGTGATTGCCTATGCCCGCCAGGTGCTGGACCAGGCTGCACCGCTGGCCGGCGCCTCGCACAAGGATGCCGCCGGCTACCGGGTCGAGAACGGCCGCCTGGTGGTGAGCCTGATCGGCGGTGCCAGCACCGGCCTGGCCGATGCGGCCCAGTTCGCTGGCTACCAGGGCGATGCCAGTGGGCCGAGCTCGGTGCTGCTGGTTCACAACGGCCTGCATCTGGACATCCAGATCGATCGCGGCACCGCCATTGGCAAGAGCGATGCGGCCGGTGTCAGCGATCTGATCGTCGAGTCGGCGCTGTCCACCATCCTGGACCTGGAGGACTCGGTCGCCGCAGTCGATGCCGAAGACAAGCTGCTGGCCTACAGCAACTGGCTGGGCATCCAGCTGGGCACGCTGACCGAGGAAGTCAGCAAGGGCGGCAAGAGCTTCACCCGCAGCCTCAATCCGGACCGTCGCTACACCACAGCGAACGGCAACGGCGAGGTTGTGCTGCATGGCCGCTCATTGATGTTCGTGCGCAATGTCGGCCACCTGATGACGAACCCGGCCATCCTGCTGGACGGCGGCCGCGAGATCCCCGAGGGCATCATGGATGCCGTCATCACTACGACCATCGCGCTGCATGACCTGCAGCGCCACGGCAAGAACGGCTTGTGCAACTCGCGCAAGGGCTCGGTCTACATCGTCAAGCCCAAGATGCACGGACCCGCCGAGGTGGCTTTCGCGGCTGAGCTGTTCAGCCGCGTCGAGCAGATGCTGGGTCTGCCGGACAGCACCGTGAAGTTGGGCATCATGGATGAGGAGCGCCGCACCAGCGTCAACCTGAAGGCCTGCATCGCCGCGGCGGCCAGCCGCGTGGCCTTCATCAACACCGGCTTCCTGGACCGCACCGGCGACGAGATGCACACCGCGATGCAGGCCGGCCCGATGCTGCGCAAGGGCGACATGAAGGCGAGCGCTGGATCCAGGCCTACGAGCGCGCCAACGTGCTGACCGGCCTGTCCTGCGGCCATGCGCGGCCGTAGCACAGATCGGCAAGGGCATGTGGGCCAATGCCCGACCTGATGGCCGCGATGCTGGAGCAGGAAGATCGGCCACCCGAAGG
>JACDQM010000043.1 GCA_015657635.1 Roseateles sp.
CGAGCGAACTCCATCTCGTCATAACCCTCGGCTCGAGCGATCGAATAGGTGGCCGGTTGGCGCCCAGTGGCGCGGCGGATCATGCCGGCCACGGTAGAACTGTCGGTGCCGCCGCTCAAGAAGCAGCCGGGCTTGCCGCCATCCAACTCCTCCACGACGGATTGCTCCAGCAGCGATTGGAAGCGCTGGCGTGCAGTGCCGAAGTCCTGGTGCTCGGGCGCGAACTCCGGCCGGCCGAACGGCTGGATGTCCAACTGGCCGTTCTCGAAGATCGCATAGCGGCCCGGCGGCAGGCGGAACACCTCCTTGAAGATGGTGCGCGGCGAGGGTATGCAGTGGAAGAACAAGTAGTCGTAGATCGCCTGCGGGTCGATCGCGGCGCCCTGGGCGATCGCGTCGGCGCGCTCGTTTACCAGCAGCCGGCCGCCGTCCAGGCGCCAGCACAAGGTCCGCACCGCAAAGCGGTCCACGGCCAGCAGTACGCGGCCGTCGGCCAGTTCGGCGGCGAAGGCGAAAGGCTGGGTCAGCATGCCCAGCGCTGCGCCGATGTCGGCCGTGCGGGTCAACCCGGCGAGCGCGGCCCGTCCCTCGTCGGGCAGGGTGCCGGTGATGAGTGTGAAGGCGCTTGTAGTCATGCGTGCTTGTTCTTGTTCGCGTTGAAACGGGTGGGCGCTCAGCGTGCCGGGGCGCCGGCCTCGGCGCGCAGTGCTCGCAACTCGCGCAGGCGGTGGCGCAGGCCCTTGGTCAGGCGCCCTAATAGCTCGGTGGCGAGGCCGACGATACCGCCGAACGTCCGTGGGTTGTAGGCGACGATACCCCAGCGCTCTCGCCGCCGATCCATCCAGAGCTGCTTGTACGTGTCGCCGCCTATTAGATAGTCGATCTCTGTGACCTTGTCCTCCTCCAGGACGTGGCGTATCAGATACTCGCTGAGCAGCGTGCCGGGCGAGAACGCTTTGTGCTCGGCGTCGTAGGCCAGCTTGTGAATCTCGGCCCGACCCTGGCTGACGATCCAGATTTGGGCCGCGACCGGCTTGTCTTGCAGATAAGCCAGGCCCAGGCGCAGCTCGCCTCGCGCGGCATAGGTACGCATCAGGCCCGGCACGAAGCCAGGAAAGGGCTCGGGCTTCTTCCAGCTGCGCGCGTAGACCTCGGCATAGGCGGCCAGTCCGCGCTCATGTTCCTCGGGCCGGGTGATCAGCTCGAAGCAGCCGCCTGCGCCGGCAAAGTGCCGCCCCTTGCGTGCCAGGGTCGAGCGCAACTGGCCACCGCGCGTGTCCAGATATTCTTGCCAGCCGCGGATTGGCCCCACATGCCAGTTGTCGAAGCAGAAGTACTCGAAGCTTGGGAAGCCAGCCATGCGCAGCGCAGCTAGCAAAGCCTGGCCGGCATGGCTCGCCATGTCCATGGGCCCGAAGTCCAGTGAGCGCAGGTCGGCATGGCGCTCGCGCAGCGCCAGCAGCAGCGTTGCTAGCAAGTGCGGTTTGAGCAGCGGTTCCATCGCGGGCGCATACAGCGGGGTGTAGAAGTTGCTTAGGCCCTGGATGCTGAGACCGTTGCCGCGCCGTAGAAGCATGGGCAGCACGCACAATACGTGCTCGCCTTGGCTGAGCACGCCGTATTCGACTTGCTCTGGGTTGTCGTAGACCGTCTGCTCCAGATTGGCGTACCAGTCTGGCCCGAGGTAGCTGCCCTGGCTGGCACTCTGGCGCAGCAACTCTAGCGCCCCCTCTGGGAGCTCGCTGCAGCGCGCAAAGAGGGCGGCTACCGGGCGCTTGTCGTCGTCGCCGCCGGCATCGGGCGAGGCGCTGCGGCGCAGCAGTGCCCGCGCACTGTCCGCTAGCGGTGCCATCAGGCTGTGGCGGTACAGGCTCAGGTGGCTGATCCAGCGCTGGCGTGTGGACCAGGCCATGGTGTCCTGGTTGGCATCGGTATAGAACTCGATGGAGGCGAACTCCTTACGCTCGAACTCGTGCCTGATCAGCTCGTGCAGCAGCAGCCTTCCGGGCGCCAGCTTGGCCTCGGCCTCGTCGTAGGTGGTCTTCAGGATCACCAACATCGTGCCTCGCTGATAGGTCAGTCGCGAGGCCACCAGCTTGTCGTCGAAGTAGAGCTCGTAGGCCCGCGCGCGACCCTCAGCGGCGGCAGCGCCCAGCAGCTCGGCATAGAAGCCCTGCTGGCGCTCGTTTGAGCCCAGTGCCGTGCCCTGCTGGCCTTTCCAGCCGGCGGTCTCCATGGCGGCGTAGTGGGCGACGGCAGCCTTGATCTCTGCGGCCTCGCTGCGCACACGCAGTGTCAGCGTGCGCCCGTCCTCGGTCATGCGCTTGAAGTAGCGCTTTATATTGGCCCTGAGGTTCTTGCCGCGCGACTGCAGGTAGCCATCGAAACTACCCATCAGCGGCACGCTGACCGTCAGCGCATGCGGCAGCGGATAGGCGGAAGGCGCATGCAAGCCGGCGCCTCGCGTGAAGTCAGGGTCGCAGCACAGCAGGTCCACCTGTTGCACGGAGACGGGAAGGGCGCGGAACAGCTGTCGGGCGGCTGCCGCATTGCTCAGCAGCGTAGGCCCGACCTGTGCCTGGCTGGGCAGGAAGCTGCGCCACACCATCGGTGCCTCGGGGCGGAGTATGCACATGGCCTGTATCCGACCGCTCGCATCGCGCCCAAGGCACAGATGCTCATGGCCTTCGCCGAAACCGTGCAGCAATGCATTGACGAACTCGGCTGACAGCAGCGGATGGTCGCCAAAGTTGTGCTCGTTCAGGGCGGCCCAGTCAGCGGCGTGATCGCCCAGCGACCGCTGCAGCGGCAACACGCTCCAGCTGAGCGTCTCGCTGTCGGTGAAACTCGGCATGGCCTTGCCGCACTCCTTCATGCCTGATCTCCGCGGCCTGTGGGCAGCGCCGCAGCGAGCTGCTCCAGCATCCAGTTCATTTCGGCATCGCCCAGGTCCTGGTGCACCGGCAGATGCAGCAGCTGCAGGCGGTAGTGGCGTGAGTGTGGGCACTGGGAATCGACCATATCGTCCCAGCGGCCCACGGGAACGCCGGCGCGCTTGAGGTGGTCGAAGGTCGGCTCGGGCGGGCCTTGCAGCAGCAGCGGGAACATATAGGGCACCACATCTTCGGGCAGGTCCTTACGCCAGGGCTGTACCAGCGGCAGGCCTCGGCAGCCGGCCAGCAGCGCCAGGTAGTTGGCTCGACGGCGGCGCGCAGCGGCCGCGTAGTCGGTGTGGCGGGCAAGCCAGCGGGAGACGCGCGGGCTCGGAGCCCATTCGGCGGCGGCATCGGCCTCGTAATGTGCAGACAGCCGCAGCTGCGGCTCGTGGCGGTCGCTGCCCCGCGGCAGCGTTGCGGTGGTGGCGGTACCTGCCGGCGCTGGCGCGCTGCCCAGGCGGCGACGCCCCCGCTGCCAGGCATGCAGCAGCGCCTGGGCCTCGACACGCCAGCCGGGCACCGCGCGGGCCTGCGTGGGCTCTATGGCGGCCAGACGCTGCGGCGGATTGCTCCACAGCAGGCCGCCGTCCTCGGCGGCGCTGAACTTGTAGATGCTGCCCACTGCATAGGCGCCGCTGCGGCCTAGGCCCGGCGTGCCGTACAGCGAGGGGCTGACGTGGCTGCAGTCCTCGATTAGCAGTGCACCGTGCTTGGCGCACAGGCGAGCCACTGCGTCCATGGGTTGAGGGAAGCCGAAGAAATGCGTGGCTAGCACCGCCTTGACCGCTCCGTCCCCGGCCTGGAGCAGCGCCTGCAATGCGTGTAGATCGGGTTCTAGTCGCGCATTCAGTGGGTAGAGTGCAAAGGCCGCATCAAGCCGCAGGGCAGGGTCGAGCATCGTGCGGCAGTGGTAAGCGGGCGCCAGCAGGGTGCCGCCGGCCTGCAAGCCGGCGGCCGCGTAGGCAGCATGCAGTGCATAGCGCGCCTGCTTGAAACAGCGGCTGTTGCCCAGGCGCCGCTGCCAAGCCGTGGCTTGGGAGGCCGACGCGCTTAGCCCGCTCAGGCGCATCCCGGGCAGCGGCGAGACACGCGGTGCCGGATAGGCGCACGCCGACGCGTCGAAGGAAATCAGGCTCATCGTTGCCGCTCGGCCGGTCCACTGGCAACCAGGCTCTTGAGTCCGCTGGCGGCCAAGTAAGCCCAGCTCTTCAGGTGGGTTGGGCGAATCCGCACCGCGCACCAGAACGCGCCGGCCGCCACGCGCGCACTGCCGGCGCGCACATGCTGATAGCCATGGCTGAAGTTCAACATGAAAAGGCGCTGACGCAGCGCCCGGACATCTGCCTGGCTGCCATCGGGACCGGTAGCTCCCCAGGCATCCAGCGCCGAGCGCAGAGCGTGATATTCGTTGTTCTCGGCGCGAGGTTTGTGCGTGATGCTGGCCTTATGGATACGATAGAAGGCGAGAGTGCGCGCAAGCTTTGCGGCCCTGAAACGCCGCGAGACACGCAGCCAGAAGTCGTAGTCCTCGCCTGTCGGCAGGCTCGGGTTGAAGCCCCCCACGGCCTCCACTACCTCGCGCCTCAGCAGAGCCGTGATGATGTGGACGATGTTGTCGAACAGCAGGGGCACATAGATCCAGCCGCTGTGCGCTTGGATCAGCGCATCGTTGGGTGCATCAGTACCTTGGGCCGGTGGCGGCGCATCAAAGCTGCCGTCAGGCTTGGCTAACCAGCGCAGGAAGCCGCCGTAAGCCATGCCGTACTCCGGGTGACCTAGCAGAAAGGCGAGCTGCAGGCTGAGCTTGTGCGGCGTCCATAGGTCGTCGGCGTCCAGAAAGGCGATGAACTCGCCCTTGGCCGCCTTCAGGCCCAGGTTGCGCGCCGCGGCAGGTCCGGCGTTCTTTTGGCGTAGTACGGTGATGCGCGGGTCCAGGCCCTCAACCAGTTCGGGCGTGCCGTCTGATGAACCGTCATCCACGATGATCAGCTCAAGATGACGATGGTCCTGGCCCAGCACGGTGGCCACCGAATCGCGGATATAGGGCGCTGCGTTGTACGCAGGCATGATGACCGAGACGAATGGCGCAGTCCTTGCTTGCGGATGGGTGGCTGTGATCATGGATGCGGGCATGGCTGCTGCAGTTCAGTCATGGCGATGCAGGGGAACGCGCGAGCGCATGTTGATATACGTTCATCGGGACGGGCGCGATCGAGTCTGCGCCATCCAGACGTGCCTGAGCATTGCGCCGATCAAGCGCAGGGTCTGACCGGCGCTAAGCCGCGACCAGCCAATGCGCCGAGCTATGGTGAGTGCGCCCGGCATGTCGCCGCTTTTGCAATAGCTCCACAACAGTTCATTAAGCGCTGTGCGGACAAAGTGTGTCAGCTTAGACTTCTCGACCGGGTCACTGATGCCTTGGATGAGGCGGGTCACAATTTCGACCCGCCCTTGGTACTTTCGAAGTGGGTCCTGCGACACATTGCCTGAATGACTGCGGTATGAGAGTGTCGGTTTCCAGATCACGCCGACGCTGCGGCCCCGCAAGACCCTGAAGACGAAATCGAGATCCTCAGATGGCGTGCCTCTGACGCAGGGGTTCCAGCCGCCCACCTCACTGATGGCCTTTCGCGAGACCAACAGTGTGGCGCCCCACAGTGGGTACTCAGGCAAGAGTTCGCAAGGCGGTATGTCGTAGGCAAAGCTAAACGGCTCGTCCCCCTGGCGACGCACATGCGTCCAGAACTGTGGGTACTTGCTCTTGTGTTGTTCGAACACCGAGGCAAGGATGATGCCGTCCTTGGAGAAGATGGCAATGTCGGCTGCGACGATGTCCACCGGGCGTTCGCCTAACAAAGCCTTAAAGCAGGCGCAGCGGTCTGGTGTCCAGAGGTCGTCGTCGTCGCAGAACGCGATCCAGGGATGGTGGCTCCGGCTCACGCCCGTATTGCGGGCGGCCTGCATGCCTTGATTAGCCTGGCTCACAACTATGATGCGCTCCCCGTATGCCCGAAGCATGGCCAGTGTGCCGTCCGTGCTGCCATCGTCCACGACGACAATTTCATCGAGCGCCTGCGTCTGCTCGAGCAACGAGTCGAGTGTCTGCTTGAGCAACTGGCAGCGGTTGAAGGTCGTTACCACTGCGCTGATTCGGATGTCCCTAGCGCTTGCCACGGGCATGGCTGCGCCTTCTCTTCATGAGGGAAAGCTCTGCAAAGAGATACTTGGCGCGCTCCACCACGCTGCGTTCGATGCGGGGGAGAGAGGCGAAAACATCAACGCAGGTCGCGAAATCCCCCCTTGCATAAGCTTCCCAAAGTAGCTCGTGCCGGAGCTTCAACATTCCCGTTTCGATACTGGCAACGAGCGGCGCGGGCATGGGCTCCTTGTTTAGCAGGCGCGTCCAGACGAACAGGTGGCCCTTCAAGTTCGCTAAGCTGTCGCCAGCGTCGTTGTTCGCATGGCTCCGATAGCGCAGGCTCGGTTGCCAGGCAATGGTGATCGGAAAGCGGCTCAGCGCACGAAAGACGAAGTCGATATCCTCGCATTTCACACCGCGTAGGCCCTGGTCCCACCCGTTCAGCGCCTGCAACGCGCTTCGGCTGATGGCTAGGGACGAGGGCCAAAACGGATGCACGGGCATCAGGCGCTCAACAGGGAACTTCTCGACGAGGCTGAATGGCTGCGCAAAATCAGTCGGGCGAATGCCGGAGAAGAATCCCGGGTTACGCAGTTCGATTTCGTCATAGATTGATTCTGGCCGGTCCACGCCGTTGGCGAACTTGACGAAATTGCTGGCGATGATGGGCGTCGGTGTCTGATCGATTGCGGCCTGTAGCTGGCGGTGCCGCCACGGCATCCAGAGGTCGTCGTCGTCGAGAAAGGCAATCCACTCCCCTTTGCACTCGCGAATGCCGGTGTTGCGGGCAGCCTGTACGTGCCCATTGGGCTGCCAAACATAGCGGAACTTTGGGCCGTGCGAAGCCACGATGTCCTTGGCCGAGCCCGGTCCGCCGTCATCGACGACCACCACATCTTGCAGAGGCAGGTCTTGCGCCACTAGAGTCGCGAGGCACTCGGCGAGCAGGTCGTCGCGCTTGTAGCTGGTTACAACGACGGAAATGTTGGCTGAATGTGGCATGGGCAGAGCGTGTGAAGTCAGCCTATGAGTGCAAGCCGGACTGCGATGCCGGCGCGTGTCAGCCTTTGACTGATTGTGCCTGGGTAGCCTTTGGCCAGCCGCGCAAAGCCTAAGGCCATGGCGCGGATGGCGCTCTTACCCGCTCGACCGAAGTTCTTGAGGGGGTGCAGACTTCTTCGAAAGGCTGGCCAATCTGCTTCGACCGCAGCCGCAGCATAGCCGGTGCATATGGCGTCGGAGATGGCGGCTATCGAATTGGCAGAGAGCGCATGCTGGGGGGCGCCGGACAAAGCGCAGACGGCCCAGATGTCGTCGATCATCTCGCTCAGGCAGGCCTTGGACGCCATGACAGTGGCGCGGCCCAGCAGCGCGGTAATCTGCGCCGCTTGCGGCGCCTCGTCTAGCGTTTCGCTTGGAGCGAATCGCTCTAGCGGCACATCCCGGCGAAGGCGACGGCCTACTGCCTGATCGAACTTTCGGAAGACCTTCGCGCGATCCTTGGCCGCATAGCGTATTGACGCGGCGCCCCGCAGACCGGCGTGCTGCCGGAAAACGAAGCTGGGTGTGGTGCAATAGGCGCCGCGTAGGTGCTGGGCCAGCCGCAGTTGCAGATCGTAGTCTTCCGAGCTTAGCAGTTGCGTGTCGAAGCCGCCGATGCGCCCGTAAGCATTACGCCGAACGAGTGTGGAACCGAGGTGAAAGAAGCAGCCCTTCATGAGCTCGCGGAAGAAGCACTCGGCCTCGTGGCGGGGCGGCTCGTAGAGCTGGCCGATGCGGATGCGCCCGGCCTCGTCATCGCCGCCCAGATAGTGCGGGCTGTAGACGTAGTCCAGCGACGGGTCTTGCTCGAATACGGCGAGACGGCTGGCGATGGCCTGGGGCAGCGCCACATCGTCGTCGTCGAAGACCCAGACGAAATCACCGCTGGCGAGTGTGAGACCCAGATTGACTGCACTGGGCTTACCCCCGTTCTCCTTACGTCGGTAATGTACGGGGCCTGCGTAGCGAGACAGAAGCTCAGCCGTACCATCGCTGGAACCGTCGTCGATGACGATGATTTCGTGTGGTGACACGGTTTGAGCGAGGAGGCTATCGATGCATTCGCCGATGTAGTGCGCGCGGTTGAACGTGGGGACGATGACGCTCACACGTGTTCCGGCGACGGCTTGGTTTTCCGGGGCGGCCGAAGGATGGTCGAGGTTTGTCATGGCTTCAGGAGCTTCGGCGCTTGCCTATGGACTGAATGACGGACCAGGCTTCGCGCAGGTGTGCGCGTCCGATCACCGACATCATCAACAGGTACATGCCCGCACCGATCAGAACATCCTCGCACAGGTCCAGGGCCAGCGAGCCCACATGATGACCCGAAGCTGGAGCTCCAAGGCCCATCGTTATATACATAAAGGAGGCAGCGGTGCAGGGCGCCGCAAACAGATGCCAGATGTCCCGCAGGCCCAGGTCGACCAAGCGCAGAGCGATCCAGAAGAAGACCAATCCGACTGGCACCAAGGACAGGCGCGCCCACACCACGCCCAGCAGACCCCAGTGGCTTCCTACGATGATGAAGGCAGCAGTCAGTGCGGTACTCAACAAGAAGAGACGAAAGGACAGGCCAACTTCATTCTTCGCATTGAATATGGCGTTGGCCACCGAGGTCGTCGCGCCAAACCCAGTGGCGAAGGCTGTGAGATGGAGTAGGGGAATCATCTGCAACCACTGCTCGCCGTAGAGGATTCGGATCAGCAGTTCGGCCTCCGCAGCCATGCCGAAGCCAACAGGGATGAACGCGAATGCCAGCAGTCGCGCTGAGCGCAAGATTCCCTGCTGGAACCTTAGGTTGTCTGTTTGAATGGCTGAGAACGCGGGAAAGAGCACGCGCTGAAGCGGCTGGACCATGCGAACGCGTATTTCATCGGTAAGCGACTTTGCGTTCTGGTAGTTGCCCAGCGCCGATGCGCCGAGGGTACGGCCAATCAACAACGAATCGAGGTTGGCGTTGACGTAGAAGAGGATGCCATTCCCGAAATGTCCTCCATTCGTTCGCCACGATGAAGCTAGAAAACTCCGGCTGAATCGCAGCCGGGGCACGTATCCGGCGACATACTGATAGAGAACGGCCTGGATGATCAAGGCAACGACTGCCGCCCAGGCGAGGGACCAGACGCCGAATCCGGCCTTTGCCAAGACGACTGCGGTTCCGGCCCGGCCTAGCAGCATGGCTGCCTGCACAAAGAAGTCGAGGCGGAAATGCATGCGCCGCATCAGCAGGCTGCGCGGTACTAACGTCAACTGTTCCAGAATGAAGCAGAAAGCCAATACCTGCAGTAGTTCACCAACCCGCTGATCATTGAACACTAGTCCGGACGTGAAGGCGAGTAGGTAAATGGAAACGGTAAGAATCAGCCCGAGCGCGAGCGCACACCAGTACATCGTGTCGATCTGGATCCGGGAGACGCGCGGGCGCTGGATCAGCACAGAGCCGAAGCCGAAATTCGAGAACACCGCGGCCAGTTCCGTGATGACGGTGGCCATGGCGATGAGGCCGAAGTCCGCTGGCGTCAATAGTCGCGCCAGGATGGCCATCGAACCTATCGTGATGGCGGTGCGAAACGCGACGCCGCCGATCGTGAACAGCGCGCTGTTGACAACGCGGGCCCCTAGGTTGTCGGTGCGAGGCAGGAACGCACTCTGCACGCGCGACTTCCTGCGTCGGGGTCCGCCCGCTTGAGTCAAGGTCGCGCTCACTTCGAGCTGGCAGACGCCGCCGCGGCGGGCTCGACAGGAGCCCGGGGCGCCTCGCTCCAGCGGCCCTGGGTCTGGAGGCGATTGACTAGGTCCATGCTTTCAAAACCCATCTCGCGAGACTGCCTAGCGGCGCGAAGGGCCAGCTCATAGTCCTGGAAATCGGCGGCGACCATGCCAACGTTGTGAGTTGTCAATGCGGTAGCTCGCTTGTCGGCGAGCACCATCTCTAGATGCGATTTGGCTTCGGTGCCGCGGCCTTGCGTGAAGAGGTAGCGGGCGTAGAGCATGCGGGCGATGACGTCGTCGGACTTCCAAGCGAGCGCACGCCGGAAGTAGCAATCGACAGTGAACTCCATGTCCTTGGGTTGCGGGGTCTTGGCACGCTCGGCGAATCGTTCTGCTGCGATCAGCGCCCGGTGATGATTGGGAAAGGTGCGCAGCGTGTAGGAAAGATCCTGTCCGATGCTCGCGGTCTTGCCGCGTAAGAGCGCCTCGATTTCCGGCGTGAAGTGCCTGCGCTCGACAACGTCCAGTGTCTCGCCGCGATGGATCCGGTAATCCCAGGGACCATAGTGGTTCTTCAGGATGCCGCACTGTGCTGGAAGGTCCTGGGCGTGTGCAGTAGCAGTGGCGGCAAGGATCAAAGCGCCGGCAGTTGCTCGCCCTAGTGCAAGCGCAAACCACCGTGGCGTGTGACATGTGTGCTGACCCCTTGCAAACGGCGGTCGGTGACGGGCTCTCGACATTTCTGGAATCTCCATCGCGGGGTCAGGCCGCCGACACGCAGCGGGACAGCCACTGCGCGATGATCTTCTCTAGGTTGGCTTGTTCGGACAGATTGGAGAAGGTGTGGTCTGCGTTTGGGGCCTCAAAAACCTGTGTGCTCGCCCGGTTCATCAAGACTTGATGAGAGCGACCGCGAAATTCGCTGGTCAGATGATGCACGCATTCGCGAGCGACCAGATCTCGGCCGCTAAGCACGAGCAACACCGGGCCAGGAAAACTCGCCCAAGCGGACAACATTCGCTCCTGATAACTGATGCAGAGGTTTTCTGTGGTGTTCTGCGTCAGGCGTTCGATGCGGCTTTGCCAAAGCTTGTGCAGTTTCGACATGAGGCCAGTGAACGCACTGATGCCAACGTCACCCCTGAACAACTTGAGCCAGAAACCCGGGGCCATCACTCGCTGCAAGTAATAGTGCCTGACCTGAGCCTGCACCAGCCCCAGTTCGGAGCGAAACCACGGATTAATCAAGACTAACGCTGTGATACCTGCAAGCTGACTTCGCGCATGTAGATAGAGCAGACTTGCCGATGCTCCATCACACAGGCCGCATAGGACGACTTTGCGCAACTCCGGGCAGGTGTGACGAAAGGCAGTCAGCGCAGCACCGATGTCGTGATCTACCTCCATAAAGTCTCGCCGCGAGCCGCTGCTATCCCCGAGCCCTCGATAGTCGAACCGCAAGCAGTGGTAGCCTGCAGCAGAAAGTGATCTAGCCAAGAGGATGAACTGACGGTGGCTGCCGGCTCGATACTGCGGCCCACCAACGACGATGATTACGCCAACACCTCTAGGCACCGCGCCTGCGGGCGGTGTGCTCACAATGCCCAGCAGATGCTCACCCTCACACTCAATGACCAGCGGCTCCTCTCGCACTGACTTGGGGTCTGCGTTCAAGGTGCCACCTCTGCGACAGGGCGTTGCCATCCCGACTCTGTCTCACCGTTTATCAGGCGTAAGGCGGTATCGAGCAGATTCGGCGCTTCTTCGATCTCTGTCGTCAGCCAGAACGTTGGCCCTGTCAGTTGCTGTGCATTTACCTGCCAGCCGGCGTCTTGCCAGCGCTGCTGAGTCTGGCTGCTCACTAGAGTCCATTCGGCATCAACGTTGGCATTTAACTCGAGCCAGATCAGACGCCCTGGCTGCTCAGTTTCGGGTGGCGTGAGCGTCGCAGCCTCGAGCCCTGAAGCCAAAACTGCTGCCAGTCGGTAGCCGGCTATCTCGAGCGCTTCACCGCGTGCGATGGCAGCGCGTAGCTCTGCCATCGCTCCCTTGTTGGGGCCTTCCGCCATGTCAGCAGCCAGCTTCAGGCGCAGGAACTGCTGCAGCAGCGGCTTGCCTGAAGCAGGCGGCTGCATCAGCAACAAGTTGGCAGGTGTTCCTAGTCGGCCCAGCGCTTCAGACGCCACCAAACAGCCGGCGCGCAGGCCCCATAGCCACAGGGGCGCTGTGTCAGGCTGGCTTTGCAGCCAGCGCACGCCCATGAGGGCATCGTTGACCCAGGCTGACCAAGTCGCGTCACCAAAATCCCCCGCGCTGTCGCCGCAGCCGAGCAGATCGATCTGCAGCACCTCGAAGCCGCATCTCGCCAGTGCTCGGGACAACAGTGCCGCCATGCGGCGCGACTTGTTCATCTCTTCGGCGAAAGGGTGGAGATAGAGCACCTGGCCGCGCTTCACCGATCCTTGCGCAGGGTGGTGGATGCAAAAGCGCTGGCTGCCGTCCGGCGCATTAAGGAAAAAGGCGTTCATGGCGTCGAGTGGTTCGCCAAAGCCTGTGCTCAGGCCAGACGCTCAGCCACGAAGTCAGTCAAGGAGCCGACGCTGGCAAAGGTGGCCCCGTCGATCTCGTCATCATCGACCGTGATGCCCAACTGCTCCTCAAAGGCCGTGATGAGGCTCACCACAGCCATCGAATCCAGCTCGGGAATGGCGCCCAGCAACAGGGTCTC
Organism: Roseateles sp.; assembly: GCA_015657635.1. Taxonomy (GTDB): domain Bacteria; phylum Pseudomonadota; class Gammaproteobacteria; order Burkholderiales; family Burkholderiaceae_C; genus JACDQM01. Next base: position 12,557 of record JACDQM010000043.1, read on the forward strand.
GCGGCTGAAATTGGCGGCACGGCCGTCCAGGCTCAAAACCTCGTCGAGAATGCGCAGAACTTGTTTAGCAATGTCCATGAGTTTTCTGTAATCCCTGAGGGCAGCCGCGGCTGATGCCTGCTGCACGAACAGCGCGCATCTTAACGGGGCGTCCTGTCTGCATATCGGCGCCTGCCCCCTTATCCCAAGGGGCGACACCCGCAATATGTCACGGCAGCATCGCTTAAGCTGTTTGGGCTGTCTCGGCCATGGTGCAATGTGGTGAATGTTGCCGGTCTTGGTTTGCACAATTGGACTCTACTGCTCAGGCTTGCCCTGACTCCATCCGAAATTGCCGCATGACTGATTCGCGACTAGACGAACTTCCCGACGATTCGACCCTGTTGCACGAACTGCCGCTGCGCCAGGCCCGCCGTCGGTCGCAGGCACCCGCGCTGCGCTATGGCGCTGCGGACCTGAGCTATGGCCAGCTGGCCGAGCAGATCCGCGGCTTTGCGGCTGGCCTGATGAGCTTGGGCCTGGCACGCGGCGAGCGGGTCGGCATCTACCTTGAGAAGCGCTTCGAGACCGTGGTGGCCAGCTTTGGCGCGCCCGCGGCCGGCTGCGTTTTCGTGCCGCTGAACCCGCTGCTCAAGCCCGAGCAGGTGGGTTTCATCCTGCGCGACTGCGATGTGCGTGTGCTGGTGACCTCGCCGGAGCGTTATGCCTTGTTGAAGGCAACGTTGCCGGACTGTCCGGCGCTGCGCCATGTCGTGCTGACCGATGCGCCGAACGAAGCGGCTGGCAGCCTGCCTCTGCACGCCTGGTCGGCGCTGCTGGACAGCCCGCCGCGAACCGGCCATCGCGTGGTCGACACCGACGTAGTGGCTATTCTCTACACCTCCGGCTCGACCGGTCGGCCCAAGGGCGTGGTGCTGTCTCACCGGAATATGGTGGCCGGCGCCAAAAGCGTGGCCACTTACTTGGAAAACGGGCCGGACGACACCCTGCTGGCTGCGCTGCCGCTGTCCTTTGACGCAGGCTTCAGCCAGCTGACCACCGCCTTTTATGCAGGCGCCCGTGTGGTGTTGCTGAACTACCTGTTGCCGCGAGATGTGCTCAAGGCCATGGAGCGGGAGGGCGTCACCGGCCTGACGGCAGTGCCGCCGCTCTACATCCAGCTCTCGCAGCTGGAATGGCCGGCGGCCATCAACGAGCGCCTGCGCTACTTCGCCAACACCGGCGGGCGCATGCCGCGTGAGACGCTGCAGCTGCTGAGGCAGCGCGTGCCGGCGGCCAAGCCCTTCCTGATGTATGGCTTGACCGAAGCCTTCCGCTCCACGTATCTGCCGCCTGACCAGGTTGATGCGCGGCCGGATTCCATCGGCAAGGCCATCCCGAACGCCGAGATCCTGGTGCTGCGCGAGGACGGCACTGAATGTGCGGCCGATGAACCCGGAGAGCTGGTGCACCGTGGTGCGCTGGTTGGCCTGGGCTACTGGAACGACTCTGAGAAGACGGCCGAGCGCTACAAGCCGCTGCCGGCCGGCGTGGGCGGGCGCGAGGCAGGCCTGCAACTGCCCGAGTACGCGGTGTTCTCGGGCGACACGGTGCGCCGGGATGCTGACGGCTACCTCTACTTCATCGGCCGGCGCGACGAGATGATGAAGACCTCGGGCTATCGCGTCAGTCCGACCGAGGTCGAAGAAATCCTCTACGCCACCCAGCTGGTGGGCGAATGCGTGGCCTTTGGCGTGGACAACGAGGCCCTGGGACAGTCCATCCAGGTGATTGCCACGCCTCCCGCAGGCGCAAGCGAGATAGACCTGGCGGCACTGCAGGCCGAATGCCGCAAGCGCATGCCAGCTTATATGGTGCCGGCCGGCATCGAGCAGCAGGCCGGCCCGCTGCCGCGCAATCCCAATGGCAAGATCGATCGCAAGCTGCTGTCCACCGCCTGGGTGGATAAGCACAACTCCTGACCCCCATCCATCATGAATGAACCGTCCAGCGTGCCACGCCGCGCCCCTGTCCATGCGCCGATGTCGCAGTTCGCGGTCGAGAACGGCGAGCTGATCGTCGGCGGCCAGCGCCTGTCGGTGCTGGCTGAACGCGTGGGGCAGACGCCGTTTTATGCCTATGACCGTGCGCTGCTGAAGGCGCGCGTGGCCCAGTTGCGCGCGGCGCTGCCCAGTGCTGTCAAGCTGCACTACGCGATGAAGGCCAACCCCATGCCCGCCGTGGTGGGTCTGATGGCGGGGCTGGTGGACGGCATTGATGTGGCCTCGGCCGGTGAACTGAAGGTGGCGCTGGATGCTGGCGCTGATCCGGCTGAGATCAGTTTTGCCGGGCCGGGCAAGCGCGATATCGAGTTGCGCCAAGCAGTGGCCTCGGGCGTGTTGGTCAATGTGGAGTCTGCGCGCGAGTTGCCGGTGCTGGCCCGGGCCTCACAGGATCTGGGTCTGCCGGCGCGGGTGGCCTTGCGTGTGAATCCGGACTTCGAGCTCAAGGGCTCGGGCATGAAGATGAGCGGCGGCCCCAAGCAGTTCGGTATCGATGCCGAGGCGCTGCCGCCGGTGCTGGCCGAGGTTGGGCGCCTGGGCCTGGACTTTGAAGGCTTTCATCTCTTTGCCGGTTCGCAGAATCTGAAGGCCGAGTCCATTTGTGAGGCTCAGCAGAAGTGTTACGAGCTGGCGCTGCGTCTGGCCCAGAGTGCGCCGTCAGCAGTGCGCTTCCTGAACCTGGGCGGCGGCTTCGGCATCCCGTATTTTCCTGGCGAGACAGCGCTGGATCTGGCGCCTATCGGTGCCAATCTGCAGGGCATCGGTGAGCGTGCCGCAAAGGAGATGCCGCAGGCCGAGCTGGTCATTGAATTGGGGCGGTACCTGGTGGGCGAGGCTGGCGTCTATGTGACGCGTGTCCTGGACCGCAAGGTGTCGCGCGGCCAGGTCTTCCTGGTGACCGATGGTGGTCTGCATCACCACCTCTCGGCTTCGGGCAACTTTGGTCAGGTGATCCGCAAGAACTACCCGGCCATGGTGAGTCAGACGCGTGGCGAAACAGCGCTGGAGAGTGCCTCGGTGGTCGGGCCGTTGTGCACGCCACTGGATCTGCTGGCCGACAAGATGGACCTGGCCGCAGCACAGCCGGGCGATCTGGCGGTGGTGTTCCAGTCCGGCGCGTATGGCGCCAGCGCCAGCCCGCAGGGCTTTCTGGGGCATCCGGCGGTGGTCGAGGTGCTGGTCGGCTGACCCGCTTTGCCGCCTCAGTCCGCCAGCTCGAACACTGCCGACCCGTCAGCGTTTTCCTTGACCAGCCGCAGCTGAGGCGTGCGCTGCAGCAGAGGTGCTGCCTTGGCTGCGGACAGAAACTGCAACCGCACCCCCGCCACCGGCAGCACGCGCCAGTTGCCATCCGCACTCGGATTGAAGCGCTTGGCGCTGGCCAGGTACTGCGCTACCGCTTCGCGGTTCTCATCGGGCGCATCGATCACGATGCGCTCGGCCGTCAGCCCAGGGAAGCTCCCGCCACCATTTGCGCGGTAGTTGTTGGTGACCACCAGGAACTCGGCTGTGTCGTCGAGCGGCTGGCCCTGGTAGCGCAGGTTGACGATGCGGCGCGCCTGGCTGGCGCTGCGCTTGCCTTCGGCGTTGTAGCGCGCCGGCTGGGTCACGTCGATCTCGTAGTTCAGGCCTTCGATCATGTCGAAGTTGTAAGAGCGGAAGGCCGGGTCGATCAGCGACTGCTCGGCCGGGCCCTTGGGGTCGATCTGGCGGAACTGGCCGGCCGACATCTCCAGCCATTCGCGCAGCTCGGCGCCGCTCAGCTTCACCACCTTGATGGTGTTCGGGTAGACGTACAGATCGGCCACATGCTTGATCGCGATCGGCCCGGCGGGGATGTCGGTGTAGTTGTTCGAGCCCTGGCGCCCGCCCGCCTTGAAGGGCGCGGCGGCCGACAGCAGCGGCAGTTTTTCATAAGCCGTGCCCTGCACGGCGCGCCGCGCATAGGCCAGCTGGGCCTGCGCGACGATCTGCACCGAGGGGTCGTCCATCACCTGCGCGAAGTAGCTATGGATGGGCGCCGTGGTCTCGGCCACCTGGGCGCGTACATGGGCCAGCGTGTCGGCATGTTCGCGCGCAATGGCCTCGCCCACCATCGGGTCGGCGTCGACCAGCGGCTTGCGCGCGGCGCGGTCGAAGATCGGGCGCAAGGCGCTGCGGCTGTCCACCACCTGCCAGCGACCTGAACCGCTATCCAGCTTCAGATCGATCAGGCCGAGGTGGTCGGCCCAGCGGCCGGGCATCACGGCCGGCACGCCGTGGATGCTGCCGCGCTGCAGGTCCACGCCGGGGAAGCCCTCGAAGGTCTTGCTGGGGAACTCGGCATGGGCATGGCCCAGCAGCAGCACGTCCACGCCAGGCACCTGGGCCAGCTGAACCGCCATGTTCTCGCCCAGGCGCGGCTGCTCGATCTTCTCGATGCCGCTGTGCGCGATCGCCACCACCAGGTCGGCGCCCTTGGCGCGCATCTCGGGCACATAGCGGCGGGCGGCTTCCACCATGTCCAGCGCCTGCACCTTGCCCTGCAGATGCTGGCGGTCCCACTGCATGATCTGCGGCGGCACGAAGCCGATCACGCCGATCTTCAGCTTGTGCGGCTGGCCACTCTCGTCCTTGAACTGGCGCTCCAGCAGCACATAGGGCGTGAAGGCCGGCTTGCCGCCCTCGGCTTCCACCACATTGGCGCTGACATAGGGGAACTGCGCACCGCTGATGGCCTGGCGCAGAAAGGGCAGGCCGTAGTTGAACTCGTGATTGCCGATGTTGGCGGCGTCCACGCCCAGGCGGTTCAGCACCTTATAGGCCGGGTGCACCTCGCCACGCGGCAGCGGCTTGATGCGCGCCACCACATCGCCCAGCGGGTTGCCCTGCAGCAGGTCGCCGTTGTCGAACAGCAGGCTGTTGGGCGCCTCGGTGCGCGCCGCCTTGATCAGCGTGGCGGTCTTGGCCAGGCCGTATTCGTCGGTCGTCTTGTCCTGGTAGTAGTCGTAGTTGAGCAGGTTCATGTGCACATCTGCGGTCTGCAGAATGCGCAGCTTCAGCTCGGCGGCGTCGGCCGGGCCCAGCAGGGCGGCGGCCAGGGTCAGCAGGACAAGCGTGGGGCGGAACAGAGGCATGGCGGACATGGTGGTGGCGCAGGACGGACCGGAAGCGAGTGATGCTAGCCGCAAAGCATGGCGCAGGCCGGCTCTCAGGCGCTGTGAGCCGCTTGCCGCGGGCGCTTTCGGTGCACGGCGGTGGCCGGCTCCAGGCTTAGGCAGCGGCCTTCGCGCCATTCGGCTTCCAGCTGCCGCATCAGCGCTTGTGTTTCCTCATGCTGGCGGGCCAGTTGCTGCTGCATGGTCACGATCTCGGCCAGGCGCTCGCGCAGGCTCTGCATCACCAACTCGTGCGGCAGTTCGGCGGCGCTGTGCGCGGCCAGCTTGCGCAGCGTCTCCAGCGAGAAACCCAGACGCTGCGCCAGCTGGATCGCCAGCAGGCATTGCAGCGTGGAGTCGTCGTAGACGCGGTAGCCATTGGCGCCGCGCTCGGCCGGTGGCAGCAGTCCGCTGGATTCGTAGAAGCGGATGGCCGAGGGCGCCACGCCGCTGCGGGCCGAGAGTTCGCCGATCTTCACGCGTTGTTCCGGGTTGACATTCAAGTAGGCTTGAAGCTTAGCATCCGCCAGCCTGAGCAAGACTGGCGCGAACCGTTCTGGGAGACACCGTATGCCTGAGTTGAAGATCAACGGCGATTTGCGCCGGCTCGATATAGAGCCGGAGATGCCGCTGCTGTGGGTACTGCGTGACGAGCTGGGCCTGACCGGTACCAAGTTCGGCTGCGGCGTGGCCAGCTGCGGTGCCTGCACGGTGGAGATCGACGGTGTGGCCACGCGCTCCTGCGTGATGCCGGTGGGCGCGCTGGAGGGCAAGTCCATCCGCACCATCGAGGCCGAGGGCGATCCGCTGGTTCAGCGCCTGCAGGCGGCCTGGATCAAGCTGCAAGTGCCGCAGTGCGGCTACTGCCAGAGCGGCATGATCATGGCCGCCGCCAGCCTGCTTCGTCAGACGCCGCGGCCCAGCGATGCCGAGATCGACGCCAGCATCAGCAATATCTGCCGCTGCGGCACCTACCAACGCATCCGCGCGGCCATCCACGAGGCCGCGGAACAGCCGGCGCAGCAACAGGGAGCCGCACGATGAGCCGCCTTGCGAAAGAACAGCGAGGCGTGTCGCGCCGCGGCCTGCTGATCACGGGCGCGGTGGTGGGTGGCGGCCTGCTGCTGGGCGTGGGCGCGCTGACGCGGCCGCTGTCGCGTGATGAGAAGCTCGGCCGCGCCGAGCAGTTCCGCCCGCAGGCGGACCAGATTGGCCTGAACGCCTGGGTGAAGATCCGCCCTGATGGGCAGGTGATCGTGGCGCTGCCGCGTGCCGAGATGGGACAGGGTGTGCAGACCGCGCTGGCCATGCTGGTGGCCGAGGAGATGGATGCCGACTGGTCGCAGGTTCAGACCGAGCAGGCGCCACCGGAGCGCGTCTATGCCAATACTGCGTTGCTGCTGAATGTGCTGCCCATCGACGGCGAGGACCAGAGCCTGGGCGCACGGCTGGCACGGCGCACGCTGATGCGCGCTGGCCATGCGCTGTCGCTGCAGCTGACTGGCGGTTCGTCGAGCATCCGCGATGCATGGGAGCCGATGCGCCTGGCCGGCGCCGCTGCGCGATCCATGCTGCTGCAGGCGGCGGCCAAGCGCTGGGGTGTGCCGGTGGCGGATTGCCAGGTGGCGTCCGGCGTGGTGCTGCACGAGGCCAGCGGGCGCCGGGCCGGTTTTGGCGAGCTGGCGGCCGAGGCGGCCAAGTTCGCGCCGCCGGACGAGCTGGCCACCAAGCCGGCCTCGGCCTACAAGCTGATCGGCAAGCCGGTGCCGCGCCTGGACATCCCGGCCAAGGTGGACGGTAGCGCCGTCTACGGCATCGACGTGCAGCCCGAGGGCCTGCTCTATGCCGCCATCCGCCAATGCCCGGTGTTCGGCGGCGGCGTGGCGGGCTATGACGCGCAGGCCTTGCGCAGCAAGCGCGGCATCGTCGACGTGGTCACGCTGGCCGAGCATGGCGCGGTGGTGGTTCTGGCCAACAGCTTTTGGCGCGCGCGCAGTGCGCTCGAGAGCCTGGAGATCCGCTGGGATGAAGGGCCGAATGCGCAGCTCGATTCCGCACAGATCCGGGGGCAGCTGCAGACGGCCTTGCAGGGCGAGGGCGGTTTTGCCTTCCGCGATATCGGCGATGCGCGCTCTCGGCTGGCCCAGGGCGGGGCGAAGAAGCTGGAGGCGGTCTACGAGGCGCCCTTCCTGGCCCACGCCGCGCTGGAGCCGATCAACTGCAGCGCGCAGTACAAGGACGGCGCGCTGACGCTGTGGTGCTCGACTCAGGTGGCCTTGCTGGCGCGCTGGAAGGCCGCGCAGGCCGCGGGCATCCCGATCGAGCAGGTGACGCTGCATGTGCCTTACTTGGGTGGTGGCTTCGGCCGGCGCCTGGAGGTGGACATGGTCGAGCAGGCCACGCGCATCGCGCTGCGCACGCAGGGGCAAGCGGTCAAGCTGGTGTGGAGCCGCGAGGAGGACATGCAGCACGATATGTATCGCCCGGTGGCCATGGCCAGCTTCGCGGCGGTGCTGGACGAGCAGGGCCGCCCGGCCGCCTGGCTCAACCGCGTGGCCGCGCCTTCGGTGGGTCTGGCCACCAGCGAACGGCTGATGCCGGCCTTCGCGTCCGACATGCCCGACAAGAACCAGGCCGAAGGCGCTTTCGATCTGGCCTATGCGGTGCCCAATCTGCGCGTGCAGCAGCTGCGCGTGAAGACGCCGGTGCCGGTGGGCTACTGGCGCAGCGTGGGCCATTCCTACAACGCCTTCTTCACCGAGGGCTTCATCGACGAGCTGGCACATCTGGCCGGGCAGGACCCGGTGGCCTACCGGCTGGCGCTGCTGGCCGACAAGCCGCGTCACCGCGCCGTGTTGCAACTGGCCGCCGAAACGGCCGGCTGGAGCCAGCCGCTGCCCAAGGGGCGCGCGCGCGGCGTGGCCGTGCATGAGAGCTTCGGCGGCTGGTGCGCCCAGGTGGCCGAGGTCTCGCTGGGCGAGGGCGGGCAGCCGCGGGTGGAGCGGGTGGTCTGCGTGATCGACTGCGGCATCGTCGTCAACCCGGACACGGTGCGCGCGCAGATGGAGAGCGCCATCGTCTTCGGCCTCAGCGCCGCGCTGTATGGCGAGATCACGATCAAGGGCGGGCGGGTCGAGCAGAGCAACTACCCCAGCCAGGAGGTGCTGCGCATGGCGCAGATGCCCAAGATCGAGGTACACATCGTGCGCAGCAGTGCGCCGCCCGGCGGCGTCGGCGAGCCCGGCACGCCGCCGATCGCGCCGGCCGTGGCCAATGCGCTGTTCGCGCTGACGGGCAAGCGGCTGCGGCGCCTGCCGCTGCGCGCGGCCGATCTGGCGGCCTGACGAAAGGCAGTGGGTGGCCGGGGGCTTGTGACGGGGGGGCGCACAAGCAGGGACAATACGGCCCATGAAGATCAAGTCCCCCGAATTGCTGCTGCCCGCCGGCTCGCTGGCCAAGATGCGCGCCGCCTATGACTTTGGCGCCGATGCGGTCTATGCCGGCCAGCCGCGCTACAGCCTGCGCGCCCGCAACAATGAATTTCGCCTGGAGCAGATCGCCCAGGGCATCCAGGAAGCCCATGCGCGTGGCAAGAAGTTCTTTGTCACCAGCAATCTGATCGCACACAACGACAAGGTGCGCACCTATCTGCGCGACATCGAGCCGGTGATTGCGCTCAAGCCCGATGCGCTGATCATGGCCGACGCCGGCCTGATCATGCAGGTGCGCGAGAAGTGGCCCGAGGTGCCGATCCACCTCTCGGTGCAGGCCAACACCACCAACTGGGCGGCGGTGAAGTTCTGGCAGAAGCTGGGTGTCGCCCGCATCATCCTGTCGCGCGAGTTGAGCCTGGACGAGGTCGAGGGCATCCGCAATGAATGCCCGGACATGGAGCTGGAAGTCTTCGTGCATGGCGCGCTGTGCATCGCCTACTCGGGCCGCTGCCTGCTGTCGGGCTACTTCAACCGCCGCGACCCCAACCAGGGCACCTGCACCAACGCCTGCCGCTGGGAATATGGCACCCAGGCCGCGACCGAAGACTCCGACAGCGGCGAGGCGATCCCGGTGGCCAAGATGGAGAGCGACTTCAACTTTGCCGAAGCGCAGGCCGAGGCCGAGAGCAGCTTCTCCACCTGCGGCAGCGGCCAGCGCCACCCGGCGGCCGACCGCGTCTACCTGATGGAAGAAAAGGGCCGCCCCGGCGAGCTGATGCCCATCATGGAAGACGAGCACGGCACCTACATCATGAACAGCAAGGACCTGCGTGCTGTCGAGCATGTGGAGCGCCTGGCCAAGATAGGCGTTGATTCGCTGAAGATCGAGGGCCGCACCAAGAGCCTGTATTACGTGGCACGCACCGCCCAGGTCTACCGCCGCGCGATTGACGATGCTGTCGCCGGCCGGCCCTTCAACCCCGATCTGCTGCTGCAGCTCGAAGGCCTGGCCAACCGCGGCTATACCGGCGGCCTGCTGGAGCGCCGCCCGGCGCAGGACTACCAGAACTACATCAGCGGCCACAGCGAGTTGCACCGCAGCCATTTCGTCGGCGAGGTGACCGGTGTGCGCGAGGATGGTTGGGTGCAGGTGCAGGCCAAGAACCGCTTCTCGGTGGGCGACCGCATCGAGCTGATCCACCCCAGCGGCAACCGCGTGGTCGATTTGAAGGAAATGCAGAACCTGGATGGCGAGCCGGTGCAGGTGGCACCGGGCGACCCGGTGCGCGTCTGGGTGCCGCTGGGCCTGCCGGCCGAGGGTGGGCTGGTGGCGAGGCTGCTTTGAGGGGTGTCCTGACCTCTTTATTGCGCGTCCGCGCTTGAATGTTCCTCCACAGAGGCTGCCCGCTTGGCGCTGGCCTGTGACTGCGATGAAACTGAGCCCCCTGCTGGAGCGTCTGGACGGCGCCATCGATGAGTTGCGCGCAGCCCATCCGGCTGATGGGCCTGGCTTCTGCCTCGCCCTGTTGGCCCAGGGCGACGTGCTCCGCCAGGTGCATCACGGTCTGGCCGATCTGAGCTGGCAGCAGCCGCTGGATGGCGATGCCCGCCATTACATGGCCTCCGAATCCAAGCCCTGGGTGGCTGCCTTGGTGATGCAAGAGGTGGCCGAAGGACGGTTGGCGCTGGACACCGACCTGCGCCCAGTGCTGCCAGCGCTGAACGAGTATGAGCAGCCGCTGTGCGCCGGCCATCTGCTGCGCCACACCAGTGGCATCCCGGACTATCTGTTCCTCTGGGGCACCCAGCTGGGCCGGCACGAGCATGATTTCATCGCCCGGCAGCAGGCGCTGGCGCTGATAACCCAGGCGGGTGAAAGCAGCTTCCAGCCCGGGCTGCGCTATGAATACAGCAACAGCAACTATCTGCTGCTGGCCGAACTGATGCAGCAGCAGTCCGGCCTGACACTGGCCGAGTTGGCGCAGCGCCGTTTCTTTGCGCCATGGGGCATGGGCTCCAGCAGTTTCGAAGCCGATCCCTGGCAGGTGCTGCCGCGCCGCGCCCGCAGCTACGGCCGCATGGCTGGCGAGCCCGCCGAAGCGCAAGGCTGGCAGGAACTGCCGGTGCCGCTGGGCACCTGGGGAGATGGCGGCCTGTGGTCGACGCTGAATGACCAGCTGCGTGCCGAGCGGCGTTGGCATGAGGACTGGCAGCACCAGGGCGAGCGCAGCCTGTGGGCGCGCTGCGCTGCAGACGACGAGCGTTATGGGCCGGCTGACGGCCCCTACCGCTTCGGACTGGAGTGGCTGCAAGCGGGCGACCAAAGCCTGCTGTTCCACGGCGGCGGCTATGGGGGCTTTTCATGCTTGCTGCTGCGCAATCCGGCGCAGGGTGTCTCGCTGGTGATGCTCAGCAATTGCGAGGGCTTCGACAACGCCGCCGAGCGCTGGGCGCAGCGCCTGTGGGGCGCCGCTCAGGCCTGAAGTCGGCGCCAGACCAGCAGTAGATTGTTGGCTGGCATCGCGAGGCGCTGCGCCAGATGTAGCCCGGCCTGCTGGGCCTGGGCCTGCACATCGGCGAGCCGGCGCAGGCCCCAGACGGGATTGCGCGCGCGCAGGTCTGCATCGAAGGCCAGATTGCTGGGCGCGGTCACCACGTCGTCTTCCAGATAGGGGCCGTAAGTCAGCAGGCAGCCTTGGGGCTTCAGCGCCCGCGCGGCGCCCTGCATCAGGCCGATGCAGCAAGCCCAGGGCGCGATGTGCAGCATATTGGCGCAGAACACCAGATCGAAGGCTTCGGCCTCGACTGGCCAGGGTTGGGCGCTCACATCCAGCGCCAGCGCTTCGGCCACGCGCTGTTGCTGTTCTTTGGGCCAGCTCTGCCGGAGTTGCAGCAGCCAGGCCCGGCGCTCGGGCTCGAATTCGCTCGGCTGCCAGCGCCAGCCGGGCAGCTGGGCGGAGAAATGCTCAAGATGCTGGCCGGTGCCGCTGGCGATCTCCAGCGCGTCGCCGCTGGGCGGCAGCAGCGTTTGAAGGGCTTCCAGCAAAGGCTGCTTGTTGCGCTCGGCAGCGGGCGAGAAGAAGGGCGTGGGTGGGGCGGCGGACATCGCGGCAGTGTAGTCAGACTGACAGCCACACCACGCTGTGTCACGGTCGCGTGGCAGCGGGCTATTTCGCCGCGCCGCCGAGCGTGTAGTTGCCCTGGCCCTCAAGGAAGCCGTCACCCAGCACGCCGTCGGCCTTGGCGTCCACACCCATGATGGCGCGGAAGCGGAAGCTGCCGCTGGCGCCAGCGAAGCGACCGGTGCCGGAGACGATCTGGCCTTCGCCCTTCCACTCGCCCGGCGCATGGGTGAAGGCCGGCGTGAGGGTGATGACTTCGCGGCTGTGCATCACCAGGCTCGAGCCATCGGCGAAGCGGTACTCGGCTTCGACCTTGATCGGCAGCTTGCCCTCGGCTGGCGGCCCGGCGGACTCGACACGGCGCTGGGTCGTCGCGACCTCCTTGCCGTCGAAGATGGCCACGCCATAGCGCGTGTTCACGCCGCCGACGCGCGGCCCCTGGATCGAGCTGGCGCGCCAGCTCAACTCTTCCGCCTGGGCTTCTGGGCTGCCCAGCAGAGATAGGCCGGTGCTCAGCGCGAGCATGGCGAGCACGGTGCGCGAACGTGGCGGCAGGCATCGGTGTGCATCATGAAGCATGCGGGCTGCCTTTCTTGCGTACTTGCGTCTGAGCATCCATTCGACGAGCGGCATGCCTGCCGCTCGAATCACAGTGTCGCTCGCTTGCAGGGTCAGGCCTTGACTTGTGTCAGCCCTGCTGCGGGGCGTGTAGCATCAGCCGCGCGCTGCGCGCGACGGTACGCGCCCGCCAGCCAGGACTCCGAAACACCCACTGCCCGCCGCGAAAGCCCTGCCATGTCTGCCGACCCCGCGCTCGTCAACGAGGCCACCGAGACCTCCTCCTACCTGCTGCTCATCGTGGAGCCGGTCGGCCAGCGCGCCACCCGCAGCGAGGCAGAAGGCCGCGAGGCCTATGCACAGATGCAGCGCTTCGGCGAGAGCATCGCGGCGGCCGGGCAGCTGGAGGCGGTGCAGTCGCTGGCCTCGCTGGACCGGGCCGCGCGCGTGCAGCAGGGCCGCGTGCTCGATGGCCCGTTTGCCGAGGCCAAGGAAATGGTGGGTGGTTTCTTCTTGCTCAAGAGCGTCACGCGTGCGCAGGCCATCGCCTGGGCGCAGCTCTGTCCGGCAGCTGAGTGGGCGACGGTCGAGGTGCGGCCGCTGGCGCCTTGTTTCGAGGACTGAGCGGCCGGGCTTTGCGCTGGCCGTGGCTGGCCGAGGGTTTGTCCTGAGCACAGCACTGTCGAATTCGGCAGACCTTGTCCGTCGTGTCGGATGTCTGCCACCTTTCGACAGGAGAAGCCCATGAGCCTCAGTCCTAGCCCCGTGATCCATTTCGAGATGCCCTATCGCGATGCCGCCCGTGCCGCGCGCTTCTATGCCGAGGCCTTCGGCTGGCAGTTGCAGCAGCTGGGTGCCGAGATGGGGCACTATCTGATGGCCACCACCGCCACGGCGGACAGCCGGCCCGATGTGCCGCGTGGCACGATCAACGGCGGCCTGTTTCCCTTCAATCCCGAATCGCCGATGCAGCAACCCTCGGTGGTGATCGGTGTCGAGGACATCCGTGCGGCGATGGCACGCGTCAAGGCCGCCGGCGGCGAGCTGATGGGCGAGCCGATGCCCATACCCGGCGTCGGCGACTATCTGTCCTTCGTCGATACCGAGGGCAACCGCAACAGCCTGCTGCAGCCTTCGATGGGGAGCCCAGCATGCGCTTCATGATCATTGTGAAATCCTGTGCCGAGTTCGAGGCCGAGGTCCAGCCCGAGGCGCCGCCCGAGCTGCTGGCCGAGATGGCTGCCTTCCACGAGGAGCTGGCGCGCGCCGGTGCCTTGCTCGATGGCTCTGGCCTGCATCCCAGCCGCACGGGTTGGCGTGTGCATTACGGGCCTGACGCCGGCGCCACTGGGCGGCGCATCGTCGACGGCCCGTTCGCCGAGGCCAAAGAGCTGATCGCCGGCTACACCATCATCCAGGTGCGCTCGCGCGAGGAGGCGCTGGAATGGTCGCGGCGCTTTCCCAACCCGGCAGGCGCGGGCAAGCAAGCGGTGATCGAACTGCGCCAGCTGATCGAGCTGGACGAGTTTCCGCCCAGCGCTGAAATCGAGCGCATGCGCCAGCTCGACGCCGAGCGCAAACCCACGTGAGCACCTCACCCAGGAGACACCGACATCATGCTGCGCCAGATCTTCGTCAACCTGCCTATCGCTGACATGGCGCGCTCGCGCGCCTTCTTCGAGGCCCTGGGCCTGTCCTTCAATCCCCGCTTTACCAACGAGCAAGGCGCCTGCCTGGAGATCGCCGAAAACATTTACGCGATGCTGCTGGTCAAACCCTTCTTCCAGGGTTTCACGCCGCGGCCTGTGGCCGACGCGAACGCAACGACCGAGCTGCTGATCGCGCTGTCTTGCGACAGCCGCGAGGAAGTGCAGGCCCTGGTGGCCAAGGCGGTGGCCGCGGGTGGTGCCACCTACGCCGAGCCCAAGGACTACGGCTTCATGTTCCAGCACGGCTTTGCCGATCCGGACGGCCATCTCTGGGAAGTCTTCTACATGGACGAGAGCGCCGCGCCGGCGCAGATGTGAAGCAAGACGCCGTGCGACCCGCCTTGCGGCATGAGTAACAGCAGCAACAACAGCACCGTCCGCGACACGCTGAACGCGATCTGGCGCATCGAATCGGCCCGCATCGTTGCCACGGTGGCGCGGCGCGTGCGCGATATCGGCGTGGCCGAGGAGCTGGCCCAGGAGGCTTGGCTGGCGGCGCTGCAGCACTGGCCGCTTGAGGGCGTGCCAGAGAACCCGGCCGCCTGGCTGATGACGGTGGCGCAGCGCCGTGCGCTGGACCATCTGCGCCATCGCGAGATGGCAGCCAGCCAGCAGCAGGCGCTGGCGCAGGATCTGATCGCGATGCAGCAGGTCCGGCAGCATGACCACAGCGACAGTCTTGATGCGCGGCGCGAGAGCGCGGCCATGCTGGATGACGACCTGCTGCGCCTGATGTTCTGCAGCTGCCATCCGGTGCTCAGCGCCGATGCGCGGGTGGCGCTGACGCTGAAAGTGCTGGGCGGGCTGACGACCGAGGAGATCGCGCGCGCCTTTCTTGTCAGCGAGGCCACGCTGGCGCAGCGCCTGGTGCGCGCCAAGCGCACGCTGGCCGAGGCGCGCGTGCCTTTCGAGCTGCCGCAGGGCGAACAGGCGCTGGCCGATCGCCTGGCCACCGTGCTGGAGGTCGTCTACCTGATCTTCAACGAGGGCTACACGGCCACGCGCGGAGACGACTGGATGCGTCCCGCGCTGTGCGAGGAGGCGCTCCGGCTGGCGCGCATGCTGGCCCGGCTGGCGCCGCAGCAGGCGGAGGTCTGGGGTCTGCTGGCGCTGCTGGAGATTCAGTCCTCGCGCAGTGCGGCCCGCACCGATACGCATGGCGAGCCGGTGCTGCTGGCCGAGCAGGACCGCAGCCGCTGGGACCGGTTGCTGATCCGCCGCGGGGTGGAGGCGCTGGCAGAGGCCGAGCGCCTGGCCGCCCAGCCGGGTTCCTATCAGCTGCAAGCTGCGATCGCCGCCTGCCATGCGCGCGCCGCCCGCGCCGAGGACACCGACTGGGCGCGCATCGCCGCGCTCTATGCGGAGCTGATGCGCGTCGCGCCCTCGCCGGTGGTCGAACTCAACCGCGCGGTGGCGGTTTCCATGCAAGCCGGGCCGGCAGCGGGCTTGGCCATCGTTGAGACTCTCATGGGCGAGCCGGCGCTGGCGCGCTATCCCTGGCTGCCGGCGGTGCGCGGGGATCTGCTGCTTCGGCTGGAACGGCGCGCCGAGGCGCGCGAGGCCTTCTTGGCTGCGGCAGCGCTGACAGGCAACGAGCGCGAGCGTGCGCTGCTCGAAAGCAGGGCGCTGGCCCTGCGCTAGTCGCCATGCTGCGCGTCTCGCGCGAACGAAAAAAAGGCC
>JACDQM010000044.1 GCA_015657635.1 Roseateles sp.
AAACCCGTGCCCAAGCCAGGCCAGGCCGTGGCGGCGCCAACAGGCCGGCTGACTATGATCGCGCCCCATGAACTCAGCGCCCCGCATCGTCAGCCTCGTGCCCTCGCTGACCGAGCTGCTGGTGGCGCTGGGCCTGGCGCCGTGGCTGGTCGGACGGACCGGTTTTTGCATCCATCCTGCCGATGCGCTGCGCAGCGTCCCCAAGATCGGGGGCACCAAGGATGTGAATCTGGCCAAGCTGCGCCAGCTCGCGCCCACTCATGTGCTGGTCAATGTGGACGAAAACCGGCTTGAGACCGTCGAGGCGATCCGCGACTTCGTGCCCAAGGTACTGGTGACACATCCGCTGGCCCCCGCGGACAACCTGGCCTTGCTGGAGCAGATGGTCAGCAACTTCGCCGAACTGCCCGGGGTGCATGACAACGCCGCCCGGCTCGCGGATGAGCTGCGGACTGCGCTGGCCCGCTGCGCGGCCAGGCCCTGGCATGAACAGCGGGTGCTGTACCTGATCTGGCGCGAACCCTGGATGACTGTGGCGCGCGACACCCATATCGCACGCATGCTGGAGCAGGTCGGCTGGCGCAGCTGGCCCGCGGTGGAGGGCGGCTGCACAGGTGCAGCGCGCTATCCGGTGCTGCAAGGCGATGAGCCCTGGCTCGCCCAGATCGACCAGGTCCTGCTCAGCTCGGAGCCCTATCGCTTCACCCAGCAGCACCTGCCGCTGGCACAGGCCCTGTGTCCACAGGCTCGCGTGCGCCTGGTCGATGGCGAGCTGCTCAGCTGGTACGGTCCGCGTGCCGCGCAGGGTCTGGACTATCTGCGCGCGCTGGCTGAGGCATAGTTGCCCCAATACTCAAGCGCCGCCTGCTGCGGCAGCATCCCCGGATGGATCTCTACAAGCCCCTGGTCGCCCTGCTCGCCATCGTCAACCCGATCGGCGTGGTTCCCTTCTTCATTCACTTCACGCAGAGCTTCACCAAGGCGCAGCGCCAGCACACCATCCTGGTGAGTGCCTTCACCGCTTTCGTCGTGATCGCGATCAGCGCAGTGGCTGGCCTGAAGGTCATCGAGTTCTTCGGCATCTCGCTGGCCAGCTTCCAGGTCGGCGGCGGCACGCTGCTGCTGATCAGCTCGCTGCAGATGCTCAACGCCCAGCCCGCCGAGGGCCGCAAGGAAGACGTTTCCGAGGGTGCGGACAAGGTGAATGCCGGCGCCAGCATCGCGGTGGTGCCCCTGACCATCCCCCTGCTGACCGGCCCGGCCACGATCTCCACCATGGTGATCTATGCCGAGAAGACCCGCCACTGGTGGGAACTGGGCGTGCTGGTGGGCTATGGCGTCGTCGTCGCGCTGGTGACCTTCCTCGTGTTCTCGGCCTCGGGCCGGATCGCCCGTGTGCTGGGCCAGACCGGCATCAACATCATGACCCGGCTGATGGGCCTGATCCTGGCGGCTCTGGCCGTCGAGTTGCTGGCCGACGGACTCATCAAGCTGTTCCCCATCCTGGCCTCGCATCTGGCACGCTGATCCCACTCCATGTTCGACTACATCATCGTCGGTGCCGGCACCGCAGGCAGCCTGCTGGCCAACCGGCTGAGCGCAGATCCGAGCAAGCATGTGCTGCTGCTGGAAGCGGGGGGGCACGACGACTATCACTGGATCCACATCCCGGTCGGCTACCTCCACTGCATCGGCAATCCGCGCACCGACTGGCTCTACCAGACCGAGCCCGATGCGGGGCTGAACGGCCGCAGCCTGCGCTATCCGCGCGGCAAGGTGCTGGGCGGCTGCTCCAGCATCAACGGCATGATCTATATGCGCGGCCAGTCGCGCGACTACGAAGCCTGGGCCGATGCCACCGGCGAGGACGCCTGGCGCTGGGATCAGGTGCTGCCTTTCTTCAAGCAGCACGAGAACCACTGGCGGCTTGACGCCGCCGCCGGCGTCAGCGATGCCTTCAAGGCCCTGCATGGCCATGGCGGTGAATGGCGGGTCGAGAAGCAGCGCCTGTCCTGGGGCATCCTGGATGCCTTTGCGCAAGCGGCCCAGCAGGCCGGCATTCCAGCCACCGAGGATTTCAACGGCGGCACCAACGAGGGCGTCGGCTATTTCGAGGTCAACCAGCGCAAGGGCTGGCGCTGGAACACCGCCAAGGCCTTTCTGCGCCCCACCTGCTTCGGCCGGCCCAACTTCGAGCTCTGGACCGGCGCCCAGGTTCAGCGCCTGGTACTGACCCGTGCCGATGGGCAGCTGCACTGCGGCGGCGTCATGGTGAGGACGCCAAGCGGCGCGCAGACCGCGTTGTTGAATCCGGGCGGCGAGGTGCTGCTGGCGGCTGGTGCCATCGGCTCGCCGCAGCTCTTGCAGCTGTCCGGCATCGGCCCGGCAACGCTGCTGCAGCAGCATGGCATCGAGGTGAAGCAAGACCTGCCCGGCGTCGGCGCCAATCTGCAGGACCATCTGCAGATCCGCGCGGTGTTCAAGGTCCAGGGGGCCAAGACGCTCAATACGCTGGCCAGCAGCCTGTGGGGCAAGGCGAAGATCGGCTTGGAGTACGCCTTCAAACGCAGCGGCCCGATGAGCATGGCGCCGTCACAGCTGGGCGCCTTCACGCGCAGCACGCCGGACAAGCGCTGGCCCGATCTGGAATACCACGTGCAGCCGCTGTCGCTGGACGCCTTTGGCGAACCGCTGCATGGCTTCAACGCCATCACCGCCAGCGTCTGCAATCTGAACCCCAGCAGCCGCGGCAGCGTGCAGATCCGCTCGGCCGACCCTGATCAGGCGCCCGCCATCGCGCCCAACTATCTCAGCACCGAGGAAGACCGCCGCATCGCCGCCGACAGCCTGCGGCTGACGCGGCGCATCGTCGCGCAGCCGGCGCTGGCGGCTTATCAGCCAGAGGAATACAAGCCGGGTCCGCAGTACCAGAGCGACGAAGAACTGGCTCGCCTGGCCGGCGACATCGCGACGACCATCTTCCACCCGGTGGGCAGCTGCAAGATGGGCCGTGCCGATGACCCGACGGCCGTCGTCGACGCCCACCTCCGCGTGCGCGGCGTGACTGGCCTGCGCGTGATCGACGCCAGCGTGATGCCCACCATCACCAGCGGCAACACCAACTCGCCGACGCTGATGATTGCCGAGCGCGCCGCCGCCTGGATCATCAAGGCCGGCGGCTAGCCGCCGGCCTGCTCACGGCGCTCAGGCCGCGAAGCGCTCTTCCAGATAGGCCAGCAAGGTGCGGATGGTCTGCGCCTCGCCACCGATCGGGCGGCCGGGACGCGCGGTGTCGTTCCAGGCGAACAGGTCGATGTGCAGCCAGTCCTGGTTCTCGGGCACGAAGTACTCGAGGAACAGCGCCGCGTTGATCGCGCCGGCCAGCGCGCTCTTGCCGGTGTTGACGATGTCGCCGATCGTGCTTTCGATGCCGCTCTTGTAGGGCGCCCACAGCGGCATATGCCACAGCGGGTCATCCAGCTTCAGCCCCAAGTCGACGAGATCACGCGCCGTGTCGTGGTGCTTGGCGAACAGCGCCGGCAATTGCGCACCCAGCGCCACACGTGCCGCGCCGGTCAGCGTGGCCAGATCGATGATCAGCTCGGGCTTGTTCTCGCTGGCATAGGCCAGTGCGTCGCTCAGCACCACGCGGCCTTCGGCATCGGTGTTGCCGATCTCGATGTGCAGGCCCTGGCGGGTCTTGAACACATCGCCGGCGATAGGCATTGCCCGCGATCGAGTTCTCCACCGCGGGAATCAGCAGCTGCAGGCGCACCGGCAGCTTCAGTGCCATCACCAGTGTGGCCAGGCCCAGCGCATTGGCCGCGCCGCCCATGTCCTTCTTCATCTGGCGCATGCCCTCGGCGCCCTTGATGTCCAGGCCCCCGGTGTCGAAGCAGACGCCCTTGCCGACGATGGACAGCAACGGGTCCTTGGGCTTGCCCCAGCTCAGCTCGATCAGGCGCGGCGCACGCGTGCTGGCGCGGCCCACCGCGTGGATGGCGGGGAAGTTCTGCTTCAGCAGCGCGTCGCCGACGATCTGCTTGAACTTGGCGCCATGCTGCTTGGCCACCAGCTGCACGGCCTTGGCCAGCTCCTCCGGGCCCATGTGCTCGGCGGGCGTGTTGACCAGATCGCGCGTGGCGGCCATCGCCGTGGCCAAAGCCAGACCGCGCTGAGCGGCCGGGCTGGGCGTCAGCAGCAGCTCGGCCGGCGGGCGCTTGCGCGGCTTGTACAGATCGAACTGGTAGGCGCCCAGCTCCCAGGACAGCGCGGCGGCTTCGTCGTCAACGGCCAGGCCGTCATCGGCGAGGTGATAGCGCCCCTCGGGCAGCGCCTGCGGCAGTGCCGACAGTGCGAAAGGATGGCTCGCATGCGCGACACCCGCGAAGACCTGGCCCAGCTTGCCGTCGGCCGCCGGCACCAGCGCATGGCTGTCCGGCGCGCCGGTGAAACCCACGGCGGCCAGCCAGTGACGGGTCGGGGCAGGCAGCTTCGGTGCGAGCGCCTGGAACGCCTGGCGATCAACCACGGTAATGGCAACGCTGGCGGCAGAGGAGGACTTCTTGAGTTGCACGGTCATGACGGTAGGGACGGTGACGGATTGAGACGGCCATTGTCGCTGGCGTTATAAGCATGCGTGCAAGCCTTGGAAGGGCGGACATGAAGTACACACGCATGGCGTGGCTGGCGGGCCTGCTCGGCGCCAGCTTGACGGGCACCGAGGCCCTGGCGGGCCGACCGCTGGTAACCGAGGACGCCGGCGTGCTCGAAGCACGTGACTGCGAATGGGAGAGTGCGGCCGTCTGGATCAGCCAGCGTGGCCAGCCCCGCATCCGCGAGCTGGCCACGCAGCTGGGCTGCGGCATCGGCTTCGACACGCAGATCGCCCTGGCGGCCGGGCGCAGCCGCAACGACGGCGCCAACGCGCGCAGCCTGAGCCTGTCCGGCAAGACCGGCCTGCGCGACGGCGGCGAGCAGGGCACGGCGCTCACCCTGGCCTGGGGCATCGCGGGCAGCCAGCCGGCCGGCGCCAGCCTCAAGCGAGAGCTCAGTTTCCTGAACCTCGCCGCCAGCCAGCCTTTGCCCAAGGGCTTCACCGGCCACGCCAACCTGGGCGTGACGCACAGCCGCTCGGAGCGCTCCAGCCGGGCCAAAACTGGAGCCTGGCCCTTGAGTGGGCCCAGCAGCCAGGTCTTGAATGGATGGGCGAGTTCTACGGCGCCGAGCGCGACAAGCCGTGGCTGGGGCTGGGCTGGCGCTGGACGCCGGGCCAGGACTGGAGTCTCAATGCGTCCTGGGCGACGCAGCATCAGACGCCCCGGACCCGGCTCTTCAGCCTGGGCATCAAGCTGGCGTTCTGAGCCACTGCGGCGGCCCCGGCAAAGTTTTGCGTCTGGCCTGTCAACCGAGCCCGCTGAGGCGGCGTTGTCTGCTCAATCGCGTCGCTTCAGTCGGCGCCAGATTGTGAAAAGGGCAGAACGCCATGAAGTCTCAGCATCACACCGAATCGCAGCCCCGCCGCATACCGGCGCCCGAGTGGCAGCTCGACAAGGGCCGCAAGCACGAAGCCTTCGAAACCACCCCGCTGGGTTGCGACCGCCGCAGCCAAGCCCGCGCCATCCGCTTCGACCGCAAGCGCTGATTGACTCTTCCAGATAGCGTGCGCTAACTTGCCAAGTCTTCCGATGCAGCAAGTGGCGCCAGCAGCAGCGCCAGATCCTCGGGCGTGAACTTGGCAGCCTCGGCTGCATCGCTGCCCACCACCGCTTCCGCCAACGCCTCCTTGCGGGCTTGAAGCTCCAGCATCCGCTCCTCGATGCTGCCCGCCACCACCAGCTGATAGACGAACACCGGCTTGTCCTGGCCAATGCGGTGGGCGCGCGCACTCGCCTGCGCCATCACCGCCGGGTTCCACCAGGGGTCGACGTGGATGATCGCGTCGGCCGCCGTCAGGTTCAAGCCCACGCCCCCGGCCTTCAGGCTGATCAGCATCAGCGGCACTTCCAAAGCCTGGAAGCGCTGCACGATCTCGCCACGCCGTGCGGCGTCGGTCGCGCCCGTCAGGCTCAGCCAGGGCAGCCCCAGCCGCTCCAGCTTGGCCGCAATCAGGTCCAGCATCTCGGTGAACTGCGAGAACACCAGCACCCGCCGCCCGGCTTGCAGCAGCTCCGGCAGCATCTCGGCCAGCAGTTCCAGCTTGGCGCGCTCCTGGCCCGGCGCCGGCGACACCCCCTTCAGCAGCAGCGGATCGCAGCAGACCTGGCGCAGCTTCAGCAAGGCATCCAGCACACTGATCTGAGACGCGCCGAAACCCTGGCGTGCCAGCACCCGGCGCACCTGCGCATCGGCCGCCACGCGCACGCTCTCATAGAGCTCCTTCTGGCGCCCCTGCAGCGCCACCCGACGCGTGACCACGCTCAAGGCCGGCAACTCCGCCGCCACCTCGGTCTTGCGGCGACGCAGGATGAAAGGCCGCACCCGACGCGCCAGCGCTTCGGCATGCAGGCTGTGGCCGCCTTCCTCGATGGGCTTGCGCCAGCGGCGCGCAAAGCTGCGCGCATCCCCCAGCAAGCCGGGCATCAGGAAGTCGAACTGCGCCCACAGCTCGCCCAGGTGGTTCTCCACCGGCGTGCCGGTCAGGCACAGGCGGTGCCGGGCCTGCAGGCGCCGCACGGCCGCCGCGGCGCGGCTGGCGGCGTTCTTGACGGTCTGCGCCTCGTCCAGGATCAGCAGGTGCCAGGGCTGGGCCGACAGCGGCGCCACATCGCGCCACAGCAACGGGTAGCTGGTCAGCACCAGGTCAAAAGCCGCCAGTTGATCGAAATGGTGCTGCCGCTCGGCGCCCTGCAGCACCAGCACGCGCAACGCCGGTGCGATGCGCCGCGCCTCGGCCAGCCAGTTGAACAGCAGCGAGGTGGGCAGCACGGCCAGCGCGGGCCGGTCCAGGCGGCCCGACTGTTTTCAAGCAGCACATGGGCCAGAGTCTGCGCGGTCTTGCCCAGGCCCATGTCGTCGGCCAGGATGCCGCCCAGCCCTGCGCGCGCAGGTATTGCAGCCAGGCCAGGCCATGCAGCTGATAGGGCCGCAGCGTCAGGCCCAGGCCCTCAGGTGCCGCCACCGGCGGCGGCGTGCCGGCCCGGATCAGGCGCTCCGCGATGCGGCGCAGGCCAGCGTCGCCCTCGACCTGCCAGCCGTGCCCACGTCCATCAGCCGACAAGCCGGCCAGCCGTGTGGCATCCCAATCGCTCAAGGTCCAGGGGCCGGCCTCGCGCCGCTCCAGCAGCAGATCGACCATCGGGCCGACGATGGCCTTCAACGTGCCGGCCGGCGCCTCGATCCGGCGCCCGCCCGGCGCGCGCAGCACGATGACCGCGGCATCATCGATATCGGCCAGCGTACGCACATCAAGCCAGCGCGCATCGCGCCGCAGCAGATCGGCCAGCATCGGCGCCAGATCCAGGGTTTCGCCCTCCACCTCGACACCCAGGCTCAAGAGCCAGCTGCCCTCCCGGCGCGGCAAGGCCAACGGCTGGATCGTCAGGCGCCAGGCTTCACCGGGCATTGGACGGTGGGCGAAGCCCGGCAGCAGCTGCACCTGCCAGCCCTGGGCCTGCAGGGCCGGCACCTGCTCAAGCCAAAACTCGGCGAACTGGCCCTCCTGCGGCAACGTCCACAAGGCCTCGTCCGCAAGGCCGGCCTGCGCTGCGGCGGCGGGGTCGCGCCACTGCAGCGTTGCTGCATCGAGCGGCAGCAGGCCGCTGGACCAGAGCTGATCGCAGGCCTCAGCCTCAGCGGCCAGGTCGCGCGCGAACATGCCCCCGTCGCAGACCTGCACGGCAGGGGGCCGGCTGTTCAGCAGCGAGCGCGGCGCCGGCCCCGACCAGCCCAGGCCGTCGGGGCAGCGGTAGCACCAGTCCACGTGGGCCACGCTGACCTGGTCGCCGCGCGGTCCGATGCGGCCGCTGGGCCTCATGCCCAGCAGGCCATGGCCACGCCCGAGCGTCTGCAGGATCAGGCGCGACTGGAACTCGGCCGGCAGGGCTTCGACGGCCGCGGCCGGCTTTGCCGTTGTGCGGCTGGGTGCCAGCGCGCCTCGACCGGCGGTTGTTGCAGTAGATCCATCAGCCGGGCCGCATCGGCTGCTTCCAGCGGCGGCAGGCGCTGCAGTTCGCTGCGCGGCGCGCGGCGCTGCATGGCCGCCACCCACAGTTGCAGCGCTTGCTCGCGCCGCGGCGCATCGGCTTCGGCCTGCAGGCTGAGCAGCACGGCGGCGGCGTGTTCGCAAAAGCGCCGGCTGCGGCAGCTGCACAGCGCGCTGTAATGCGGCTGACCGTCGCGGTCCAGCACCCCTTGCAGCGCCAGTTCGAAGCTCTCGCCCGCGGCGCCGCGGACGCGCGCGTTGGCGCCCGTCGGGCTGCGCTGGATCTCGATGATCTGTGCCTGCAAGCTGCGGCCGCGCTGCAGGCGTTGGCGCGAGAACAGCGTGCGCAGCGTGGCCGCCTCGGGCGGCCACAGGCGCGCGAGCTCGGCCAGTGCGGAATCGGTCATGCCCGCATTGTCGGTGGCCGCTCGCAGCGCAGCCCAAAGCTGGCAGACTCCGCCCCATGAAAACCCGCATGCCGCGTCCGCTCAAGCTCTTCGCTGTCCTGGCGGCCAGCTTGCTGCTGGGCACGGCCGGACTCGCCGCGCTGGTTCTGCAAGGCGAGCCGCTGGTGCCGTCCACCGCCACCGTGGCGCCGGCCGATGTGCGCGCGCCAAGCAGCTGCTGCGCATGAACGACCCGCGTCGCGGCCGCCCGGCGAGCTGCATACCCTACGCCTGTCCGAGAGCGAGATCGATCTGCTGCTGAACCATCTCAGCCGCCATCAGCTCGCTGAGCGGGCGCCCGCATTGAAGCTGCGCCTGCTGCCCGGTCGGGCTGAACTGCAGGCAAGCCTGGGCCTGCGTTCTGGGGCTTGGCTGAACCTGCAGCTCGGCTTGCGCGCAGACGGCCGGCAGTTGGCGGTCGACCGTCTGCGGCTGGGGCACCTGCCCTTGCCTGCCGCCTTGGGCCGCTGGGTCTACGCCCAGGGCTGGAATCGCCTCGGTCAGCGCGGCGAGTTGCAGCTGGCACGCGAGCTGGTGCAACAGGTGAAGCTGCAGCCGGGCCAGCTCGAAGTGAGCTACCGCTGGCAGGCCGACAGCTACCAGCGCCTGATGGGCAGCCTGCTTGACGCGCAGGAGCAGGCACGGCTGCACGCCCATGCCGAACTGCTGGCGCGCTGGACACGCGACAGTGCCCGGCAGGGCGTCGTGCCACTGACGGAGCTGTTGCCGGTCGCTTTTGCACTGGCGCGCCAGCGCAGTGCCAACGGCGGTGACGCCGCGGCAGAAAACCGCGCCGCGCTGCTGAGCCTGGCCCTGTATGCCATCGGCCGCAGCCCGGCCAGCCTGTTGAACACGGCGCAGACTTGGCCGCAGACCCGGCCGCTGCCGCTCAGCCTGCAGGGACGGCCGGACTTTCCGCAGCACTTCATCATCTCGGCCGCCTTGGCAGCCGCAGGTGGCGGGCCGCTTGCCGATGCGATCGGCGTCTACAAGGAGCAGATCGACGCGCGCCAAGGCAGCGGCTTCAGCTTCAACGACCTGGCGGCAGACCGTGCGGGTGCGCGTTTCGGATTGCTGGCGATGCGTGAGCCAGCGCAGCTGCAGCACCGGATGGCGGCCGGCGTGCGTGAGCATGAGCTGCTGCCCGACCTGTCGGACCTGCCCGAATACCTGAGCGAAACCGAGTTCAGGCGCCGCTATGGCGGCATCGATGCGCCGGCCTATCGCCACATGATGGCGGCCATTGAGGCGCGCCTCGATGGCATCGCACTGCTGCGATGAAACCTGGTTTGTGCTGTGCGCCCGCTGCAGGCGCCAACCGGCTGGAGGCACGGTGCTGAGCACCGATGCGCCTAGCGCGCCGGCCCGGCGGGCCTGCTGCTCGCGCTGCCAGCGCCCGGCCGTGGCCTGTCTGTGCGCCTTCATCGCACCGGTGGACAACCTTGTCGAGGTGCTGGTGCTGCAGCACCCCTTGGAGCAGCAGCAGGCCAAGGGCACAGCGCGCCTGCTGACGCTGTCGCTGCGGCACAGCCAACTGGTGGTGGGCGAGCGCTTCGAGCCAGCCGCGCTGCAGGCCTTGTTGCACCGCCCGTCGCCCAAGGGCGCGGCCGTCCTGCCGCTGCTGCTCTATCCGTCGGACGCCGTGCCCGCCATGCCGGTGCCCACGCCGCCGGCTGTTGCACCTTCGCCCGCAGGGCTGCGGCTGGTGGTGCTGGACGGCACCTGGCGCAAGAGCCGCAAGATGCTGGCGCTCAATCCCGCACTGCAGGCCCTGTCGCGACTGAGCTTGAACACGCCGCCGCCCTCGCGCTACGCCGTGCGACGCGCCGAGCAGGCGCAGCAGCGCTCCACGCTTGAAGCCACGGTGCTGGCCCTGCAGCAGCTCGAAGGCGATGCCACTCGCTACGCGCCGCTGTGGTCCGGCTTTGATGCGATGGTCGCCCGCCTGGCCCTGCATGCACGCCAGCACGGGCCGCCTGTGGGCTGAGCCCCGCAGGTGCGGGGGGCTCCCCCTGGCACGGGGGGCGCGCTGCTGCGGCAAGCCAGGACAGGCCACCCAGAATCAAGCCATGCCCGCCGCGCAGGTCTCAGCGCTGGCTTGACCCGGAACTCCGCCATGCATTCTTCTCTTCGTCGCCTCGGGGCTTTGCTGTCCGGCATGCTGCTGTACTGCGTGGTCATGCTGTGCGTCAGCACGCTGGCCGCCTTGCCCTCGCCTGCACCGCTGCTGAGCCAGCTCGGGCTGCGGGCCCTGCTGGCGCAGGAGATTGGCGCCGCCCTGCTGCTGGCCATGCCAGTGTTCGGCCTCGCCCTGGTCTGGAGCTATCTGACGATACGCCCCAGGCAGCGCGGCAGACGCCCGACTACCGCATGGTGCCTGGGCGGGCTTTGCCTGGCCTGGCTGTTCTACGGACTGGTTCACGCCTCCGAGAACTCGGCGTTGGGCGAATTGCCGCTCAGCACCCTGCTGCTGTCATCAAGCGTGCCGCCGCTGTGGGGCGTGCTCAACGTGTTGGCCGCCATGCTCGGGGTGGTCCAGGCAGGCACGCTGGCTAGGCGCTGGATGCCGCCAACGGCGACACTGGCACCCAAAGTCGCCTAGAACGACTCCCACTCATCGCTGACCGGCGGCGCTGCGGGCTTGGGGCTGGCGGCGGCAACCGGCTGCGGTGCGGCAGGCTGCCGGGCGGGCGAAGGCGCTGGCTTCGGCGGGCGCTTGGGCTGCGTCGGATTGACCGGCGTCTTGGCTGCGACCGGCCTGGCCTTTGGCGGCGCTGCCGGCGCGCGCGGGCTGCTCGGCACATGGCTCACGTCGAGCCTGAACACCGACACCACCTCGGTCAGCCGGCCGGCCTGCTCACGCAGCGATTGAGCTGCTGCCGCCGATTCCTCGACCAGGGCGGCGTTCTGCTGCGTCATGTGGTCCAGATTGGTCACCGCCACATTGACCTGGGCGATGCCGTCCCGTTGCTCTGTGGCGGCCGAGGCGATCTCGCCAATCAGGTCGGTGACGCGCTTGACGCTGGAGACGATGTCCGACATCGCGCTGCCGGTCTGCGCCACCAGTGAAGCGCCGGACTCGACGCGCTCGACCGAGGCACCGATCAAGGTCTTGATCTCCTTGGCGGCCTCGGCGCTGCGCTGGGCCAGCGAGCGCACCTCGGATGCCACCACCGCAAAGCCTCGCCCCTGTTCGCCAGCGCGGGCAGCTTCGACAGCAGCGTTCAGCGCCAGGATATTGGTCTGGAAAGCAATGCCGTCAATCACGCCAATGATGTCGGCGATCTTGCGCGAGCTCTCGGTGATCTGGTCCATATTGGCCACGACCTGCTGCACCACCATGCCGCCACGCGTGGCCGCCTCGGCCGCCGAGTTGGCCAGCTGATTGGCCTGGCGCGCGGTATCGGCCGAGTGGCCCACCGTCGCCGTGAGCTCCTCCATCGAACTCGCGGTCTCTTGCAGGCTTGAGGCCGTCTGCTCGGTGCGAGCGCTCAGGTCATGATTGCCGGTTGCAATCTCGCTGGAAGCGGTGGCCACAGATTCGACGCCCTGCCGCACTTCCCCGACCACGCTGCGCAACTGCAGCACCATGCGATCCATGGCACCGAGCAGCAAGCCGAACTCGTCGCGGCGGCCGGCCGGCACACGGGTGCTCAGATTGCCGGCGGCGATCTGGCCGGCCGCCTCGATGGCCTCCTGCAAAGGCCGCTGGATCGAACGGATCAGCCACACGGCGCCGGCGATCAGGCCGGCAACGATGATCGCGATGAACACGGCCGCGTAGCGCACGGTGCCTGCGCGCTGCTCGGCAACCTCCGCCTGCAGCGCCTGCTTGGCGCGCTCCTGCTCGGCCCCGAAAGCGCCAAGCGCTTTCAGGTAGACCGCGACGGCTGGATTGAAGTTCTGTGTCATCTCGGTCTGCACCGCAGCGGGATCACTGACCTTCAGCGCGCGAATCTTGGCGAGCAGCTCAAGCACCGTCTTGCGCTCCGCTGCCACATTGGCCATCAAGGACTTGTCCTGCTCCGTCAGGGACATCGTCTCGATGGACTTCTGCAGTTCACTGACGTCTCGAATGATCGCTGCGATATCGTCCTTGAACATCGCGTCAACGGCGGGATCGCTGCTGGCCGCACCGGCCTGGATCTTGGTGATGGCGGTCGTCGTCAGGGCAGCCCAGCGCTTGGCTCGCTCCAGCTTGGTGTCCATCGCCGCAATGCGCACGCTTGATTCCTGCTGCACCTGGTTGCTGCGTATCGCGGCAAATGAAATCACAGCGAACAGCGCAATCACTACCGCCGCCACGGACAGCCACAAGCGGACCGCCACGCTGTGCCATTTGCTGGATGGGTTTGTCTCTGCTACTGCCATGCAACACCTCAAGGAGTGGGGATGGGGCGCCGGCTGAGCCCGCGCGACACTCCAACTATCGCGATGCCACAGGAGCAGCGATTGATCCAGGTCACGGCAACGCCTCCAACTGCGGGCCGAGAAGGCTCACGCAGGGTCCTTCGTTGCGCAACGCCACACAATGGCCGCAAATACTGGGGACAGACCCTGGGGTGCTCAGCGTTCCGATCGACATGGGTGCGCGGCTTCTTGGCTTCTTCTGCTCGCCATTGAATGCTTTAACGGAAAGTTGGCGCATACAAACATTCCCAGCTTGGTGCATCAGGCCGAGTGGAAACCCCAAGTGCGTGCATGAGATCGAGTGCCTACATTGCGAAGCACTCGATGCAGTCAATGTGCGAACAGCGGCTGCTAGGCGGGGCTGAGGAGACAAATACAAGCAGATCTAATACGAACGAATTCAGTGACACTGTCACAATTCCAGGGCACCTTCGGGTGCCCTTTTTATTTCCTGCTGCAGCGCCTGGACGGCCTCGCCGATGCTTGTTGAGACCCTGACTGTTGCCCTGGCTTCACTGCTGGCCGGCTTTGTGGATGCGATCGTGGGCGGGGGCGGGCTGGTGCTTGTGCCGGCCCTTTTCAGCGTCTTTCCGCAGGCGCCGCCGGCGACGCTGTTCGGCACCAACAAGGGCGCGTCCATCTGGGGCACCGCCTGGGCCAGCGTGCAGTTCGCGCGGCGTGTCACCCTGCCCTGGCAATCCTTGCTGCCGGCCTGTGGCGCGGCGCTGGTCGGCGGTTTTGCCGGCGCCTGGTCTGTCACGCTGGTCAGTGCAGAGGGCCTGCGCAAACTGCTGCCCATCATCCTGCTGGGCGTGCTGATCTACACCCTGGCCAAGAAGGACCTGGGGCGCCATCACGAGCCGCGCCACAGCGGCCATGCGCAAACCCTGCGCGCCTGCGCCATCGGTCTGCTGATCGGCTTCTACGACGGCTTCTTCGGGCCCGGCACCGGCAGCTTCTTCGTGTTCCTGTTCGTGCGCCTGCTCGGTTTCGACTTCCTGCATGCGTCGGCCAGCGCCAAGCTGCTCAACACCACGACCAACGGCGCAGCGCTGTTGCTGTTCGCCTGGAAGGGCCATGTCTGGTGGCATCTCGCGCTAGTGATGGCCGTCACGAACGTGATCGGCAGTCTGCTGGGTACGCGGCTGGCGCTCAAGCATGGCGCGGGGTTCGTGCGCGGCGTCTTCATCCTTGTCGTTGGATCCTTGATCATCAAGACAGGCTGGGATGCCTTCGGACGCTGAGCGGCGCTACTATTGGCACCCGGCA
The DNA here is from genome assembly GCA_015657635.1 of Roseateles sp. Lineage (GTDB taxonomy): Bacteria > Pseudomonadota > Gammaproteobacteria > Burkholderiales > Burkholderiaceae_C > JACDQM01. Next base: position 14,269 of record JACDQM010000044.1, read on the forward strand.
CCGATCAATCCACCTATAAGCCATGCCTGTCGATCCGCAACTGCGCACCCTGGACATCGAGATCCCCACCCAACCCGAGGTGCTGGTCAAGCTGTCATTGCTGATGGCGGACGAGGACGTGGATCTGCCGGCCATCTCGGCCCTGGTCGAATCGGACATGGCGCTGGCTGCCGCCGTGATGAAGGCGGTCAACTCGTCGCTGTACGGCCTGCAGGGGCGGGTGCAGACGGTGCATCAGGCACTGACCTATCTGGGCATGCGCGAGGTCGCCGCCATCACCTTCGAGATGGGGCTGCGCGCCGCGTTCCCGCCCGCCGTCGAACTTGAGCCCATCTGGGCGCGTGCTTCCCAACGCGGCCTGTTGATGGGGCGCATGGGCCAGATGCTGGGTGTCGATCCCTGGGCCGCGCACTCGGCTGGCCTGTTCGAGGAATGCGGCAAGGCTGTGCTCTACCGCCATGCGCCGGCCCACTATCCGGCCATGCTGCGCGCCGCGCAGACCGACAGCGAGTTGGTGCAGCTGGAGCACACCGCTTTCGGCGTCAGCCACGATGCACTCGGCGCCGCGCTGTGCGAGAGCTGGGGCCTCGCGCCGTCGGCCGTGGTCAGCGTGCGCCACCATGTGCAGGTGCAGGACAGCCTGCTGATGCCGGATGTGGTGCAGCGGCGCAGCGTGCTGGCCATCTCGGCAATGGCCTGGGCCCTGCTGAACCGGCCGGACGACATTGAGGACATCGCGCGCGACATCGCGCCGCAAGCCCAGCTCGATGAAACCCTGGTGCTGCGTGCCGCGCGCCGGGTGCACGAACAGCTGCTCGAAGCCCAGGAGCGCGGTCGCTGACAGCGCGTCCCTGAAGGCCGCCGGCTTCAGGCCGCCAGGCTGAGCCGGTCTCGCCCGGCATGTTTGGCAATCGACAGTGCCTCGTCAGCGGCCTGCAGCATCGCCTGCGAACTCAGGTAGGGGTGCTGTGCGCTGTAGGCCGACAGACCGATGCTGACCGTCAGCACGCCATCGGACACGGCACTGCCAGGATTGAGCAAACCCAGCGCACGCCAGTCCTCGCGCAACTGCTCCAGCAGCCCTGGGCCGAGTGCAGATCGAAACCCGGCAGCAGCGCCACGAACTCCTCGCCGCCCAAGCGGGCGACCAGGTCGGTGTCACGCTTGAAGCGTTCGCCGAGCAGGCGCGCAAAGTCCTGCAAAGCTCGGTCGCCG
>JACDQM010000002.1 GCA_015657635.1 Roseateles sp.
CCCTCCCAGCCGTACCAGCGTAAAGGTTAGCGAAGGTCCATTCAACCAAGGAGAATGATGGACATGATGAAGAGCAGATTCACCGAGGAACAGATCATTGGATTCCTCAGGCAAGCCGAGGCCGGTATGCCGGTCAAGGAGCTGTGCCGGCAAGGCGGTTTCAGCGACGCCACCTTCTACAAGTGGCGAGCCAAGTACGGCGGCATGCAAGCCACGGACGCCAAGCGGTTGCGTGAGCTCGAGGGCGAGAAGGCCAAGCTCAAGCGGCTGCTGGCCGAGGCTCACCTCGACATCCACGCGCTCAAGGACGTCTTCGGCGTAAAGCCCTAGCCCCGCAGGTCAGGCGCGCAGCGGCGGCCAAGATGATCGAGCAGCATCACTTGTCCGAACGCCGCGCGTGCCGCCTGGTGGGGCTCTCCAGGGACAGTTGCCGCAACCCGCCCGTGGTCGATGAGGCCACGCAGCAGCTCAGCGCCAAGATCGTCGAGATCGCGCAGGTGCGCCGGCGCTTTGGCTATCGCCGCATCCATGACCTGCTGCGCCCGCAGTTTCCGGGCGTGAACCACAAGCGTATCTATCGGCTGTACAGCCAGGCGCAGTTGACGGTTCGCAAGCGCAAGAAGGTGCGGCGCGCAGCCAGCGAGCGCGTGCCGCTGACAGTGGCCGTGCGCGTCAATGAGGTGTGGAGCATGGACTTCGTATCCGACAGCCTGGCCAATGGCCGGCGCATCAAGTGCCTGACCGTGGCTGACGATTTCACGCACGAGTGCGTGGACATCGCCGTGGACTTTGGGCTCTTGGGCCAGTACGTGCCGCGGCTGCTGGATCGGGCCGCGATCTTCAGGGGCTACCCAGCGGCGGTGAGAACCGACAACGGGCCGGCGTTCACTTGTCGGGCCTTCATCGCTTGGGCGCAATCTCACGGGGTGCAGCACATCCTCATCCAGCCCGGCAGGCCCATGCAGAACGGCTACATCGAGAGCTTCAACGGCAAGTTCCGCGACGAGTGCTTGAACGAGCATTGGTTCCAAACCCTGCAGCAGGCTCGCTCGGAGATCGCCATCTGGCGCCAGGACTACAACGAGGTGCGGCCGCACAGCAGCCTGGGACGGATACCGCCGGCGGAGTTTGCTCAGCGCCACCGCACCAAGAACCAGCCGCCACCGGCTTCAAGCAACGAGATCAAGTAATCTTCAACCCGGACTTCCGCCTCATTGGTACGGCGGGAGGGGGCAAAAGTCATGCCCGCTCGCTCCCCTTGTTGAACACGTGGCTCAGCAGGGCTTTCTCGCGAGTGGCACAACAGGCCATGGCCTGCTCGCCGCATCTGTCCATGTACGATCGCCGCACTCCGGAGTAGGGCATGGTCACGACTGTCAAGCGCGAAGATTTCTGTTTCATGGTGGTCGATGATTTCTCGACCATGCGGCGGATCATTTCCGGCCTGCTGCGCGAGATCGGCTTCAAGAAGATCGTCGAAGCCGAGAACGGCAAGGACGCTCTGCGCCAGCTTGAGTTGTCCGCGCTGTCGGGCGAGCCGGTGCACTTCGTGCTGAGCGACGTCAACATGCCGGAGATGAATGGCTTTGAGTTCCTCGATGCCGTCAAGAAGCTGCCGGACGACAACCCGGTGCGCAAGATCCCGACCTTGCTGGTGACGGCCGAGGGGCGCAAGGAAGACATCATCCGCGCCGCTCAGCTGGGGGCGGTGGGCTATGTCGTGAAGCCTTTCAACAAGGAAACCCTGGCCGAGAAGATTCACCTGGCGCTGAAGCATCGCAGCATCCTGGTGGAGTGAGGCTTGCAGTGCCGGCGGGCCTGCTGCGGTGCCAAGGCTGGGTTCGCCCGCTCCTGTACCATCACGGCCGGCGGTCCGCCCATGGACCGACCCAGTTTTCATCTGTCGTGGGCTCGATGAACAGGACCCAGGACAACATGCCTCTTGCTGGAACCGGCGCCGCTGCGCCGCAGAACAATGGCAGCGATCTGATCGCACATCTCGTCAACAGCCTGTGCACCCGCACGCTGAACGACTTCGCGCAAGAAGCCAGGCTGGATGGCGAAAGTCTGCAGGACGCGGTCTCGCGCTACGAGATCGACTACGCCTGGCATGTGCTGGGCTCGGCCCGTCTGCGGGATGAATGCCTGTCCAGCCTGGAAGCCAGGCTGGGTCGCGCGCTGAGCAGCGCGCAGCGGGCGCAGGTGGCCGATGTCCTGCAGCAAGCCGCGCTGGGCCTGGCGCCGGAGCTGCTGATGAGCTTTGACAACGATGTGCCCGAGGCGCTCGTCAGCGGCCTGTTGCCGCTGTGGAGCACCCAGGCCTCGCAGGCTCAGACTGACAGTGAGGCGGCTGAGGCAGCCTTGGGCTGAAGATTGGGCAGTTGGCTTGCACAGCAGGCCTGCTGCGTCAAACGGGTCCGGATTTGTGCGAGCACGGCAGCCGGGTATCCGCTAGGTGACTGCCGCCCGGGCGGAAATCGTTCAGCATCCATCCTCAACTGACGATGGACCCGGGTCCCCCATGACGAATCTGATCGAAAAACTGAAGTGGCGCTATGCCGCGAAGAAGATGGACGCGGCCAAGGCTGTGCCGCAAGAGAAGGTGGAGCACATCCTTGAGGCGATCCGCCTGACGGCCACCTCCAGCGGTCTGCAACCCTATGAAGTGATCGTGGTAACTGACCCTGCGGTGCGGGCCCAGATCCAGCCGCACGCCTGGAACCAGGCCCAGATCACCGACGGCTCGCATCTGCTGGTGTTCGCTGCCTGGGACAACTACACGGTCGAGCGCATCAACATGATGTTCGATCTGGTGAATGAGCAGCGCGGCTTCAAGAACGAAGGCTGGGAGAACTACCGCCAGATGCTGCTGGGCCTCTACCCCAAGCGCAGCGCCGAAGAGAACTACCAGCACGCCGCTCGCCAGGCCTATATCGGCCTGGGCACCGCCTTGATCGCTGCCGCCGAGGAGCAGGTGGATGCGACGCCGATGGAAGGCTTTGACCCGGCCAAGATCGACGAGATCCTGGGCCTGCGCGAGCGCGGCCTGCGCTCGGTGCTGCTGCTGCCGCTGGGCTATCGCGCCGCCGAGGGCGACTGGCTGGTGAACCTGAAGAAGGTGCGCCGCGACCGCGCGGATTTCGTCACCGAAGTCTGATCCTGCAGCGTCTTGTTCCGCTCAGCCGCCTTCGGGCGGCTGTTTGCTTTAAGAGCGGCTGACAAAACCCAGCGAAGCGGTTCTGGCTAGGCGTCCTGGTGCAGACAGTACATGCAGGTACGGCCAGCCAGTGCAACGACGCCAGAAGGGATTTGTCAGCCGCTCTAGGGCTGCAGGCACCAGTGCCAGGGCTCGTAGACAAAGCCCTCGGCATTGCCGCGCGGGTAGCTCAGCCTGAAGCCGAACTCCGCGCCGCGGCGCTGCAGCCAGGCGAATGCGGGCGTGTGCTCGAAGCACTCGTCCAGCGCCTCGGATTCAGGCGTGCCGACGTCGATGGCGCGGCCGCTGTGGTGCTCGCTGTAGCCGGGCGGTGCGCTGGCGGCCAGGATGTCTTCGAGACTGCAACCCGCAGCCAGCTTGGCGCGGATGATCTCGGCCTGGCGCTCGATGCTGCGAAAGGCCGACACCAGCAACAAGGCCAAGCCATCCTGTGCCGCGGCATGCTTCATCGCGGACCAGGCGGCGGCCGTGGCCGGTGTCAGCAGGAATTCGCGCCCGGCGGCATTGCGCTCTGCCAGCACCAGTTCGGTCGCCTCGGCATGGGCCACCAGCGCGCGCCCAGCCAGGTGTGCGGGCGTGATGCCCAGTGCGGCCAGCAGCGGCGGGTGCATGACAGCCGCCGGGGCGTGCATCACCAGCTGCCGGTATTGGGCATCGAGGCCCAGGGCTCGGCGGGTGCCAGGGCCGGGCCGTCCTGCAACAGCTCGACCGAGATGTTGTCGGGCGAGCGCACGAAGGCCATGCGGCCGTCGCGCGGCGGGCGCAGGATGGTCACGCCGTGGTCGGCCAGGCGCTGGCAGGCGGCGTAGATATCGGGCACCGCGTAGGCGAGGTGGCCGAAATTGCGGCCGCCGGTATAGGTCTCGACCTTGCCGTCGGCATCGGGCCAGTTGTAGGTCAGCTCGACCTGGGGCTGGTACTTGCCGGCCTCGTCGCCGCTGGCGCCCAGATAGACCAGCGTGAAGCGGCCGGCCTCGTGTTCGCTGCGGCGCATCTCCTGCAGCCCCAGCGCATCGCGGTAGAACTTCAGGCTCTGTTCCAGATCGGTCACGCGGACCATGGTGTGAAGGTATTTCATCTTTTGCCACCCGCAAGGGGCTCGCTCATTCAACAGTGCTGCGTATTGTGAAGCGCCCCATCGTTTCCGGCCGGCCTGAGGGCTTGCGGATCGCACGGCCAGAGGCTCGCTCCTGCGCTCAGTCGATGAGGCCGCGCACCCGCGCTGCACTGCTGACGCGGTTGCGGCCGCCTTGCTTGGCGGCATAGAGCGCATCGTCAGCGCGTGCCAGCAAGGCGTCCACGCCAGGCATCTGTGCCTCCAGCGCCGCGCAGCCGATGCTGACGGTCACGGAGGCCGGCAGTTGCAGCTCGGCAATCCGTTCACGCAGGCGTTCGGCCAGTTGCTGCGCCTGGCTGAGGTCGGTGCCCGGCAGGATCAGCGCGAATTCCTCGCCGCCGATGCGCGCGGCCAGATCGCTGGCCCGCAGGCTGTCGCGGCAGCACTGCGCCACCTCGCGCAGCACCGTGTCGCCCAGCTGGTGGCCGCCTTGGTCGTTGATGCGCTTGAAGTGATCCACATCCAGCGCCAGCAGGGCCAGGGGTGTGCCGTCCCGGCGGGCATCTGCCAAGGCCAGCTCGGCGGTGCGGAAGAACTGGCGCCGGTTCGGCAGCGCCGTCAGCGCGTCGGTGCGGGCCAGCTTGTCGGCTTCGTCCAGCAGGCGCTGGTTCTGGGCCAGCGTGCGCCGCAGCTCGGTCTCGGTTGCAAACAGCTGGCGGTTCATCCTCTGAACCATCACGGCCGCAGCGGTGCAGGCGCCGGCCCAGACCAGATGAAAGAATGCAATGCGTTGCACGGCTTCGGCCTCCAGACCCAGCCGGGGCAGCAGCAGCGCTGTGACGAGCACGGTCAAGGCGCCGCACAGGGCCGTCAGCGCGACGCCCGCCTTGGCAATGACCAGGCCCACCAGATAGAGCAAGGAGGTGGCGAGGATGAAATCAGGCCGCTTCAGCAGCACACCGTCGATCAAGCAGGTCGCTGCCACGCCGACCGCGGTGTAGACCGGATAGGACCATGCCAGCGGCAGCTTCCAGCCGGGCTTGAAAGTGAGCGCGCTCAGCACGAGCCAGAACAGCAGGTAGGCCAGGCGCAACCGAGTCACCTCGGCCTGCGCCGGCTCGATCAGCAGATCGCCCAGCAGGTAGATCAGCGGGATCACGCCACCGATCGCGTAGACAAAGCGCATCACCGGCACGCACCGCAGCGCCAACCAGTCCTGGTAGGACGGCTCGCTTGTAATGGGCGGTGCGGGGGCGGACATCGTTGACGGCCTGAGTTGCGGCGCAAGGAGCGCTGAAGCGCGGCAGATGGATTGTCGGCGCATTGCCTGCCGCTAGGATGCACGATCTGCGCAATCTCTGGAGTGCTGTGTGAAAGTCTGCATCGTCGGCGCGGGCGCCATTGGTGGTTGGTTCGGCGCCTATCTGGGCCACAAGCTGGGCGGCGAGGTGCGCCTGAGTGCACTGGCGCGTGGCGCCACGCTGGCGGCCTTGCGTCAGCAGGGGCTGCGGCTGGACAAGCCTGATGGCGAGCGCATCAGCGTGCCGCTGACGGCCAGCGACCGCCCCGAGGACCTGGGGCCACAGGACCTGGTGGTGGTCGCCGTCAAGGGGCCGGCCTTGGCTTCAGTTGCGCCAGCGGTCGCGGCCCTGCTCGGGCCAGAGACGCGCGTGCTGGTGGCGATGAACGGCGTGCCCTGGTGGTTCTTCGATGGCCTGCCCGGCCCTTGCCAGGGCCTGCAGCTGGAGTCGGTGGACCCGGGTGGTGTGGTGCGCGCGCTGATCCCCAGCGAGCGCGTGATCGGCTCGGTGGTGCACGCCAGCTGCGCCACGCCCGAGCCCGGCCTGGTGCGCCATGTGATGGGCATGGGCCTGATCCTCGGCGCTCCTGCGGGCGGCCAGCCGGCTCACATCGAGCAACTGGCAGCGCAGCTGCAGCAAGCCGGCTTCAATGCGACGGTGTCCGACTGCATCCAGCGCGACATCTGGTTCAAGCTCTGGGGCAATATGACCATGAACCCGATCTCGGCGCTGACCGGTGCCACCTGCGACCGCATCCTCGACGATGAGCTGGTGCGCGGTTTCGTGACGAATGTGATGCGCGAGGCCTCGGAAATCGGTGCGCGCATCGGCTGCCCGGTCGATCAGACGCCCGAACAGCGCCACGCGGTGACGCGCAAGCTGGGCGCCTTCAAGACCTCGATGCTGCAGGATGTGGAGGCCGGTCGCACCATCGAGCTGCAGGCCCTCGTGGGCTCGGTGCGCGAGATCGCGCAGCACATCGGCCTGGCCACACCCTTCACCGATGCGATGCTGGGCCTGACGCGGTTGATGGCACAGACCAGGGGGCTGCTGTGAAGCGCGCACTGCTGAAACGCCGCACGCTGCTGGCTGCCGCGCCTGCGTTGCTGGGCCTGGGCGCCGTGCGGGCCCAGGGCACCGGCTGGCAGACGCTGGATGGCCGCGCGCCGCTGCTGATCGCCCACCGTGGCGCCTCGGGCTATCGGCCCGAGCACACGCTGGCGGCCTATGCGCTGGCGATCGAGCAGGGCGCTGATTTCATCGAGCCCGATCTGGTGCTCAGCAAGGACGGCGTGCTGCATGCGCGGCATGAGCCGATGCTGGCGCGCGTGGAGCTGGAGGCGGACGGCCGCACGATCAAGCGCAGCGCCGATGGCCGGCCGGAGCTTCATCGCAGCGACACCAGCAGCAATGTCTGGCAACTGCAGAAATACGCCGATCGGCTGACGATCAAGCAGCTGGACGGCAAGCCGGTGGCCGGCTGGTTTGCCGAGGACTTCACCGCGGCCGAGATCCGCGCCGACATTCGCGCTCAGGAGCGCCTGCGCGATCTGCGTCTGGCCAACAACGCGCACAACGACCAGCATCCGATCCCGACGCTGGCCGAGGTGATCGCGCTGGCGCAGCAGCGCAGCCAGGCGCTGGGCCGCGTGATCGGCATCTATCCCGAGACCAAGCACCCCAGCTATTTCAAGGCCTTCACCGATGCCGCCGGCCTGCCGCGCATGGAAGACCTGCTGCTGGTGCAGCTGCACGCCGCCTATGGCGACAAGCGCGAGGCGCCGGTGTTCATCCAGTCCTTCGAGGTGGCCAATCTGCAGTACCTGCGCGGCAAGACGAAGCTGCGTTTGGTGCAGCTGCTCAGCGCCAGCGGGCGGCCCTACGACTTCCAGCTGGCGGGCGATATGCGCAGCTATCAAGACCTGGCACGCCCGGCGGGCCTGGACTTCCTCAAAGGCCATGCCGACGGCATCGGCGCGCACACGCAGCTGATCGTGCCCAGTGCCGGCGGCCGTCTGCAGGCGCCGACGGCGCTGGTCCGCGAGGCCCATGCGCGCGGCCTGCTGGTGCATGGCTGGACCTTCCGCGCCGAGAACCAGTTCCTGCCTGCTGAACATGCCCGCGGCGCCAGCCCCGCAGCGCTGGGCGACATGGCGGCGCAATTGCGCGTCTTCATTGAGGCCGGCATGGATGGCTTCTTCACCGACCAGCCGGACCTGGGCCGAGCGGCCCGGGACGCGATCAGCCGATAGGCCGCACGCCGATCCAGGCCGCATGAGCCCAGAAGGCGAAGCCCGCCCAGGCGGCGAGGCCGATGATCACGGTGGCACCGGTGCTGGCGGCTGAAGCCGGCAGCGGCGCCGGCGGATTGGCGCGGTCGCGCTGGCGCGCGGCGCGGAAATCCAGCACGGCCCACAGCAGGAAGGCGCCGAACAGCAGCAGGTCGGCCAGCGTGTTGTTGGCGAGCAGATGCGCCAGCGCCCAGAGCTTGACGCCCAGGATCATCGGATGCCGCAAGCGTGCCTTGAGGTGGTTGCGCGGCACGTAGGCCGCGGCCAGCAGCACGAAGGCGATCAGCGTCAGCAGCGAGGCCAGGTGGGCCATGCCTTTGGGCGTGGCCCACAGCACCTGCGGCGCGAGGCGGGCTTGCCCATAGCCCCAGATGATCAGCGCGAAGCCGGCAATCGAGACCAGGCTGTAGAGGCCCTTCCAGGCGTTCTCGCCGAGGCGGGCGATCTGCGCACTGCGCCAGCCATCGGCGGCGATACGCACCGAATGAACGCCCAGGAACAGGACAAGGCCGAGGATCAGATAGCTCATGGCAGGCAGGCCCGCCGTCGCTTGGACTGGCGGTGAAGGTTGGCGATGCGCGCGTTTGTACGCGATCGGCGCGGGCGGCGCCAGCCTGCTTCAATCGGGCGGCCAGCCCGATCAGGCCTTGGCCGCGTAGCCCAGCGCCCAGAGCAGGCCGGGATACAGGGCGCACCACAGGCCGGCCACCAGCAGCAGGACTTTCCAGGTGCTCAGGGTTTGTGGGCCGCGTGCGGCCAGGGCCTTGGACTTCATGGCGCTCTCCTGGTGGACAAGGATGGCTTGCACTGCAGCAAGAGCCATGCCGGCTGCACGCAGGCGCTGGCCCGGCTCAGCTGGTGCGGTCGACGCGCAAGGCCAGCACCACCGAGCTGGTGGTCTTGATCACACCTTCGATATCGCCCAGCTCGTCCAGCAGCGCGTCCAGGCGCATCGTCGACTCTGCGCGCAGCACGGCCATGTAGTCGTACTCGCCACTGACCGAGGCCAGCTGGCGCAACTCGGGGAAGCGCGACAGCTTGGCCACCACCTCGCGCCCGGCCTTGGGCTGCACGGTGATGCCGACGAAGGCCTGCACGCCCTGGTCGGCCGCTTCGCTGCCCAGCCGCGTGGTGTAGCCGACGATGGCGCCCGACGCTTCAAGTCGGGCCAGCCGGGCCACCACGGTGGTGCGCGCCACGCCCAGTTTGCGTGCCAGCGTGGCGGTGCTTTCACGCGCATTGGCCTGCAGCAGATGGATCAACTCCCGGTCCAACGGGTCCTTGATGCCTGGTGCTGGCGTGCTGGCGGGCTTGGGCTTGTTGATCATCATGGATAACCCTTGATTTCGCCGATTTGTCAAAAGAAGGTGACGAAGCGTCATTATCAGCGCTCATTTCGACGAACTCGCGCTTTCATTCGTCAGCAGCTCTTCCTAGACTCCGCCGCATCAACAGCTGACTTGCGCGGAGACCCCCGATGACCAACTCAAAGCAAATGAAGATCGCCCTGCTGGGCGCCGGCCATATCGGCCAGACCATTGCCCGCCTGCTGCACGGCAGCGGCGACTACCGCGTGACCGTGCTGGACAAGAGCGCCGGCTCGCTGGCCAAGCTGGCTGCCGAAGGCATCGCCACCCAGCAGGTGGACACCGAGAGCAAATCCGCGCTGGCCGCCGCGCTGCGTGGCAACGACGCCGTGGTCAACGCCTTGCCCTACCACCTGGCCATCACCGCGGCGCAGATGGCGCTGGAGACCGGCTGCCACTATTTCGACCTGACCGAGGACGTGGCCGCCACCAAGGCCATCATGCAGATGGCCGAAGGTGCCAAGACCGCCTTCATGCCGCAATGCGGCCTGGCGCCCGGCTTCATCGGCATCGTGGCACACCACCTGGCCAAGGGCTTTGACAGCCTGCAGGACGTGAAGATGCGCGTCGGCGCGCTGCCCGCCTTCCCGACCAATGCGCTGAAGTACAACCTGACCTGGAGCGTGGACGGCCTCATCAACGAGTACTGCCACCCCTGCGAGGCCATCCACGACGGCCAGACCATCAACGCGCTGCCGCTGGAAGGACTGGAGCATTTCTCGCTGGACGGCACCGAGTACGAGGCTTTCAACACCTCGGGCGGCCTGGGCACGCTGTGCGAGACCTTGGAAGGCCGGGTGAAGAACCTCGACTACAAGACCGTGCGCTACCCCGGCCATCGCGATCTGATGATGTTCCTGCTGGGCGATCTGCAACTCAAGAACGACCAGGAAGCGCTGAAGAGCATCATGCGCAAGAGCATGCCGGCGACAATGCAGGATGTGGTGCTGGTCTTCGTGACGGTCTCCGGCATGAAGAACGGCGCACTGCTGCAGGAAGTGTTCGCGCGCAAGATCTTTGCCGAGCGCGATGCGGCCGAGCCGCTGTCGGCGATTCAGATCACCACCGCGGCCGGCATCTGCGCCGCCGTCGATCTGTTCCGTGAAGGCAAGCTGCCGCAAAGCGGCTTCATCCGCCAGGAGCAGGTCGAGCTGCCGGACTTCCTGGCCAACCGCTTCGGCCGGGCTTATCAGCAGTCGCGCCAGGTGGAAAGCATCGGTTGAACGAACAATCTCACAGAGCCCAACAAGCACTCGACCATGAATGTTTCTGAACTCCTGAACGCCCTGGGCGTTCCCAGCGCCGCCTTCACCGGTGGTTCCCTGCCGGTGCGCTCGCCGATCGATGGCGCGTCGCTGGGTGCGGTCCACGCCGCCACGGCCGACGAGATGCGTGCCGCGGTTGAGCGCGCCCATGCCGCCTTCCTGCAATGGCGCAATGTGCCCGCTCCCAAGCGCGGCGAGCTGGTGCGCCTGTTCGGCGAAGAGCTGCGTGCCCACAAGGCCGAGCTGGCCCGCCTGGTCTCGCTGGAGGCCGGCAAGGTCAGCAGCGAAGGCGAGGGCGAGGTGCAGGAGATGATCGACATCTGCGACTTTGCTGTCGGCCTGTCGCGCCAGCTGCACGGCCTGACCATCGCCAGCGAGCGCCCCGGCCATCGCATGATGGAGCAGTACCTGCCGCTTGGCGTGGTGGGCATCATCTCGGCCTTCAACTTCCCCGTCGCTGTGTGGGCCTGGAACTCGGCGCTGGCCCTGGTCTGCGGCGATACCTGCCTGTGGAAGCCCAGCGAGAAGACCCCGCTGACGGCGCTGGCCACACAGGCCCTGTTTGACAAGGCGCTGGCGCGCTACACCGCCGCCGGCCATGCCGCGCCCGAGCATCTGTCACAGACCCTCAATGGCGGCGCCGCGGTCGGCGAGGCGATGGTCGATCACGCCAAGGTGGCCCTGGTTTCGGCCACCGGCTCCACCCGGATGGGCCGCGCAGTCGGCCCGCGCGTGGCGGCACGTTTCGGTCGCTGCCTGCTGGAACTGGGTGGCAACAATGCCATCATCGTCACCCCCAGTGCCGACCTGGACCTGGCGGTGCGCGGCATCCTGTTCGGCGCCTACGGCACGGCGGGCCAGCGCTGCACCACCACGCGCCGCGTGATTGCGCACGAGAGCATCCATGACGAGCTCGCCGCTCGCCTGGATCGCGCCCGTGCCCAGCTCAAGATCGGCAGCCCCATCGAGCCCGGCCACCTGATCGGCCCGCTGATCGACCAGCAGGCTTTCGATGCGATGCAGGCGGCGCTGGCAGCGGCACGCGTGCAGGGCGGCGAGGTCAGCGGCGGCGGCCGCGCGCTGGCGGAGCAGTATCCGAACGCCTGGTATGCGGTGCCGGCTCTGGTGCGCATGCCGGCGCAGACCGAGATCGTCAAGCACGAGACCTTCGCGCCCATCCTGTACACGCTGAAGTACAAGACGCTGGATGAAGCCATTGCGCTGCAGAACGAGGTGCCGCAAGGCCTGTCCTCGGCGATCTTCACCAACGACATCCGCGAGGCCGAACTGTTCATGTCAGCGTCCGGCTCGGATTGCGGCATCGCCAACGTCAATATCGGCACCTCGGGCGCCGAGATCGGCGGCGCCTTCGGTGGCGAAAAGGAAACCGGCGGTGGCCGCGAATCCGGCTCCGATGCCTGGAAGGCCTATATGCGCCGCACCACCAACACGGTGAACTACTCGCGCGAGCTGCCGCTGGCACAGGGCGTCAAGTTCGACGTCTGAGTGTCACCCCAGCCAACGGGCCCTTGCGGGCCCGTTGGCTTTTTGTCTTTCCAAAGTCCAACCACTCTCAGTTCCCCCTGCCATGACTGAAACAGGCCTCTCCCGGCTGCTGGTCGCCACGCTTGGCGACGCGGCGGCGCAGCAGATCTTTGCCCAGGTGCACATCACGCCCGCCTTGCTGAAGCCGGTGGCGGCCAGCGTCAGTCGTGCCGAGCTGGCGCAGGCGTTGAACCTGGCCTTGTTCCGCGATGTGCTGTCGCGCGTGCCGGCCGGTGCGGCCTATGCGGCCGATTGCCAGCGTGGCGGCGAGCGCATCGTGTTCGACCATGGCGCGCTGCGCACCGTGGCTTGGCCCAGTGGCGCACTGCCGCCCGGCGAGGCCGCCATCACGCGCGTGCTGCGACCGCTGGGTTTTGCGCATGCCGACACCTACCCGCTGCCGCGCCTGAAGATGACGGGCCGCAGCTGGCGGCATGTCGACTTCCCCGAAGACATCGCCCAGTTCTTTGTCTCCGAGCTGCATCCCGAGCAGTTCTCGCCGGCCTTCCAGGCGGCCGTCAGCCGCGTGCTGGGCGCTTCGCGCGATCCGCTCGGTCCCGCTGATGTGGCCCGGCTGGAGCGCCTCGCGCGCGATGCGGCACTGCCTTGGGACGATGCGCTGGCCCTGCTGCCGGCGCTGATCGCCTGCTTTGCGCGCCAGCATCCGCTGTTCACGCAAACGGACTACGAGACCCTGCTGGCCGAATCAGCCGAGATGGCCTGGATCGCCACCGAGGGCAATGCCTTCAACCATGCGACCGACCGCGTGGCGGACATCGAGGCCGTGGCTGCGCTGCAGAAGGCGCTGGAGCGCCCGATCAAGGACAGCATCGAGACCTCGGCCTCCGGTCGTGTGCGCCAGACGGCCTTCAAGGCTGCGCCGGTGCAGCGCCAGTTCCTGCATGAGGGTCAGGTCGTGACACGCACGGTACCGGGCTCCTTCCACGAGTTCATCCAGCGCGAGCGCGATGGCGAGGGCCTGGACCTGCGCTTCGATGCCGGCAATGCCACCGGCATCTTCAAGATGACCGCGGCGGCCTGCTGATGCCGCAGCGCTTTCTCGACGCCGCGGCGGCGATCTGCGGCGCCGCCCATGTCGTGCCGGGCGCGCAGGTCGAACCGCGCTATCTTGAAGCCGCCCGCTACGGCAGCGGCCAGGCAGCCGCCCTGGTGCGGCCGGCCACTTCAGGGGAGGCCGCAGCGCTGCTGGCTTTGTGTGCAGCGTCTGATCTGATCCTGGTGCCGCAGGGCGCCCACACCGGCCTGGTGCTGGCCGGCACGCCCAGCGATGCTGCGCGCCAGGTGCTGCTGTCGACAGAACGCATGCGCGAATGCTTCGAGCTCGATCTGCTGGACCGAACGCTGCGCGTCTCGGCGGGCTTCAAGCTGTCCGAGATCAACGAGCGCCTGGCGCCGCATGGCCTGTGGTTCCCGATCGACCTGAGCGCTGATCCCAGCATTGGCGGCATGCTGGCCCACAACACCGGCGGCACCCGCATGCTGCGTTATGGCGATGTGCGCGCCAACACCCTGGCCCTGCAGGTGGCCCTGGCTGAGCCGGCCGGACAGTTGCTGCAACTCGGGCGCGGCCTGCAGAAGGACAACGCCGGGCTGGCGCTGCAGCACCTGATGATCGGCAGCTCGGGCTCGCTGGCGCTGGTCTGCGAGGCCACCCTGAAACTGCATCCGCTGCCGCGCCAGCAGGCCGCCGTGCTGGTTGCGCCGGCGAGCCTGGAGGCGGTGATGCCGCTGTATCAGCGCGCGATGGCGGCCGAGTTCTGCGGGCTGATCAGCGCCTTCGAGGGACTGTCGAGGCCGGCCCTGCAGGCGGCGCTGCATGTGTGCGGTGATCCGGGACGTCTGTTCGATGGGCAATTGCCTGAGTACGCGCTGCTGATCGAGTTGTCCAGCGAGCTGCCTGCGGCGGCGCTGGATCTCAATGCCTTGCTGCAGCAATGGCTGGAGAGCGAGTTCGAGGCCGGCAACGTGGTGGACGCCGTGCTCGGCGCCGACGAGACGATCTGGGCCTTGCGCCACAGCGTCAGCGAAGGACTGCGTGAGCAGGGCAAGGTGATCGGCTTCGACATCTCGCTGCCGCGCCGCCACTTCATGCGCTTTCGCGCTGAGGCTGCGGCCTGGCTGGCGCAGGCCTTTCCGGCGGCGCGCGTGGCGGACTTCGGCCACCTGGGCGATGGCGGGCTGCATTTCAACCTGGTCTGGCCCAAATCCGAAGCGGCCTTGCCTAGTGATGAATTGGAGCGTCTGCGCGCCGGCGTCTACGCCATCGTTGCGGCGTTCGGCGGCAGTTTCAGCGCGGAGCACGGCGTCGGCCCCTCGCTGCTGCAGCATTACCGTGAGCGCAGTGACCCCGCCGCGCTGCGGCTGGCGGGTGCGATTCAGGCGGTGCTGAACCCGCAGTCTTCACTTGGTCTCACGAACTTCGGTCCAGCTTGAAATTTTGATGTTATAGTTCGGCCTCTTCGCTGCAAGGCGGAGCCTGAAAGCCCAGGTGGCGGAATTGGTAGACGCACTAGTTTCAGGTACTAGCGGGTAACTCCGTGGAGGTTCGAGTCCTCTCCTGGGCACCAAACAAGAAAGGCCAGCACGCAAGTGCTGGCCTTTTGCGTTTTCTGGACCTCAGCCGCGGGGCTCAGCGTTCGAGTTCAGTGTTTGCTTTTCGCTGCCGCACCTTGGCTGAGCCACTGCGCGAAGGCCTCAGCTGGCAGGGCTCTGGAGAACCAGTAGCCTTGGCCATAGTCGCAGCCCGCCTTCAGCAGCAGCGAGGCCTGCAGCTCGGTCTCCACCCCCTCGGCCACCACCCGCAAGCCCATTTCGTGGGCCATGGCGATGATGGCCTTGCACAGCGCCAGGCCGGTCGATCCCGGGCCGATGCCGTTCACAAAGCTCTTGTCGATCTTGATGACGTCGATGCTGTGCTGCTGCAGATAGGCCAGCGAGGAGTAGCCGGTGCCGAAGTCGTCCAGCGAGATCTGGATGCCAGCCGTGCGCAGGCTGCTGAGCTGCTGCGCCACGACGGGCTCGTTGTCGAGCAGCAGGCCTTCGGTGATCTCCAGGCTCACCGCATCCACCTGCAGGCAGGCATCGAGCCATTTCAGGGCGCCGCTGCTGCTGGCGAGGCCATTGCGCGCGCCGCGATCCGGCGCACGGAACTCCAGCGGCGAGGTGTTCACGCTGATCTGGAAGTCGGGTCGGAGTGAGCGGCGCCAAGCCTCGGCTTGCGCCTGCGCGGTGTTGAACACCCAGGCGCCGATCTGCAGGATCTGCCCGGTGCTCTCGGCGATGGGGATGAAAACGGCGGGACTGATGTCGCCCAGGCTGGGGTGCTGCCAGCGCAGCAGCGCTTCGGCCATGCTGACGCTGCCATCCGAGAGGCGCACGATCGGCTGGTAATGCAGGGACAACTGGCCCTCCGGCAGCGCGCTGCGCAGATCGGTGGCCAGCCGCATGCGCATCTGCGCCGCCTGCTGCAGCTCCGGTGTGAAATGGCTGTAGCGGTTGCGGCCGGCGCCCTTGGAGACGTACAGCGCCTGGTCCGCATGCTTGAACAGGGTCTCGATCTGCTGGCCATGCTCCGGAAACAGGCTGATGCCGACGCTGGCGGAAACGAACACGCGTTCATGCCCAAGCGTGAAGGCGCGCGCCAGACTGTCGATCAGCTGCTGCGCCATCTGCTCGGCTTCGGCGCGGCTGCGAACCTCGCCCAGCAGCACGGTGAATTCATCGCCGCCCATGCGGCCGACGGCATCCTTGGGGCCAAGGCAGGCCTTGATCCGCTCGGCCGCTTGCAGCAGCAGGGCATCGCCGGCGTCATGGCCCAAGGTGTCGTTCACCTCCTTGAAGTGATCCAGATCGACGAACAGCACGGCCATGGGCTTGGCTTGCGGCTGCGCGCTGCGTTCGCGCAGTTCGGCCTCCAGCCGCTCGCGAAGCAGGGTGCGGTTGGGCAGGCCGGTCAGCGCGTCGTGGCGGGACTGGTGCCAGACCAGGGCCTCGTGCGTGCGCCGGGCGGTGATGTCGGTGTGCGTGCCCACCATGCGCAAGGGGCGGCCCTCGTCATCACGGCTGATCACCATGCCGCGGCTCAGCACCCATTTCCAGCTGCCGTCCTTGCACAGGATGCGGTGCTCGTTGCGATAGCTGGCGGTGCGCCCGCTGAAATGGTCGTCCCGGTCACGCTGCATCTGGGCCACGTCGTCGGGATGGGTGCGGGCGTCGAACTCCTCGGGCGTGGGTTGCACATCGCCTTCGTCGTAGCCGTAGATCTGCAGACAGCGCCGCGAATACAGCTCGATGCCGGCCTGCACATACCAGTCCCAAACGCCGTCGCCGCTGCTCTCCAGCGCCAGCTTCCACAGCGAATCGCTGTCCCGCAGTGCCAATTCGCTGTTCTTGCGCAGATCGATGTCGGTGTGCGTGCCCAGCCAGGCCGGCCGCGCGCCCGTCACGCGTCGTGCCCTCGCCAGCACCCAGCGGTAGCTGCCGTCGGCCTGGCGCCAGCGGTAGTCCAGGCTCAGCTCTTCAGTCGGCTGACTGAGGGCCTGCATCAGCAGCGTTACGTCCTCGGGGTGCAGCGCCGCTTGCCAGCCCAGCTGAGCCAGCTGGTCCATCGAAAGACCACACGCGGCCAGCATCTCGGCAGCCACATACAGGGGCCTCAGCTGCTCGTCGAGCAGCCAGACCTGCTGCGGCAGCTGGGTCAGCAACTGCTCTGATGACTCGAACTGGCTGAGCAGGGGGCGGTAACTCACGGCGGGACGACTCCGGGCTTCGCTGCGGCTGCAAATGCAAGCTACCGCCGCAGTGTCGCATGCAAGCCGGGCCTCGGCATCGGCGCGCCAGTGGGGCGCGGCGCCAAGCTTGTCAGCATTTTCCCTCGTGTCCATCGGCATCGTGCCCAGATCAAGGCAAAATCGCGCCTGCCCGTGATCGTCGGGCTTCAATTGAACAGAGAACTAGGAATGAACAAGACCGAACTGATTGAGCACCTGGCTGGCAAGCACGAGCTGAGCAAGGCCGAGGCCGGCCGCATTGTCGAGACCCTGCTGGACGCGGTCGTGACCACCGTCAAGAAGGGCGGCACGGTGTCGATCCCCGGCTTCGGCTCCTTCAAGCAGCACGCTCGCGCTGCCCGCACCGGCGTGAACCCCAGCACCGGCGAGAAGATCAAGATCGCTGCAGCCAAGCTGCCGAAGTTCACCCCCGGCGCCGGCTTCAAGGCTGCTGTCGACCCCAAGGCTGCCGCCCGCAAGGCTGCTAAGGCTGAGGCCAAGCCGGCCAAGGCTGCAGCCAAGCCCGCCGCCAAGAAGGCCAAGAAGTAATCAATCTTCGCGGTCTGCTTTGCAGCAAAGGGAAAGGGCGCCGCTGGCGCCCTTTTTCATGGCTGGCGCCCCAGTCGCTCAGCTCAGCGCGAAATGCTCGACCCGTGGCGGGCTGGCGAAGAAGGGGCCGACGATGGCGCGCCACTGCGCAAACAGCGGCCCGCCGCGAAAGTGCACGGTGTGGTCTTCCAGCGTGGCCCACTCGATCAGCAGCAGATAGCGCTCGGGTGACTCGATGCCGCGCTGCACCTGGTAGCGCAGAAAGCCCTGCGCATTCGAGATCACGGTGCGAACGCCACGATGGATCGCCTCTTCAAAAGCGGCGTTCTGGCCAACCGGGATGGTGATTTCTGCGACTTCGAGGATCATGGGCCAGGGCTTTCGGTTCTGCGTGGTGTCGCTGAATCAGGCGTCAGGCAGCAGCACATCGCTGCTGCCCGGGCAGACCCAGCGCGGGCTCTCGCGTGTGCGGTCGATGCAGCCGCCCCACTGATACACGCCCTTGGGGTCGCGCAGCCGCATCATGCGTTCGACAATGCGTGCGGTTTCGGCCGGGTCCTGCAGCGTCTGCGCCACCCGCTCGGCCACGATGTCCTCGTTGAGCTGCGGCTCGCCCGCGGCATCGTGGAACAGGCCGTGGCGCCAGTGGTAGATCTCCAGGCACTTGCTCTGCAGGGTGAAGGGCTGGTCGCGCTTCCAGAAGTTGGAGAACAGCCCGTCGCCCAGATAAAAGACCCAGGAGCCCTCGAAGCCGGTGACATCCGACGAGGCCGAATCAGGGTTGCGGAACCAGACCCGGTCGCCCGGCACGTAATAGGCCGGCGGCAGCGGATCGTCGGTATCGCCGAGCTCGCGCAGGAAGACGTCGTGGAACTCGCCCGACATCACCGCGCGCAGCTCACTCTGGCGCTGCATGCGGTCGTACAACTCGGGATGGTGCTGGCGCGCCTCCTGGGCCATGGCCAGCAGGATCACATATTCGGTGGCGCGGTAGCAGGAGAAGTCGTATAGCCGGCCGCTGCGCTCGGGCTGGGTGGCACGCTCCAGCGCCTCGATCAGGCTGACGCCCGGCAGCACGGTGAAGCCGGTCTCGCGCGCATAGGTCCACAGGCCCTCGGGCCGCTCGGCTTCCTTGGTGTGAAAGGCCAGCGCAGTCTTGCGCGCTGCCCGCACGATATTGGCGCGCATGCGCACCGCTGCTTGAAGCTCGGCCAGGCTGGGGAAGGGCAGCGTGCGTGGCGCCGCCAGCAGGGCCAGCCAGATCTCGCGCTGCAGATCGGCTTGGCTGCCATGGGTGTCGAGTTCCAGGCTGCGGCACAGCGAGGTGGTGTCGTATTCGCCCGCCAGGCTGCTGGCAGCCTGCTCCGTGAGCGACACCATGCCAGTGGCAGCGTGGGCGCGCACAAAGCGGTCCAGCCCCAGGGCAGCCAGCGCGGCCAGGCAGGCCTCGGTCTCTTGCGGCGGGAGTTCAATTCCTGCTGAGGGCAGCAACTCCAGCTTGGTCACGGCATGCATGCGCGCGCTCTCCTGTCTTCGGCACGGGGCCAGCGGTGCGCAAGCGCACCCGATGGCCCATTATCAGAAGCACAACGCGACAGCTTGCTGACAAGCAGACAAGGATTTACCCGCATTGTCAGCAGGGTTTCGTCAGGCGCTGAGCCGCACCGCCGTGACCTTGAAGCCGGGGATCTTGCCGCTGGGGTCCAGCGCGCTGCCGGTCAGCGTGTTGGCCGCCGCTTCCCAGTAACAGAAGGGCAAAAAGACCTGGCCTGGTTGCACCTCGGGGCTGATCTGCAACTGCGCCTGCACGCCGCCGTGGCGTGAGCTCATCGTCACGACCTGACCCTCGTGCAGGCGCAGCCTGGCGGCGTCCTCGGGATGCAGGCTGATCAGCGGCTGTGGCGACAGCGCTTCCAGCACGCTGGCGCGCCGCGTCATCGCACCGCCATGCCAGTGTTCCAGCACGCGGCCGGTGGCCAGCACCAGCGGGTAGTCGGCGTCGGGCTGCTCTGGGCCGGGCATGAAGCGCGTGGGCATCAGCTGTGCAAGGCCGTCGGGCGTGGGGAAGTGCTGCATGAACAGCACCGCATCGCCGGGCTCGTCCTCGCGCGCGGCGGGCGTCTCCACCGCGCCTTCGCGCAGCAGCCGCGCCCAGGGCACACCGGCCAGTGGCGCCATCACCTGGCGCATCTCCTCGTAGACACGCGCCACCGGCGCCTCAGCGGCGGCATGGCCATCGCCGTCCTCGTCGTGCCAGTAGTGCCAGTCCAGGCCGATACGGCGGGCGATCTGCTCCAGCGTCCACAGGTCCTGGCGCGCCTGGCCCGGCGGTCGCATCGCCGGCCGGCCGGGCTGGATCAGGCGGTCGGTGTTGGTGTAGCTGCCCCATTTCTCCAGATGCGAGGAGGCGGGCAGGATCACATCGGCCAGGATCGCCGTCTCGGTGGCGAAGATGTCCTGTACCACCAGATGCTCCAGCCGCGCCAGGCCGGCACGCGCATGGTCCAGATCGGGGTCCGACATCGCCGGGTTCTCCCCCTCGATATACATGCCCTTGATGCGGCCCTCGTAGGCAGCATGCACGATCTCCACCACGGTCAGCCCCGGCTGCTCGCCGGCGGCGTCGAAGCCCGCGCCCCAGAGCTGCGAGAAATGCGCGCGCACTTCGTCGCGCACCACGCGCTGGTAGTTGGGCAGCATCATCGGGATCAGGCCGGCGTCGGACGCGCCCTGCACATTGTTCTGCCCGCGCAAGGGATGCAGGCCTGTGCCGGGCCGGCCGATCTGTCCGGTGATCATCGCCAGCGCAATCAGGCAGCGCACGTTGTCGGTGCCGTGCACATGTTGGCTGATGCCCATGCCCCAGAAGATCATCGCGGCGCGCGCGGTGGCATAGGCGCGCGCCACTTCGCGCAGCGTGTCGGGCGCGATGCCGCAGATCTCGCTCATGCGCTCGGGCGTGCAGTCGGCCACTGCGGCCTTCACCGCGTCGAAGCCTTTCACCCGTGCGGCGATGAAGTCCGGGTCCGTCAGCCCCTCTTCGATGATCACATGCAGCATTGCATTGAGCATGGCCACATCGCTGTCAGGCCGGAAGGCCAGATGCCGCCAGGCGTGATGGACCAGCGGCTGGCGGCGCGGATCGGCCACCACTAGCCTGGCGTGATGGCGTTTCACCGCGTTCTTGATGAAGCTGGCCGCCACCGGATGGTTGGAGCTGGGGTTGGCGCCGATCAGCAGCACGAAGTCCGAGTGCGCCACATCGGCCACCGGGTTGCTGACCGAGCCCGAGCCTATGCCTTCCAGCAGCGCCGCCACCGAACTGGCATGGCACAGCCGCGTGCAGTGGTCGACGTTGTGCGTGCCGAAGCCCTGGCGCACCAGTTTCTGGAACAGATAGGCCTCTTCATTGCTGCCCTTGGCCGAGCCGAAGCCGGCCAGCGGGCTGGCTGCGCCTTGAGGATGGCTGTCGCGCAGGCGCTTCAGGCCCGCGGCGGCAAAGTCCAGCGCCTCGTCCCAGCTGGCCTCGCAGAACAGCGCTGAGAGCGGCAGCTCGCCGCGCCGCACCGCGTTGATCTGCGCCGGGTCCTTGGCCACGCCCTCGCGGCGCATCAGCGGCACCGTCAGGCGCTCGGGGCTTGTCACATAGTCCCAGCCGTAGCGGCCCTTCACACACAGGCGGCCATGGTTGGCCGGGCCGTCGCGACCTAGCGCCTCGATGACGCGGCCCTCGCTGACGCGGTAGGCCACCTGGCAGCC
Source organism: Roseateles sp. (assembly GCA_015657635.1). Taxonomy (GTDB): domain Bacteria; phylum Pseudomonadota; class Gammaproteobacteria; order Burkholderiales; family Burkholderiaceae_C; genus JACDQM01. Next base: position 21,142 of record JACDQM010000002.1, read on the forward strand.
GACGCCGCAGTAGGGGCAGACCGAGTCCACCGTCTCGTCTTCCTCGATCAGCGCCACGCCCTTGGCAGTAGTCAGTGCGCCGGTCGGGCAGGCCTGCACGCATTCGCCGCAGGCCACGCAGCTGCTCTGGACCAGGGTCTCGTCGGCATCGAAGGCGATGCGCGTGTGCTCGCCCCAGCCGGCGATGCCCAGCACATCGTTGACCTGTTCGTCGCGGCAGGCGCGCACACAGCGCATGCACTGGATGCAGGCGTCCAGCTGCACGCTGAAGGCGGGGTGGCTGACGTCCGGCGCTGGCGTGTGCGCCGGGCGGGCAAAGCGCGGCTGCTGGATGCCCTTGGCCTCGCACCACTGCGTCAGCTCGGAGTTGCGCGTGTGCGCCACCTCGGGCGCCTTGGCCGCCAGCAGCTCCAGCACCAGGCGCTGGCTGCGCTGCACGCGCTCGTTGTTCTGCGTCACCGCCATGCCTTCGCGCGGCGCGCGGCAGCACGATGCGGCCAGCGCGCGTTCGCCGGCAATCTCGACCACGCAGGCGCGGCAGTTGCCAGCCGGCGTCAGGCCGTCGCTGTGGCACAGATGCGGGATCGCGATCTTGGCGTCACGCGCGGCCTGCCAGATCGTCTGGCCCGGCTGGGCGACGAGCGGACGGCCGTCCAGGTTGAAATGGATGGGCTTGGAGTCACTCATCGCCGAACTCCTGCGGGAAATACTGCAGCGCGCAGCGCATCGGATTGGGCGCGGCCTGGCCCAGGCCGCAGATCGAGGCATCGGCCATCACCTCGCCCAGCTCTTGCAGCAGCGCGCGGTCCCAGCGCGGCGCGCGCATCAGCTGCACGGCTTGGTGCGTGCCTTCGCGGCAGGGCACGCATTGGCCGCAGCTCTCGTGCGCGAAGAACTCCATCGCCTTGAGCGCCAGATCGCGCGCGCTGTCTGCGGTAGAGAACACGATGATGGCCGCCGAGCCGATGAAGCCGCCGTGCGGCTGCAAGGTGTCGAAGTCCAGCGGCACATCGGCCAGACGGGCCGGCAGCATGCCGCCCGAGGCACCGCCGGGGAAGTATCCATAGAGTTCATGGCCCGGCGCCATGCCGCCGGCATACTCGTCCAGCAGCTCGCGCAGCGTGATGCCGGCTGGCGCCACATAGACGCCCGGCCGTGCCACCCGGCCTGAGACCGAGAAGCTGCGCAAGCCCTTGCGGCCGCGCCGGCCTTGGGCCTCGAAAGCGTCCACGCCCTTGGCCAGGATCTCCGGCACCCAGTAGAGCGACTCCATGTTGTGCTCCAGCGTGGGCCGGCCGAACAGGCCGACCTCGGCCAGATAGGGCGGGCGCTGGCGCGGCCAGCCGCGCTTGCCCTCCAGCGACTCGATCATGGCCGACTCCTCGCCGCACACATAGGCGCCGGCACCGCGGCGCAGATGGATGGGGGGCAGGTCTTGCCGGCGCTGCTGCAGCTCGGACACCCCATCAGCCAGCACCTGGCGCAGCGCGTGGTACTCGTCGCGCACATAGATGTAGATGGCGCTGATGCCCACGCAATGCGCGGCGATCAGCATGCCTTCGAGGAACTGATGCGGCCGCCGTTCCAGGTAGTAGCGGTCCTTGAAGGTGCCAGGCTCGCCCTCGTCGATGTTGACCGCCAGCAGGCGTGGCGCGGCGTGGCTGCGCACGATCTCCCATTTGCGGCCGAGCGGAAAGCCCGCGCCGCCCAGGCCGCGCAGGCCGGCATCGCTGAGCGCCTTGATTGCGGCCTCGGCGCTGCGCTGGCCGGCGATCAATTCGTCCAGCACGCGCCAGCCGCCTTCGGCCAGGTAATCGTCCAGTGACTGCACGGCCGGCAGCGGCTCGCGCGTGTCGCCGGCAGCGATCAGCGCCTGCAGCGACTCGGGTGTGGCATGCGGCAGCGGGCGCTGGCCCAGCATCGCCACCGGCGCGCCTTCGCAGCGGCCCATGCAGGGCACCTCGACGACGCGCAGCTCGCGCTGCTCGCCCAGCAACTGGCGCATGGTCTCGCTCAAGCCGGCACTGCCAGCCATCGAGCAGGAGAAGGAATTGCAGATGCGCAGCGTCAGCGGCGCCGGCACGGCTTCGCCTTCGCGCACGATGTCGAAGTGGTGATAGAAGCTCGCCACCTCATGCACCTCGGCCTGCGACAGGTTCAGCGTCTGCGCCAGTGCGGCCAGCATGTCCACGCTCAGGTGGCCCTGGCTGTCCTGGATCCGGTGCAGATACTCGATCAGCAGGCTGCGCTCGCGCGGCAGGCCGGCCAGCAGGGCCTCCACCGCTGCCACTGCCGCGGCGCTGGCCTGGCGGCCGCGCAGGCCGCCGCCGCGCGCCGGGCGCCGTGCGGTCTCGGGCTTGATGGGGATGACAACAGGGCTCACAGGCAGCTCTCCAGCAATTGCAAGGTGTGCGCGATCACGGCCTCGGGCTGGTCGCGCTGCGGCGCATGGCCGCATTCTTGCAGCGCCACCACGCGTGCTGCCGCGTGGATGCGCCCCACGGCCTCGATCTGCGCCAGCGTGCCGTATTCGTCGCCGACGCCTTGCAGCGCCAGCACCGGGCAGGCCAGCGTGGCGAGATCGGCCTCGATATTCCACTGCTCGAAGCCCGGCCGCAGCCAGGCATCGTTCCAGCCATAGAAAGCCGAATCCACATCGGCATGGTGGCGGGCCAGGGCGGCCTTCAGGCTGCTGGGCTCGGCCTCATAGGCGCGCTTGGCTTCGCGCAGCCCGGCCAGCGTGATGTCCTCGACGAACAGATGCGGCGCCATCGCCACCAGGCCGCGCACGCGCTCGGGATAGGCCGCGGCAAACAGCAGCGCCAGGCTGGCGCCATCGCTGTGGCCGAACAGGAACAGGCGCTCGTCCGCCAGGCCCATCGCATCGAAGTAGGCCGGCAGCAGCGCGCGGGTCTGGCGCTGCAGATAGTCTTGCGGCCAGGGCTCGGTGCGCGGCGTGCTGCGCCCGTAGCCTGGGCGCGAAAACACCAGGCCGCGGCACTGCGTTGCATCGCACAGGCGCTGCGGGAAATCGCGCCACTGCGACAGCGAGCCCAGGCCTTCGTGCAGGAAGACGATCAGCGGGCGCTCGCTGCCGAGCTCGGCGTTGAGCCATTGAGATTCGATCTGCAGATCGACGCCGTCGATCTGAGTGGCTTGCATGAAGACGGGAGCTTGCATCCTGGCATTGTGCCGGCCGCTACCCGAACGAAGGCCGATGTTGCACTGCGATACTCCGGGCATCTAGCAGGATGGAGTGCTGAGCTGTGCAAACCCTAGAGATCGCCATCGACGCCCGCGGCGTGGCCCGCGTGCAGATGAACCGCCCCGAGGTGTTCAACGCCTTCAACGAGACCATGATTGCCGAGCTGGGCGAGGCCTTCGACCGGCTTGCCAATGACCCCGTCGTGCGCGTGATCGTGCTGTGTGGCGCGGGCAAGGCCTTCAGCGCCGGCGCCGACATTCAGTGGATGAAGCGCGCCTCCGAGGCCACGCATGAATGGAATCTGGAAGACGCGCGGGGCTTCGCCGCCATGCTGCACCGCATTGCTGTCTGCCCCAAGCCGACCATCGCCCGCGTGCAGGGTGTGGCGCTGGGCGGCGGCATCGGGCTGACGGCGGCCTGCGATATCGCCATTGCGTCGGATGAGGCCAAGTTCGCCGTCAGCGAGGCGCGTTTCGGCATCCTGCCGGCGGTGATCGGCCCCTATGTGATCAATGCCGTCGGCCCGCGCCAGGCGCGCCGCCTGGCGCTCACCGCCAGCCGCATCCCCGCTGCCGAGGCGCTGGCCATGGGCCTGGTGCATGAGGTGGTGGCACTGGATGCACTGGACGCTGCCGTCGAGCGCTGGATCGCCGAGTTGCTGATGAACGGCCCGCAGGCGCAGGCCGAGATCAAGAAGCTGTTCGAGCAGCTGGAGGTCGGCCCCATCAGCAGCGGCGTGCGCGAGCTGACCGCGCAGACCATCTCGCGTGTGCGCATGGGCGATGAGGCGCGCGAGGGCTTTGCGGCATTTCTGGCCAAGCGCCCCGCCGCTTGGGTGCCCCACAAGGATTGATCGAGACCGAAGACATGAGCGAGAACGCAATGACGAAGCAATGGCGCGTGGCCGGCGAGGCGGCACAGGCAACGGTGGGTGTGATCGGCGCCGGTGTGATGGGGGCAGGCATTGCCCAGGTGGCCGCGCAGGCTGGCCATGCGGTGAAGCTGCTGGACGTGCGCGAAGGCGCCGCCGCAGCGGCGATCGCCTCGATCGCCAAGGCACTGGACGGCCTGGTGGCCAAGGGCCGCATGGAAGCCGCCGAGCGCGATGCGGTGATGGCCCGCATCAGCCCGGCCGCAGCCACGGCTGAACTGGCGGACGTGGCGCTGGTGATCGAGGTGATCGTCGAGAAGCTGGAGCCCAAGCAGGCCCTGCTGCGCGAGCTGGATGCGCTGCTGCCGGCGGACGCGATCATCGCCTCCAACACCTCGTCGATCAGCATCACCGCGCTGGCCAATGGCATGACGAACCCGCAGCGCCTGGTGGGCATGCACTTCTTCAACCCGGTGCCGCTGATGAAGCTGGTGGAGGTGGTGTGGGGCGCCGAGACCGAGGCCTCGGTGGCCGACGCGATCCACGCGCTGTCCAGGCGCTGGGGCAAGACGCCGGTGCATGCCAAGAGCACGCCGGGTTTCATCGTCAACCGCATCGCGCGGCCCTATTACGCCGAGACGCTGGCCGTGGTGCAGGAGCAAGGCGCCGAGCCCGCCGTGCTGGATCGCGCGCTGCGCGGCGCGGGTTTCCGCATGGGCCCCTGCGAGCTGATGGACCTGATCGGCCACGACACCAACTACCTGGTGACGCAGTCGGTCTTCGATGCCAACTTCGGCGACAAGCGGTTTGTGCCTTCGCTGGTGCAGAAGGCGCTGGTCGATGGCGGCCGCCTGGGCCGCAAGGTGGGCAAGGGCTTCTATGTGGGCACGCCGGCCGCAGCCGCGCCAGTGCCGGCCTTTGATGGCGAACTGCCGGCGATCAGCGTCTGCGGGCGTGGTGCGCTGGTCGAGCGTCTGGCCGACTGGATGATGCAGAAGGGCCTGAACATCACCCGCGGCGAATCAGCCGACTGGAGCGGCCTGCAGATCGGTGACTTGCAGGTGCACCTCACGAGTGGCCGCTGTGCCGCGCAGCTGGCGCATGAGCGCGGCCACCCGCAGCTGGCGGTGATGGACTGGCCGCTGCAGCCTGATCGTGCCGATGGCCTGGCTGTGGCCTTCGCGCCGCAGGCCGGCGAGGTTGCGCGCCAGCTGCTGGCCCAGCTCTGGCATGCCTTGGGCTGGGAGTTGCTGCTGCTGCGCGATGTGCCAGGTCTTGCCGTGGCACGCACCGTGGCCATGCTGGTCAACGAAGGCGCCGACGCGGTCTGGCAGGGCGTCTGCGACGAGCAGGGCGCTGATCTGGCGATGAAGCTGGGCGTCAACTATCCGGCCG
>JACDQM010000045.1 GCA_015657635.1 Roseateles sp.
GGCGGCTGCCGAAGAATGGGTGGCCGCCGAGATCCGCCGTGTGGACCTGGCTGGCCGCAAGCTGACGCTCAAGCATGCCGAGATCAAGCATCTCGACATGCCGGGCATGACCATGGTGTTCGGCCTCAAGGACGGCGCCGCCTCGCCCGAGCTGCTGGCCTCGCTCAAGCCCGGCGACAAGCTGCAGGTTCAGGTGCAGGTGCAGGACGGCAAGACGGTGGTGAGCGCGATCAAGCGCTGAAACGTAAGCCGGCCGCTCGGCCGGCGGCCCTCAGGCCTGAATGTCCAGCAGCGCGCCGGTGGTCTTGATCTGGGTTTCCAGCACGCGCAGATTGGCCACATAGCTGTAGGTGGCCGAGCGCTGTTCGATCATCTCGCGCTCGGCGGACACGCCGGGCTGGGTGGCGGTGCTGCGGCTGACCTGCACGCCCGACTCGGCCGGCAGGCTGGACAGCGCGACCTGCTCGCGGCGATAGCCGGCCGTCGACAGATTGGCCACATTGTGCGCAGACGCGCGCAGTCGCTCCTGGGCGGCTGAGACGCCCGACAAAGCGGTGGACATGCTGATCGAGGACATGGCGGACAAGCTCCGAATCCCTTGAATTGGCGGGATTGTTCCCGTCTTATCGACCACTGCGCGCGGAACTTTAGAAAAGAATCGCTTTTACCGGCCAAATTCACGCCGCCGGGCAGGGACAATTGGCCGCACCCCCTCCAGCAAGACTGAAATCGATGGCGATCCAATGGTTCCCGGGTCATATGAACTCGACCCGCAATGCAATCCGCGAGCGCATGAAGGCGGGGCTGGACGTGGTCATCGAGCTGCTGGATGCCCGCCTGCCCGGTTCCAGCCGCAACCCGCTGCTGGCCGAGCTGACCGAGGGCAAGCCGACGCTCAAGCTGCTGAACAAGCAGGATCTGGCCGATCCGGAGCGCACCGCCGCCTGGCTGGCGCACTACAACGCCCTGCCTGAAACCCGGGCCATCGGCCTGGATGCCAGCATCAAGGCACCCGCCAAGGCGCTGATGAGCGAATGCCGGCTGCTGGCGCCGAACCGCGGCGGCATGGCCAAACCGCTGCGGGTGCTGATCTGCGGCATCCCCAATGTGGGCAAATCGACGCTGATCAACACCTTGATGGGCAAGCGCGCCACCAAGACCGGCGACGAGCCTGGCATCACCAAGGTCGAGCAGAAGCTGGTGCTGGAGAACGATTTCTACCTGTTCGACACCCCCGGCATGCTGTGGCCCAAGATCACCGTGCCCCAGGTCGGCTTCAATCTGGCGGCCAGCGGTGCGGTGGGCCGCAATGCCTTTGTCGAGGAAGAAGTGGCGGTCGAGCTGATGGCCTGCCTGCGCCAACACTATGCGGCCCTGCTGGTGGAGCGTTACAAGCTGGAGATCACGCCCGAGCTCAGCGACGAGGAACTGCTGGAGCAGCTCGGCCGCAAGCGCGCCGCCATGCTCAGCGGCGGCCGCGTCAATCTGCAGAAGGCGGCCGAGATCCTGATGTACGAATTCCGCCAGGGCACGCTGGGCCGCATCACGCTGGAGACGCCCGAGGAGTTCGCCGCCTGGGTGGCCGCCGGCGCAGCGGCCGAAGCCAAGGCCAAAGCGGATGCCGAGGCCAAGAAGGCGGCACGCAAGGCGGGCCGCAAGCGCTGATCAGCGCGGCTTCAATCGGGAGCCCTGTAGACCAACACCTTCAACGAGCGCTCGTCCGACACATCGGCAAACGCGGCCGGATTGGCCAGCCGCTGCTGAAACTGCAGCGTCGGCGCCAGCTCCTGCATCTGATCTTGTAGAAAGCCCACGCCCAGCTCGGGCGCGTTCAGGCACAGCAGGGCCTGACCGCCGGGCGCCAGCAGATCGGGCAGGCGGCGCATCAGCCGCGCATAGTCCTTGCTGGCGATGAAGCTGCCCTTCTGATGGCTGGGCGGATCGACCACGATCAGCTCATAAGGCCCGCCGCGCGTGATCTTGCCCCAGGAGCTGAAGATGTCGTGCGGCAGATAGCTGGCGCCGGAGGCTATGCCGTTCAGCGCATGATTCTGCTTGCCGATGGCCAGGGCGCCGTCGCTCATGTCGATATTGACCACCTGGCTGGCCCCGGCCTGCAGCGCCACCACCGAGAAGGCGCAGGTGTAGGCGAACAGGTTCAGCACCTTGGCTCCCGGCTGCGCCGCCACCTGCTGGCGCAGCCAGCGGCGGCCCTCGGCCATGTCCAGGAACAGGCCATGGTTCTGGCCCTTCAGCACATGGACGCGAAAACGCGCGCCGTCCTCGCTGACTTCATGCTTGTCCGGCACGCTGCCGGCCATCAGCCGGGTGTAGCTGCGGCCTTCGTCGCGCTGCTGGAACACCCAGTTGAGCGCCTGCCCCGGCGCCAGCTGCTGCCAGCGCGCGTCCAGCGCCGCGCCGATGGCCGCCAACTGCTCCTCAGCGAGCGGCTGGAAGCTGGTCAGCACCAACACCGGCGGATAAGCATCCAAGGCGAGATGCTCGCAACCGGGGTGGAGACCACCGCGGCCGTGGAACACGCGCTGGGCATCGTGAGACAGGGCCATCGTGGCGATGGCATCGAGCAGGGCTTGCATGGGCAGAGAGCAGAAGTGGCGCAGCGGAACCGAGGACCGGGCTGCGCAGTGTATGCACCCCGGCCTGGGGCCTGGTAACACTACGTCAACGGGTCGCGTTGTGGGTCAGAAAAGCCGCAGGCAAGGCGCAAACCGCAGCCGGGTTGGGCACCCGGCGAGGAGTTGGAACGCCGCTTGCGGCTTTCCTGGCCACAACCCTGCGGGAAGGTTCGCCCAGGCGGGCCACTCGTCGTTGCAACGCTGGCCCGCACACTAGTGCGGGCGGCGCGCTGCGCCTAGATTGGCCCGCCTGGGTGGACCTTCGCGGCCCATTGCCGTCGTGTTAACAGGCCCTAATTCAGCGCAAAGCGCACGCTGGCCGGTTTGCGCCCCGGCAGCGTGACGATGGCCACCACGCGGGTGCCCGGCTCCAGCTTGAAGCTGCCCTTGGCTTCGAAGCGGTTGTCGCCCGCCGCCTGCAAGACCAGCTCGGACTTGGCGCTGCCTGCCAGCATCGTCAGCTTGACGCTGCCGCCCTGGGTGCTGAGCGGCTTGCCGTGATCGCGCAGATGCAGCGTGATCAGCTCAGGCTTGGCCACCAGTTCGAAATCGATATCGCCGGACTCGACCACCACGCCGCCATGCAGGGGCTTGTGATCATGGCCGTGCTTGCCGCCGGCCGTTGCCAGGCCGCTCAGTGCCAGCGTCAGGCTGGCGATCCACAGAAGGGGTTTGAGGTTCATGGGTGCTCCTTGAAAGAAAGAAGAAATGGGGAGTTGAGGGAAGGCTCAGAGCGCCTGCGCGTCCTGCTCCTGCAGCAGGCGCTCGGCGGGCTTGCGGCCGAACAACCAGAACAGCGCCGGCGTCAGGAAGGTGTCCAGCAGGGTCGAGCTGATCAGGCCCGAGAAGATCACCACCGCCACCGGATGCAGCACTTCGGTGCCGGGGCGCTCGGCCTCGAACAGCAGCGGCGCCAGCGCGAAGGCTGTCACCAGCGCCGTCATCAGCACCGGCGCCAGGCGCTCCAGCGAACCGCGCACGATCATGGGCTGGCCGAAGGCCTCGCCCTCCAGGCGCATCAGGTTGATGTAGTGGCTGACCTTGAGGATGCCGTTGCGCACCGAGATGCCGGCCAGCGTGATGAAGCCGATCAGCGCCGCCACCGACAGCGGCTGGCCCGACAGCCACAGCCCCAGCACTGCGCCCACCAGGGCCAGCGGGATATTGGCCATGATCAGCGCGGCCAGCAGCGCCGACTTGTAGCGGCTGTACAGCACCACGGCCATCAGCGTCAGCGAGACGATGGACAGCAGGCCCACCAGGCGCGAGGCCTCTTCCTGCGCCTGGAACTGGCCACCCAGCGTGATGAAGTTGCCTTCCGGCAATTTCGTCTCAGCCACCGCCGCGCGGATATCGGCCACCACCTCGGACAGCGGCCGGCCATTGGCATTGGCCGACAGCACGATGCGGCGCTTGCCGTCGTCCCGGCTGATCTGGTTGGGGCCGTCGGCTTCCTCGATGCTGGCGATGCGCGACAGCGGAATGGCGCCGCTGGGCGTCTCGATCAGCAGCCGGCCCAGGCCTTCCACCGAGCGCGCCGTCTCCGGCAGGCGCAGCATCAGCGTGAAGCGACGCCCTCCTTCGATGATCTGCGTCACCTTCTCGCCTTCCACCAGGGCCTGCAGCGTGGCCAGCACCTGGGGTGCCGGCACGCCGTACTGGGCGGCCGCGCATAGTCCAGCCGCACCTTGATCTGCGGTGCCAGCACCTGCTTCTCAACCTCCAGATCGGCCAGGCCGGGAATGCCGGCCAGGCGGGCGCGCAGCAACTCGGCCTGCGCCCGCAGCACATCCAGATCCTCACCGAAGATCTTGATCGCGATCTGCGAGCGCACGCCCGACAGCATGTGGTCGATGCGGTGCGAGATCGGCTGGCCGATGGCCACCGCCGCCGGCAGGTTGACCAGGCGCGAACGGATGTCGGCGCTGATCTCGGCCATGCTGCGTTCCAGCTCGGCGCTGGGCTTGATGCCCACATCCAGCTCGCTGACATGGACGCCCTCGGCATGCTCGTCGAGTTCGGCACGGCCGCTGCGGCGGCCCACATGGGTCACCTCAGGGACCTGGGCGACCAGCACTTCAGCCTGCCGCGCCAGCGCGGCCGATTCAGCCAGCGTCACGCCCGGATTCAGCCGCATGCCGATCAGCAGCGTGCCTTCGTTGAAGGGGGGCAGAAAGGTGGTGGGGAAGAAAGGCACGGCCGCCGCCGCCGCCAGCACCGCCGCACCCGCCATCCCCAGCGCCGCGCGCGGGCGCTTCAGCACGGCCTGCAGCCCGCCGCGATAGCGCGCCTTCAGCCAGGCCAGCAGCCGGGTGTCGCCATGATCCAGCGACTTCATGCGCGGCAGCAGGTAGTAGCTCAGCACCGGCGTCAGCGTCACCGACACCAGCAGCGAAGCCAGCGTCGAGACGATGAAGGCAATGCCCAGCGGCACGAACAGCCGGCCCTCGATGCCGGGCAGCGCGAACAGCGGCAGGAACACCAGCACGATGATCACGGTGGCATACAGGATGCCCGAGCGCACCTCCATCGAGGCGCGCGCCACCAGTTCCAGCAACGGCTGCGGCCGGCCCGGGTTCTCGGCCCGGTCCTGCTTGAGGCGCCGCATGATGTTCTCCACATCCACCACCGCGTCATCCACCAGGCCACCGATCGCGATCGCCAGGCCACCCAGCGTCATCGTGTTGATCGACAGGCCGAAGTAGCGGAACACCAGCGCGGTGATGAAGATCGAGATCGGGATCGCAGTCAGCGCGATCACCGTCGGCCGCAGCGTGCCGAGGAAGAAGAACAGGATCACCGCCACCAGCACTGAAGCACCGATCAGCTTGCCCTGCAGCGTCGAGATCGAGGCCTCGATGAAGCTGGCCTGGCGGAAGGTCACGCGTGGCGCTTCCATGCCAGCCGGCAGCGAGGCCTGCAGTCCGCTCAAGCCCTCTTCGATGGCACGCGTCACCGCCAGCGTGTCGGCGCCGGGCTGCTTCTGGATGCCCAGGATCACCGCCGGCTTGCCCTCGAAGCCGGCATCGCCGCGCTTGAGCGCGGGCGCGAAGCTGACCTCGGCGATCTGGCGCAGCAGGATGGGCTGGCCTTGCCGTGCTCCCAGCGCCAGGTCCTTCAGGTCATCCAGCCGCGAGGTTCGGCCCAGATGGCGGATCAGGTACTCGCGGCCGTTGAGCTCCAGAAAGCCGCCCGAGGTATTGGCCGAGAAGCCCTTCAGCGCCGCGGCCAGCTGATCATGCGTGATGCCCAGCGCCGCCATGCGCGCGGTATCCGGCTGCACCTGGAACTGCCGCACCTCGCCGCCGATCGGAATCACCTGCGCCACGCCGGGCACCGCCAGCAGGCGCGGCCGCAGCACCCAGTCCGCGTATTCGCGCACCGCCATCGCGGTGGTCTTGCGCTCGTCCACCGGAATCGCGATCTGCATGATCTCGCCCATGATGGAGCTGACCGGCCCCATGCGCGGCACGATGCCCTGCGCCGCACCGCCCAGGCCCTCTTCCATCGAGCTCAGGCGCTCGGCCACCAGCTGGCGCGCCCGGTAGATGTCGGTGCTCCAGTCGAAGGTGATGTAGAGAAAGGACAGACCGGCCGACGAGACCGAGCGCACCGATTCCACACCGGGCAGCCCGTTCAGGCTGGTCTCCAGCGGGAAGGTGATCAGCTGCTCCACCTCCTCGGCGGCCATGCCGCCGGCCTCGGTCATCACGGTGACGGTGGGCTTGTTGAGATCCGGAAACACATCCACCGGCGTGCGCGACAGCGTGAAAGCGCCGTACACCATCAGCACCAGGCTGGCGATCAGCACCAGCAGCCGGTTGCGCAGGCTGTTATCGAGTAACCACTTGAACATGGGTGGCTCCTCAGCGGATCTGGTTGATCAGGCTCGCGCCCTGGACCGCGACACGCTCGCCCGCCTGCAGGCCCGAGGTCACCGCCAGCTGCACGCCGTCCAGCGGCTGCACCGTCACCACCCGGGGCTCGAAGCGCTCGGGCGCCGTCTTGACCCACAGGATGTTCTGGTTGGCCGGGTTCTTCAGCAGCGCCGCCGCGGGCACGGCCAGCGCGGTGATGCGCGTGCGCGTCTGCACGAACACCCGCACCGGCTGGCCCAGCGCCAGGCCGGCAAGCGCAGCCGATTCGGCGCGGAAGCTCAGCGGCAGCGCCTGCTCTCGCAGGCTGCGCGCCGCGCCGATGAAGCTCAAGGGCACGCGCTGCTCGCCCACCGCCAAGGCGGCCGCGCCCACGTCCAGCGCCAAGGCGCTGTCATAGGCCAGCGCCTCGATGCGCAGGCGCTGCGGGTCGACGATCTCGAACACCCGCTCGCGCGCATCCACCACCTGGCCCGACACCACCTGGGCCGAGGCGATCACGCCGCTCACCGGCGCCAGCAGCGCCTCGCGCGCGCCGAGCCCGCCGGCCACCGCGGCCGCGCGCTCGGCCAGGCTGGCCGCTTCGCTCTCGGCCGCCTCGATCTCGCGGCGCGGCACGGTGTCCGCCAGCTCGCGCAGGCGCGCCAGACGCTTGTCCGCCAGGCTTCTGGCCGCACGCAGCTCGGCCAGCTGAGCCGCCTGATTGGCCTGCTCGATGGGGGCTGCCGCGGCCCGCACATAGGCCAGCACCTCGCCCTTGCGCACCGTCTGCCCTGCTTGCGGCAAGCCGCGCGGCCCCGGCTCGATGCGCCCCGGCACCAGAGCCTGCACCAGGCCACCGGCATTCGGGTCCATCACCACCGTGCCGCTCAGTTCCAGCGTTCGCGGCAAGGCGCTGCTTTCGGCCACCCAGGTGCGCAGGCCCAGCTGGCGCTGCGCCGGCTTGGGCAGGAAGACGCTGCCATCGGGCAGACGCTGCGGGCCGTTGGCCGTGGGCGCGGCCGGCGCATCGCCATGGTCATGACCCGGTCCGGCCTGCGACAGCGGCGCACTCAATGCCATCAACAGAGCAGCCGCCAGCGCCAGGCCGCTGCGATTGAAGAAGAAAGTTTTCATCTTGTTCATGCCGAAGCTCCCACGCGTTGACGACGAACCCGCAGCCAGAACAAGGCGGCAACAGCCGACAAGGCCAGCACCCAGGGCCAGGTCTTGCGCCAGTCAAGCCCATGGCCATGGACATCGGCCGCTGCATCCCTGTGCACATCGATCTCGGCCGCCAGCAGATCGCTGGCTTCGGCGGTGCTGACGCTTGCCACCACCGGGCTCACGCCTTCCGGCAAGGCCTGGGCCAGCGTGGCCTGGAACTCGCCATCGCCGCTGGCCTGAACGGGCAGCTTGGCGCCGGCGATTTCAAGCTCCAGCGTGGCGCCCTTGACCGGCGCGTTGCTGGCGCTGTGATCCAGATACAGCGTCAGCTGCCGGTCCTTGAGCACGCCGACCAGCTCGAAGAGCTCGGTGCTGGTGGCAAAGCGCGGCAGCGCCGCGCCAGCGGTGGCAGCGGCAGCAGGCGCCTCGCCATGGTCATGGCCGGGGCCGGCCTGGGCCGGCAGCGCGGTAGCCAACAAGGCGGCTGCGGCCCATCGGAGGAAGAGGAAATGGTTCATAGCGTTTCCAGCAAATCTTTGAAAAGACCTTCGGGGCAAAGCCCCGGCTTAATTCATTCATTCGGTCGGCGCAGCCGGCAGCAGGCCCAGGGCCTGGCGCCACTGCGAGACGGCCTGGGCCAGCTCGATGCGTGCGCGCAGCGCCTGCCGCTGGGCCTCGAAGGCCTCGAGCGCCACACGCAGCCGCGTCGGCAGATCGGCCTGGCCCAGGCGGAAGGACTTCTCGAAGAAGCCCTGCGCCTCGTCGGCCAGTTGCGCGCGACGCTCGGCGGCCTGCAAGCCCACGCGGGCCAGCTGAGCCCGGCCCTGTGCGGCCTGCACCTCCGCGGCGATGCGCTCACGCGCCAGACTCAAGCGCGCCTGGGCCTCGGCCAACTCAGCCAGAGCGGCCGACTGGCGCGCGCTGTGGTGCTCACCGGCCCCAAGCGGCAGGCGCAGCGCCAGCGTCAGCGCCTGGCCATAGGGCTCGCCGAAGGCACCGCGATCACGCGCGGTCGACAGCGACAACTCAGGACTGGCGCGGGTTTGCACCCGGTTCAGCGCAGCACTGCGCTGCGCAATCTCGGCCCGCGCAGCCAGCTCGCGCAGCAGCGGATGGGCTTGCAGCGCGGCTGCCGGATCCACGGCTGCCGCCGCATCCGGTGCCGCCTCGGCCTGATCCGACAGACTGGCTTCAGCGCCGGGCGCCGGCAATGGCCCGATCAAGGCCTGCAAAGCCTGCCCGGCCTGGACCTGAGCCGCCTGTGCCTGCGCCAGCTCCATCTGCGCGGCCGCCACGGCGCCGTCGGCCTGGTGCTGATCGGCGCGCGCCAGATCGCCCGCGCGCACCCGCTTCGCCACATCGGCCGCCAGTTGCTCGGCATGGGTCAGTCGCGCACGCATCAAGGCCTGCTCATTGCGAGCCAGATGCAGGCCCCACCAGGCGGCGCGCAGCTCGGCCACGGCCACCAGGGCGGCGGCCTGCTGGCTTGGCGTCAGGGCGGCCAGCTCAGCCTCGGCCAAGGCCCGGCTGGCTGCGCGCTCACCCGGCAGCCACAGCGGCACGGCGAGGCCGATGCTGACTTCGCGCGCACCGGCCTTGCTGCCGATGCGGTCGGATTTCAGCGCTGTTTCCAGTGCTGGCGCTTCAGGCGTCCAGCGCTCCGACGCGCGGCGCAGCGCCTCGGCGGCCTCGCTTCGGTGGCTGGCGGCCTGCGTCTGCGGCAGCCGCTGGATGGCGGCCTGCGCGGCGGCCTCCAGCGTCAGTGCGGGCGCAGCGGCCTGGGCTTGGGCCGATGCCGTCACCGCGCAAAGCAGCAGCGCCACAGCCCCATGAGCGGCCATCCTGGCTGGCTTCGGCGCGCGCGCGGCCAGGGTGTGCCGGCCAGGCGTCCCGCCCGGGGCGGAACGCAGGAATCTTTTTGTTCATCGTCAACCTCGCATGACATCAGTCCGCACGGGCCGCGAACAGGCCCGTGCGCAAACGCTTGTGACGGCGAGGGAAATATCGAGAGGCTGCGACGGCGCCGATCAGGCGCAGTCACGCATCAGAACGAGAACAGAAAAAAAGGAAATGAAGTGCTGTTCCCCCGCCGCGACTCAGGCGAGGGGGCTCAGAGGCGGTCGGAGCAGCTCATCCGGAACCGGGTCCGGCAAGGTGGGTGGCGTATGCCAGCCGTAGCGGTCGCTGGTCTGGACCACATGCACCGGCGGCAAGCCCAGCATCGCCGCGCTGCCATGGCTGTGGCCGTGGCAGGGGCCGCAGTCGCGGTCGACATCAGCATTCAGACTGCCTGCCTGGGCCGCATCGGACTGGGGCTCGGCGTGCTCATGCGCATGTTCATGCACGTGGTAGCCGATGACGCCCAGACCGCCCGCCGTGCTGTCGATCTCGCAGAAACCCGCGACCGCCGCCCAGCTGAACTGGAGCGGCAGCACGAACATCAGCAGGATCAGCACGAAGCGGCGCATGGGCACGGATTCTATGCGGCAAGGCCAAGCCCCTCGACCCACCAGGGGCGAGGGGCGCCCAGGATCAGAAGTTGTAGCCCATCGTCAGCGACAAGGTCGTGTTGCGCGTCTTCACATCCAGCCCGCTGAGTGCCGTGCCCGGCGGCAGGCCCAGCATCGTGTACGGAGGCTTGCTGGTGTCGGTGCTCAGCGTGATGGAGTTCTTCACGCGGGTGTGGCCCAAGGCGCCAACCACCGACCAGCGCTCATTGACCGCATAGGACAGCGCCGCATGTGCCACCACACCCCAGGCCTTGTCGGCCTTGGCCGTGGTGTTGGGCTGCACCGCCGGATCAATATTGACGCTGCGGATGGTCGAGAACAGCGGGCCGATGCCCAGCGTGGGCCGCCAGGTGGCCTTGCGGTCGGCGAAGTGATAGTTGAACAGCAGACCGGGCGAGAACTGCTTCAGGCTGCCGATGGTCTCGCCCGGCTTGAGCGTACCGGCCCCGATGATGTCGTGCTTGGGCGGAATGCCCAGCACCAGCTGCGCGCCGAACCGGTCGTCCATGAATCGCTGCTCATAGGTCACCAGCACGGTGGTGGCCTTGCCCAAGGTGGCGTTGTAGCCGGGCCGGGCCAGGATAGCGCCCAGCGGGTTCAGGCCCTTGATGCCGTCCGAGCTGGCGCTGGGATCAATATGCACCAGGCCGATACGGAGTTCCTGTGCCGAGGCGCCCAGGGCGGCCAGCCCCAGAGTGGCAGCGGCCAGCAGGCGCGCCTTGTGTGCGAGTGTGGTCATGATGTCTGTGTCTCCTAGTTTCTTGTCGTTGAGTTGTGAGCCGGTTCAGGAAACAGGCTCATGCAGCGCTCGGCCATCGCGGTTATGGTGAGGCTGGGGTTGACGCCGACGTTCGCCGGCAGGATCGAGGCATCCATCACATAGAGCCCCGGGTAGCCGAAAACTTCTCCGGCTTCATTGACCACGCCCTGGTCGGCAGAGCCGGCCATCACGCAGCCGCCCAATACATGGGCCGTCGTGGCGGCGCCCAGCAGCGTTTCCGGCAGCGCATTGCCCGCCGTTCCGCCGCTCAGGCGCGCAAAGGTTTCAGTCAGCGTCTGCGCCTGCGGCAGGTAGGACGGCGCGCGCGTCTGCCCCGCCGGCACCACGCTGGACAGGCGCCAGCCCAGCAGGCCGCGCTTCAGGCGCAGCGCCAGCTGGTTGTCAACCGCCTGCATCGTTAGCAGCACGGTCGAGCGTTCGGCCCAGCGGCGCCCGCTGCGCATGCTGGCCGTGGCCTCACGCGGACGCAGCACGAAGGCGGCCAGGGTCTTGAGCGCACGCCGCAGCGGCCGTGGCTCGCTGACCAGCGGACCGCCCTGCCAGCGCAGCACGCGCATCGAGCGCGAGAAGCGGTTCTGCGTGATGTGGGTGTCCGGCCCCAGCATGAAGTGGGTGGAGATGGTGGCGCCATCGCGCAGATCGATGTCGGGCTCGCGCGCGGTGACGGTGCTGATCACTTCGGAGTTGCTGCGCACCACCGCGCCCAGCCGCGGCGACAGCGCCGGCAGCGTGCGCCAGCGCTCGCGGCAGGCCAGCAGTAGCTCCAGCGTGCCCAGCACGCCGGCAGCGACGATGACGCGGCGGGCACGGTAATGCTCAAGCAGCGAGGCGTCACGGGTGCTGCGCACGCGCAGCTCGTAGCCTTCGCCCTGCCCCAGCGGCGTGATGCACTCAACGCGCCGCTCGGCCTGGATCTGCACACCCAGCCGACGCGCCAGATGCAGGTAGTTCTTGTCCAGCGAGTTCTTGGCGCCGACATGGCAGCCGCTGCAGCAGTCCGCGCAAAAGGTGCAGGCCTGCCGCTCAGGGCCGGCGCCGCCGAAGAAGGGGTCAGCGATGGCCTCGCCTGCCGCTTGCCCCGGCGTGCCGAACAGGATGGCCTGCGGCACCGGGCCGAAGCTCTGCAAGGCGCCCATCGCCGCGGCGGTATCGCGCAGCCAGTGGTCCTGCTGGCTCTGGCGTGGGTTGACGGCGCGGCCCAGCATGCGCGCCGCGGTGGCGTAATGCGGCGCCAGCTCGGCGCGCCAGTCACGCGGCGGCAGCGCGGCCCAGGCCGGGTCGCGGTAGAAGCCTTCGCCAGGCTCCAGCAGCACTGCGGCAAACACCAGGCTGCCGCCGCCCACGCCAATGCCGCGCGCCACGCTGAGATGGCGCAGCAGCGTCTGGCTGAAATGGCCGCGCAGGCCCAGGCGCGGCGCCCACAGCAGGCGCTTGGGGTCTTGCGACGCGGCGCGCATGTCCGCGGCCGAGACCTCGCGGCCCTGCTCCAGCACCAGCACGCGATGGCCCTGTTCAGCCGCGCGCAGTGCGGCCACCGCGCCGCCGAAGCCGCTGCCGATGATGATCAGATCCCAGTCCATGACGGGATCTGCGCTCAGTCGCCGGCGTAGAGCGATTCCACCAGCTCACGGTGCGCCTCGATCACCGCCTTGCGCCGCAGTTTCATGGTCGGCGTCAGCTGCCCGGCGTCGATGCTGAAGTTGCCCGGGATCACCGCGAACTTGCGCACCGAGCCGACGCGCGCATGGCGGCTGTTGACGGCGTCCACCTGGGCCTGCACGGCGGCCAGCAGCTTGGGGTGCTGCTCCAGCCCCTCGCGCGGCAGACCTTCGCGCTCGGCAAAGGCCTTCAGCTCGTCGGCCTTCAGCGTAAGCAGCGCGGCCAGGAAGTGCCGCCCCTCGCCCACCACCACCGCATGCTCGATCAGCGGCTGGCCCATCAGATCGCTCTCCAGATTGGCCGGCGAGATGTTCTTGCCGCCCGACGTGATGATCAAGTCCTTCTTGCGGCCGGTGATGAACAGATAACCGTCGGCATCGATACGGCCCAGGTCGCCGCTGTGCAACCAGCCGCCCTGCAGCGCCTCGGCGGTGGCCGCCTCGTCGCCGGCATAGCCCTGGAACACGCCGGGGCTCTGCACCAGCACCTCGCCGTCATCGGCGATGCGCAGCGCCAGGCCCGGGATCGCGCGGCCCACCGAGCCCACGCGTGTGGCGCCCACCAGGTTCAGCGTGCTGGGGCCGCAGACCTCGCTCTGGCCGTAGAGCTCGCGCACCGGAAGATCCAGGCCGAAGAAGAACTTCAGGATCTCGGGCGAGATCGGCGCGGCGCTGGACAGCAGCAACGTGGCCTGATCCAGCCCCAGCGCCTTGTGCACCTTGCCCAGCACCAGGCGGCGCGCCAGCGCCATCTGCAGGTTCAACAGCGCATCGGGCGTGCGGCCGGCCAGCGTCAGCTCATGCCAGCGGCGCGACACGCCCATGGCCCAGCGCGCCAGCGCGCCCTTGATGCCGGTAGCGGCGCCGATCTTCTCGGACAGCGCGGCGTGCATCTTCTCCCACAGCCGCGGCACACCGAAGTACACGGTCGGATGCACTTCCTTCATGTGGTCCAGCAGCTGCTCGATGGCGCGCGCAAAGTAGATCGCATTGCCGGCGCGTGCCGGTGCATGGATGGCGCCCACCTTCTCGGCAACGTGGGCCATTGGCAGGTAAGAAATCAGGCGGCCGCTCTCGTCGATGCCGTAGATGCTGTTGAGCGACTGCGCCGTCCAGGCCAGATTGCCGTGGCTGAGCATCACTGCCTTCGGATGTCCGGTGGTGCCGCTGGTGTAGATCAGCGAGCCCAGATCCGTCAGCTTGATCGCTGCCATGCGGCGGTCCACCTCGGCCTGCAGGCTCACCGCATCCGGCCCATCGCCCAGGGCCAGGAAGTCGTTCCAGCACAAGGTGTTCGGCAAGGTCGCGCTGCCCATGCTGACGACCGCCTTCAGATGCGGCAAGGCGGCACTGCGGCCCTCGATCTTGGCCAGTTGGCCGGCATCCTCCAGCAGCAGCAGCGGCGCCTTGCAATGGTTGAGGATGTACTCCACCTCGGCCGGCGCGCTGGTCCAGTAGATGCCGGCGCTGGTGGCGCCGACCATCATCGCCGCATGGTCCATCACCAGCCACTCGGGCCGGTTGAAGCCCAGGATGCAGATGCTTTGATGCGGCTGCACGCCCAGTGACACCAGCGCGCGCGCGGCCTTGCGCACCTGCTGCAGCAGCGTCGCCCAG
Source organism: Roseateles sp. (assembly GCA_015657635.1). GTDB lineage: Bacteria > Pseudomonadota > Gammaproteobacteria > Burkholderiales > Burkholderiaceae_C > JACDQM01. Next base: position 14,224 of record JACDQM010000045.1, read on the forward strand.
CTGGTGGGCTCCCAAGTCTGCTCGCCGCGCACGAAGTAGGCGGGCTGCTGCGGTATGCGTGCCGCGGTCGCCAGCAGGCAATGAGGGGTCGGCAGCCGGCTCGCATCGCCTTGGCGGCAGCGGGCATGCACGTTCGCTTCGCTCATCGTTGTCTCCTCCTGAGCGCTTTATGTGTTGCGCTCTATGGCTGGGGTGAATCCGGGAACTGCTTCTTCATCAACTGCTCGTCTCCAGAGGGATAGCTATCCGTGCCTGGGTGCGCGGCCTCAGTGCGGCGCCAGGCCCAGCAGCGCCCGCGCTTCGGCCGGGCTGGCCACGGCACGGCCGGCCTTGGCAGCGCATTGCGCCAGCGCCTCGATCAGCGGGCCGTTGCCGCTGGCGCGCGAGCCGTCGGGCAGGTAGAAGGTGTCCTCCAGGCCGGTGCGCAGCATGCCGCCCAGCTCGGCGGTCTTCTGGTGCACCGGCCAGATCTCCTGGCGGCCGATCAGCGTGGTCTGCCACACCGCGTCCTCGCACAGATAGCGTGGCAGCAGGGCCAGCAGATCGGCGTCGCAAGGCATGCCTGAAGCCACACCCATCACGAAGTTGTACTCTGGGCGGCCCATGCTCTTCTTGAACATGCCGTTCTTCACGAACATGCCCACGGCGCGCACGATGCCCACATCGAAGCACTCGAACTCCGGGTGAACGCCGCAGGCTTCCATCACGTCGAGGAACTGCTGCACCTTGGCCACCGGGTTGTCGAAGACCATCGGCGGCCAGGCCCAGGAACCGTCTTCCTTCAGCTTCAGGTAGTTCAGGCTGCCGGCATTGCAGGCGGCAATCTCGGGCCTGACGCGGCGGATGCAGGCCTCGGGGCCGCTGATGTCCTTGCCGATCACGCCGGTGGTGAGGTTGATGATCACGCCCGGGCAGGACTCGCGGATCGCGCCGACGACGGACTCAGCCACGTCCGGGTCCCAGCTGGGCAGGTGGCCCAGGCCCTCGTCCTGCATGCGCAGATGCACATGCATCACCGAGGCGCCGGCGTTGAACGCATCGCGCGCGGCCTCGGCCATCTGTGCCGGAGTCACCGGCACCGGATGCTGCTTGGGATTGGTCAGCACGCCGGTCAGCGCGCAGGTGAGGATGGCCTTGTCAGCACTCATTGTTCGGTCTCCAGTGTTTCCAGTTCGATCAGCAGCGCACCGGCCGCGACGGATTCCTGCGGCGCCGCATGCACGGCCTTGACTCGCCCGGCGCAGGCCGCGCTGAGCCACATTTCCATCTTCATCGCCTCGACGCTGAGCATGGGCTGGCCCTCGGCCACCACATCGCCGGGCTTGACCAGCACCTGCGCCACCAGGCCGGCCACCGGCGCGATGGCGCGCAGCGGGTCGTTGGCATCGGCGCTGGCCGGTATCGGTGACGGCTCTTCGAACACGAACACCGCCGCATCGCTGACCAGCTGCAGGCGCATGCCCTCGCGGCGCGCAATCAGCCAGCGCTGCACGCCGTCCACGCTGACGCGCATGCGGCCGTCGGCATCGCGGCCCAGCAGCTGCACGCGGTGCGTGGTCTGGCTGCCAACCGGCGCCAGCTGCACGGTATTGCCGGCCACCAAGCGGGCGCGATAGCGGCGCTCGCCTTCTTCGTCATGCTTCAGCTTCAGATCGAAGCTGGACAGCGGCACGCTCAGCGAAGCACTCACCGAGGCTTCGTCGCCGGGCAGTGCCAGCAGCGCGGCGGCGATCAGCCAGTCGGTGTCCGAGGGCTGCGGGCGCTGCAGCAGCGGCTCGCCAGCCGCGGCCCAGTCATCCAGCAGGCTGGTGTGCATGCGCGCCGCGCGGAAGTCCGGATGCTGGATCAGGTCGCGCAGAAAGCGGCCGTTGTTGACCAAGCCCAGCAGCGGCGCGTCTTCCAGCGCGGCCGCCAGGCGGCGGATCGCATCCTCGCGGTCGCGGCCGTGCACGATGATCTTTGCCACCATCGCGTCGTAATAGGGCGAGACCTCGCCGCCCTCGCGGATGCCATCGTCGATGCGCACGCCCGCTTGGCGCGCGGCGATCTGCGGACGCCACCAGTCGATGCGGCCGGTCTGCGGCGCGAAGCCCGCATACGGATCCTCGGCATACAGGCGCGCCTCGATCGCATGGCCCTTGAAGCTGATCTGCTCCTGGGTCAGCGGCAGCGGCTCGCCCGCGGCCACGCGCAGCTGCCACTCCACCAGATCCAGGCCGGTGATGCACTCGGTCACCGGATGCTCGACCTGCAGGCGCGTGTTCATCTCGAGGAAGTAGTGCTTCATCGCGTCGTCGACGATGAACTCCACCGTGCCCGCGCCCACATAGCCCACGGCCAGCGCGGCAGCCACTGCGTCGCGGCCCATGGCATGGCGCATGGTCTCGCTGACCACCGGCGACGGCGCTTCCTCGATGACCTTCTGGCGGCGGCGCTGCGCGGTGCAGTCGCGCTCGCCCAGGTGCACGGCATTGCCGTGGCCATCGGCGAAGACCTGGATCTCGATATGGCGGCCGCGCTCGATCAGGCGCTCCAGCATCAGCGTGCCGTCGCCGAAAGCGCTCTGCGCCTCGCGGCGCGCGCCGGTGATCGCGGCTTCCAGCTCCTCGGCCTTGTGCACCAGGCGCATGCCGCGGCCGCCGCCGCCGGCCACCGCCTTGACCAGCAGCGGATAGCCCAGCGCCTGTGCCTCGCGCAGCAGCGTGGCCTCGTCCTGCTCATCGCCCAGATAGCCGGGCGCGCAGGGCACATCGGCTTCGATCATGCGACGCTTGGCGCCGGCCTTGTTGCCCATCGCGATGATGGCCTGGGCCGGCGGGCCGATGAACACCAGGCCTGCATCGACCACCGCCTGCGCGAAGTCGGCGCGTTCGGACAGGAAGCCGTAGCCGGGGTGGATGGCGTCGGCACCGCAGCGCTTGGCGGCTGCGATCAGCGCGTCGCCGCGCAGATAGGACTCGGCCGCGGTGTTGCCGCCCAGCGCGATGGCCTCGTCCGCCAGGCTGACATGCGGCGCGTTGGCGTCGGCATCCGAGTACACCGCCACCGTGCGATAGCCCAGCGCGCGCGCCGTTCGCATGACCCGGCAAGCGATCTCTGCCCGGTTCGCAATCAGTATCTTCTTAAACACATCCGACTCCCGGGCAGAGGTCGCTTGCAAGTCCGGCTGCGCCGGCCTTCAAGCGATTTGTCGCTGGCGCGACCGCGCCTTTGGCGCGAACACCACGGTTGGCGATCAGTATCTTGTTTAACATCTCTTTTCGTCCTCAGCTCACTGCGCCGCTGCCCAGCGCGGCGCACGCTTCTCGACAAAGGCCGCGATGCCTTCCATGCCCTCTTCGCCCAGCGCTGCCATGGCGAAGACCTGGGCCGCATCGGCGACCAGGCCCTGCGCCGGCTCGTGCAGCGCGCGTGCCATCAGCGCCTTGGTCGCGCCCACGGCCTGCGGCGCGCACTGACGCACCTGGGCCAGCGCGGCGTCCACCGCGGCATCCAGCGCGGCGTCCTCGTGCAGCTCGTGCACAAGGCCCAGGCGCAGGGCCTGATCGCCATCGAGACGGCCACCGCTGACGGCCAGACGACGTGCCTGCGAATAGCCCAGGCGCTGCACGAGGAAGGGCGCGATCTGCGCCGGCACCACGCCCAGCGAGGTCTCCGGCAGACGGAAACTCACCGAGCGCCCGGCCAGCGCGATATCGGCCACGCAGGCCAGGCCGAAGCCGCCGCCCATCACCGTGCCTTCCAGCACCGCAACAGTGGCCAGCGGCGTGCGGTCGAAGGCCACGCAGAGCTCGCCGAAGGCGGCGTTGAGCTGCTCCAGAACGGCCGGGCCCTCGTCGGCCAGACGCATGCGCGCCATCGCCATGTCCTTCAGATCGCCGCCCGAGCAGAAATGCCCGCCATTGCCGCGCAGCACCACGGCGCGCATGCCCGGCTGGGCTTCGGCCCAGGCCAGCGCCGCGCGCAGCTCGCCCACCATCGCGAGCGACAGCGCATTGCGCGACTCGGGCCGGTTCAGCCGGATCTCCAGCACGCCGGCGCTCGGCAGCGACAGCGCCAGCGCCTGCGGGCGCGGCAGTTCGGTTGTTGCAGCGCTCATGCTCAACCTGCCTTGGGCAAAGTGCCTTCGAGCTTGCAGATGATGCTGAGCATCACCTCGTCCGCGCCGCCGCCGATCGAGACCAGACGGCCGTCGCGGTAGGCCTGGCTGATCGGGTTTTCCCAGGTGAAGCCCATGCCGCCCCAGTACTGGAGGCAGGCGTCCGCCACTTCGCGGATCAGGCGGCCGCTCTTGAGCTTGGCCATCGACGCGAGCTTGGCAGCATCCTGGCCGCTCACATACATGTCGACGGCGCGGTAAGTCAGCGAGCGCAGCAGCTCGACTTCAGTCCGCAGCTCAGCCAGGCGGTAGTGCACCACCTGGTTGTCCAGCAGCGGCTTGCCGAAAGCCTGGCGCTGGCGGGTGTAGTCAATGGTCTGGTCGATCAGTTGGTCCAGATTCTTCAGGCAGGAGGCCGCGCCCCACAGGCGCTCTTCCTGGAACTGCATCATCTGGAACATGAAACCCATGCCTTCCTGGCCGATCAGGTTGCGCTGCGGCACGCGCACGTTGTCGAAGAAGAGCTGGGCGGTGTCGGACGAGTCCATGCCGATCTTGTGAATCTTCTGCCGCGTGATGCCGGGCAGGTTCATCGGCACGATGATCAGGCTCTTGTTCTTGTGCACCGGGCCATCGCTGGTATTGGCCAGCAGGCAGCACCAGTCGGCCTGCATGCCGTTGGTGATCCACATCTTGGTGCCGTTGATGACGTAGTCGCCGCCGTCCTTCTTGGCGGTGGTCTTCAGTGCCGCCACATCGGAGCCGCCGCCGGGCTCGGAGACGCCGATGCAGCCGACGAAGTCGCCGCTGATCGACGGCGCCAGGAACTCGCGCTTCAACTCATCGCTGCCGAAGCGCGCCAACGCCGGCGTGCACATATCGGTCTGCACGCCGATGGCCATCGGCACACCGGCCACGCGGCAGGTGCCCAGGGCCTCGGCCATCATCATCGAGTAGCTGAAGTCCAGGCCGCTGCCGCCGTATTCCTCGGGGTACTTCAGGCCCAAGAGGCCCAGGTCGCCGAGCTTCTTGAAGACCTCGTGCGCGGGGAAGATCTCCTGCTTCTCCCACTCGGCCACATAGGGGTTGAGCTCCTTCTCTACGAAGCGGGCGACGGTGTCGTAGAGCGCGTGGTGTTCCTGAGTGAATTTCATGGGTGTTGTCTCCTCGAAGCGGCCGCGCCGAGCGGGGCCAGCTGGTTTTGATGGATCGGTGTCTTTGAAAAAACGGAGTCAGAGGCGGGCCACGCCGAAGGCATTCGGGCGCAGCTCGCGCGTCGCGCTCTCTGCTGCCAAGGCCAGGCATAGAGCCAGCACCTGGCGGGTGTCGCGCGGGTCGATCACGCCGTCGTCCCACAGGCGCGCGGTGCCGAACAGCACGCTGGATTCGCGGTCGATGCGCTGGCGCAGCTGGTCACTCATGCCACTGAGCGCCTCGTCATTGACGGGCATGCCCATGCGTTCCAGCTTGGCGCGGTTGATGATGTCCATCACCTTGGCGGCCTGGGCGCCGCCCATCACCGCGGTACGCGCGCTGGGCCAGCTGAAGATGAAGCGCGGGTCGAAGCCGCGGCCGCACATGCCGTAGTTGCCGGCGCCGAATGAACCGCCCAGCACGATGGTGAACTTGGGCACGCGCACATTGGCCACCGCCTGGATCATCTTGGAACCATGCTTGATGGCGCCGCCGCGCTCGGCCTCGCGGCCAACCATATAGCCAGTGGTGTTCTGCAGAAACACCAGCGGCACGCCGGCCTGGTCGCACAGCTGCATGAACTGCGCGGCCTTGGTCGAACCCTGCGGCTGGATCGGGCCGTTGTTACCGATCAGGCCGACCGCGTGGCCATCGATGCGGGCGTGGCCGCAGACGGTCTCGGGTGCGTAGGCGGCCTTGAACTCCAGAAACTCCGAGCCATCGACCAGGCGGGCGATCACCTCGCGCACGTCATAGGGCTCACGCTCATCGGCAGGCACCACGCCCAGCAGTTCCTCGGCGGCGAACAGCGGCTGCATGGGCGCGGCGCGCTCGGGCACCTGGTCCCAGGGCAGCAGCTGCATCAGCTCACGCGTGGTGGCCAGCGCATGCGCGTCGTCGTCGCAGACGTATTCGCCCAGGCCGGTGACGCGCGCATGGGTGTCCACGCCGCCCAGCTCGTCGTCGGTGACGTCTTCGCCGATGGCGGCCTTCACCAGCGGCGGGCCGGCCAGATAGATGCTGGAGCGGTCCTTGACCAGCAGCACATAGTCCGACAAGCCCGGCAGGTACGCGCCGCCCGCGGTGGACGAGCCGTGCACCACGGCGATCTGCGGAATGCCCATGGCCGAGAGCCGCGCCTGGTTGGCGAAGCTGCGTCCGCCCTCGACGAACATCTCGCTCTGGTACATCAGGTTGGCGCCGCCACTCTCCACCAGGTAGATCAGGGGCAGGCGGTTTTCCATCGCGATCTGGTGCGCGCGCAGGGCCTTCTTCAGACCCATGGGCGCGATGGTGCCGCCCTTGATCGCGCTGTCATTGGCCGAGATCAGCACGCGCTTGCCCGCCACCTGGCCGATGCCGATGATGGAACCGCCGCCAAGCACAGCCTTCTTGCCGTCGTCGTCGTGCATGCCCAGACCGGCCAGCGTGGACAGCTCCAGAAAGCTGGTGCCGCGGTCGATCAGGCGGGCGACGCGCTCACGCGGCAGCAGCTGGCCACGCTTCTCAAACTTGTCACGCTTGGATTCGGACTCGGCCACCACCTTGGCCTCCAGCGCGCGCACCTCGTCGAGCTTGGCCTGCATCGCTGCCTTGTTGGCAGCGAAGGCAGGCGAGCGCGGGTTCAGGCGGGAAATCAGGCGACTCATTTCAGTTCTCCATTCCACGTTCGCGGCACCCTCGACGCATGACAGCTGCGGGCCGAGCGCCGGGCCGCTCCCAAGCCGGCCCGCCATGGCGATGTGCTTGCCGGTCAATCCGGCAAGCATCGCCGTCCCCGCGGGGGACCGGCCAAGGTACTCCTTGGACGAGGGGCTTCATTTCAAAACCTCCGGCGACGTGGCGCGGTGAAAGCCCTCGAAGGTGCTGCTGCCCGCATGGTCGATCGAGGGGTACATGGGATTGCCCAGCGAGGCGGCGCCATCGATCTGCAGCGTCACGCCGCTGATGAAGGCCGCTGCCGGCGAGAGCAGGAAGACGATGGCCGCGCTGATCTCGGCCTCGGTGGCCAGGCGGCGCAGCGGCACATGGTTCTTCAGCTGCTTGATCAGCGGCTGGATCGCAGGGCCGTAGCTGTCCATGCCGCTAGAGGCCACCCAGCCGGGCGACACCGCGTTGACGCGCACATGGGCATGAGCCCACTCAAACGCGGCGCTCATCGTGAGATTGCTCATGCCGGCACGCGCGGCGCCGCTGTGCGCCATGCCAGGCATGCCGTTGCGGAAGTCGGCCGTCATGTTGACGATGGCACCGCCGCCGTTGCCCTGCATGCACTGCGTGAACAGCTCGCGCATCATCAGGAAACCGCCGGTCAGGTTGTTGGCCACCACCGCCTCGAAGCCGCGCTTGGAGATCATCATCATCGGCGCGGGAAACTGCCCGCCAGCGTTGTTGACCAGGCCGTGCACCGGCCCGATCTCCTTCAGCACGGCGGCGACATTGGCCTTGACCGCCTCCTCGTCGCGGATGTCGAAGGCGCGCCACTGGCAGCGCCCACCGTCCTCGGCAATCTCTGCGGCCACGCGCTCCAGCTTGTCGGCGCTGCGGCCCGAAATCACCACCTCGGCGCCCAGCGAAGCCAGCTCATGCGCCACACAGCGCCCAATGCCCGAACCGCCCCCGGTGACCCAGATGCGCTGCCCCGCGAACAGGTCGGGGCGGAACACGCTGCGGTAGTGGGCCGACGTCTTAGCGTCCATCTGCTTGTCTCCGTTCATTCAATCAATGCTGCACTGCATTACGCGAATGACCGATAGCTTCCGTTAACGTAATCCCTCTTTCATATCGGTGAATACCATGATCCGCGGGTTTCTCTTTGCCCGTAGCATGCGAGCCATCCCGAATTCACCAACCCTGAAAGGAAATACCCCATGGACATGCAAGCCATCACTGAAGCCCTGCGCGCCAAGGTCGGCGACGACAGCGGCCTGGGCGCCGTGCTGAAGTTCGATTGCGGCGACGACGGCGTGGCCGTGATCGACGCCAAGGCCACGCCCAACACCGTGAGCAATGAAGACCGCGAAGCCGACTGCACCGTGGCCATCAGCCGCGAGAACCTGGCCGCGCTGGTGTCCGGCGAGCTCAACCCGATGAACGGCTTCATGATGGGCAAGTTCAAGGTGTCGGGCGACATGAGCGTCGCGATGAAGCTCTCGCGCGTGGTCTGAACCCATGAGCGCAGGACTGGACCGCAAGCGCAAGGCCGCTGCGCTGGAGATGCTGGCTTCCAGCACCAGCGAGCCGCAAGAGCAGCTCTACGGCATCACCCAGCTCTGCGATGAGTTCGGCCTGTCGCCGCGCGCGATACGCTTTTATGAGGACAAGGGCCTGATCGAGCCGCGCCGTGTCAACGGCGCACGCGTCTACACGCAGCGCGATCGCGCCCGCCTCAAGCTGATCCTGCGAGCCAAGGAAATTGGCTCCAGCCTGGACGAAATCAAGCAGTACCTGGACCTCTACGGCAATCACGGCGAAGGCCGCAGCAAGCAGCTGCAGTTCACGCTGGAACGCACCGATCAGATGATTGCCGAGCTGGAGCAAAAACGCGCGCACATCGAGGCCACGCTGGCCGAGCTGCGCGTCATCAACGAAGCCGTGCGCCAGCAGATCGCCGCGGCGCAGGAGAAGTGACCCCCATGTCTTTGCCGCTGTTCCCCTCCCAATGGATCTCCGACGAGCACCGCATGCTGCAGGACTCGGTGGCACGCTTCTTCAAGGAGCGCTGGGTGCCCCGCGCTACCGAATGGCGCGAGGCCGGCATGATGGGCCGCGACACCTGGCTTGAAGCCGGCGCGAACGGCCTGCTGTGCGCCAGCATGCCCGAGGCCTATGGCGGTGGCGGCGGCGATTTCGGCCATGACGCCGTGATCCTGCTGGAGCAGGCCAAGGCCAATCTCAGCGGCTTCGGCGGCGGCCTGCACTCGGCCATCGTCGCGCCCTACATCCTGCATTACGGCAACGAAGAGCAGAAGCAACGCTGGCTGCCCAGGATGGCCACCGGCGAGCTGGTGGGCGCCATCGCGATGACCGAGCCGGGCACCGGCAGCGATCTGCAGAACGTACGCACGGTCGCAAAGCGTGATGGCGACCACTATGTGCTGTCGGGCCAGAAGGTGTTCATCACCAACGGCCAGAACGCCAACCTAGTGGTGGTGGTCTGCAAGACCGACAAGGACCAGGGCGCCAAGGGCATCTCGCTGCTGGTGGTCGAGGTCGAGAACGAGGACGGCACGCTGGTGCCGGGCTATCGCCGCGGCCGCAATCTCGACAAGATCGGCATGAAGGCGCAGGACACCTCGGAGCTGTTCTTCGACGAGGTGCGCGTGCCGGTGGCCAATCTGCTGGGCGGCGACAAGGGCCTCGAAGGCCAGGGCTTCTTCCAGCTGATGCAGGAGCTGCCACAAGAACGCCTGATCATTGCGGTGACGGCCGTCGGCTCGATGGAGCGCGCGCTCAGCGAGGCGCTGAACTACACCAAGGACCGCAAGGCCTTCGGCAAGCCGATCTGGCAGTTCCAGAACACCCGCTTCAAACTGGCCGAAGTGCAGAGCCAGGTGCTGGCCGCCCGCGCGCTGGTGGATGCCTGCATGCAGGCGCATCTGAAGGGCGAGCTGGATGCCGCACGCGCCGCGCTGGCCAAGGCCTGGACCACCGACCTGGCCTGCAAGGTGATGGACGAGTGCCTGCAGCTGTTCGGCGGCTATGGCTACATGATGGAGTACCCGATCGCCGAGCTGTATGCCGACGCCCGCGTGGCCCGCATCTACGGCGGCACCAACGAAATCATGAAGGAACTGGCTTCACGTTTTATGTAAGCCACGCGGCGCAAGCCGCCACATACCGACTAACAGGGGGAGGACGACACGACGGGCCCGGCCATGCGCCGGGCCCGCTTTGTCGCCCAAGCCCAGGAGACCAAGACATGACATTCGACGCCTATCTCTACGACCATGTCCGCACCCGCGCGGCAAGGGCAAGAAGGACGGAAAGCTGCACCAGGCCAGCCCCGTGTGGCTGCTGCGCACGCTGCTGCAGGCACTGCAGCAACGCCAGAAGCTGGACACCTCGCTGGTCGA
>JACDQM010000046.1 GCA_015657635.1 Roseateles sp.
GGCTGCGGCGTTGCAGTTCTCGCCAATAGCTACGGCTATTGGCAGCAAACTGCGCCTTGCATCCCATCCCGATCCGCACGACTCGGCCTCGCGTCGACCTATGCAGAGCTTCCCTAGGAGTCTGCGCGGCAGAAGGCGTTGAAAGCGAAAAATGGACCGCTGCGGTCAGTTTGCAGCCGACACTGCTTCTGCCACGCAGACACCTAGATGCCGGCGCTGGCGCTGGCTGGTGACGCTAGCGAAACAGCGCGGCGGAATCGAGAGGCCACAACGCGCGCAGCAGTTGCGGCCGGCGCGCCAGGATCATCGCCACGGCCGCCGCGCTGCCAGCCAGCAGCATCGCCCACACCAAGACCGCCATGGACGGCCGGTCGGCCATCAGGCAGGCCAGCAGCGAGAGCGGCAGGGCAATGATGCCCATGACGCGGAGCGCCCGCCGGGTTCGGCCAGCAGCCTCGGCCGGCCGCTGCATCACCTGCCCCCAGTGCGCCTCCATCGCCAGCGCGAGCCAGCCCATCCCGGCCAGGGTCAGGGCTGCTGCTGCGGCCAACCACAGTGCCTCAGACATGGGCCACCCCGGCAGATTCCTTCGGCTCGGTGGAGTCGGCTTTGGCGGACTTCGAGGCGGGCGCTCGCCGCTCGCGCAGAGCCAGCGTGCGCGCCGCCCAGATGGCAATGAGCGCCGTGGCCAGCAGGCTCAGGTCCACCCCCGCCACCGGCCAGTAGGTGTCGGTGAAGACGGTCTTGACCAGGTGGTCACCCGTGGTCAGGGCGTTGAGTGCCACGGCTGCCACCGCCAGCGCGGCCAGCGCCCAGCACTGCTCGCGCCAGGCCGGGTTCATGCGCGCCTGTGCCACCGGGCCGCTGCGCACGAAGGCGTGCAGCATTGCGAGCCCCCAGATGCCCCAGAAGGCCAGCTTTTCCCATTCACCCTTGCCCGCCAAACTTGCCGGCAGCGCCCGGTTGACCACCAGCATTCCCACGGCCGCGATCACCATGCCGGTCATCGTGCTGACGGCTAGCGCGTCGACGACGCGGCTGCCCTGGCTGCTTGACTGCGCATGCGCAGCCTTGCGCTTCTCGACGAAGAACACGAAGCCGGTTGCAATGCACACGCAACCCAGCAGTCCGCCCAGCACGTACAGCCAGCGCAGCAGCCAGTGCTCGAAGTGTTGCAGGTGCAGCCCGGTGAGGAACTCATTGATGCTGCCCACCGCGCTGGGCGGGGGCTCTTCGCGAATCACCTCGCCTGTGCTGGCCTTGAAGTGGATGCCTTCGCCCACCAGGGCCACGCGATTACTGCCAGCGCGGTAGAGGCTGACGTAGCTGTTGGCATCGCCCACGTGGTGCACCATCAAGAATCCCACCTCGCCGGCCATGTCCCGCGCGGCCCAGCGCCGCTTGGCCTCGACCACCATGGCATCGACGGACGCGAGTGGAGCGGGCACGCCGGCGGCCAGACGCGGCAGCCCGGTTGCCTGCGCTTCCATCACCTCGTGGCGGTCGTGCAGGTCCTTGAGAGGGAACAGCGAAACTGGCAGGAAGTAAACGGCGGCAAAAACAACCAGGCCAGTGAAGGCGAAAAAGAAGTGGAAGGGCAGCGCGACCACGCCGCTCAGGTTGTGCAGGTCCAGCGTGCTGCGCTGCGTGTGCTTCTTGGGCCGGAAGGTGAAGAACTCGCGGAAGATCCTGCGGTGGATCACCACGCCGCTGACCAGGGCGGCCAGCATCACCAGCGCAGCCAGACCAACAAGGAAGATGCCGATGTTCTTCCACGACCAGTTCAGGCTGTAGTGCATCGGGTAGAACCATTCACTGCCGATCTTCAGCTGGTCGGCGCGCACCACGGCGCCGCTGCGCGGGTCGATGGTGATTTGGCCGTGAATGTGGTTGTGGCCGTCCGGGTCTTTCGCCAGCGGCACCTTGAAACCGATGCCCATGCGCAGCACGGGGTCGCGGTGCGTGGTGTAAGCCCAGTATTCGTCGGCCGGCAGCGACAGGCGCGGCGTTGGGGGGCCTTTCGCCGGGTCGTGCAGCGTGGCCATGTTGGCGGCGTAGTCGGCCTCATCGGGTTCAATCTTCTTGAAAGCCGGCAGCAGCAACTCGTCGAACGAGGGCATTGGCTGCGGGTCGAAGCGCGTCTCGGGAATGGCCCAGCGGTCAATCTCGCGATCGAATACCGAGAGCGAGCCGAAGAAGAAAACCACGATCAGCACGAAGCCGATCACCAGGCCGAACCAGGTGTGCAGCCAGGCCATGGACTGCCGGAGGTTCTGGAACATCGGAGGTCCTTCAGGACAAGAGTGCGCGCTGGAGGAGCCAGGCGGCGGTGAACAGCAGGGCCGCACCGCCTGCCAGCACGGCCCAGATGCGGGCGATGCTGGCGGCGGTGAAGCTCCAGAGGAAGAGTCCCAGGAACACCAGCAAGGCGAGCATGAGCATGCCCATCTCGGCGTCGTGGTAGGCCACGCCCAGGCCCACCAGCGCGGCCACGCCGGCAGCCGCCAGACCCCAGGTGAAGGCGTAGGCGCCGAAGACGCCAGCGGTCACTCGGGCGGCGACCTCCGGCCATCGCAGCGGGCGGGCCCGTGCTCTCACAGCTTGTATTCCAGTGTGAGAGCCCCGTTGCGCGGCGCGCCGTAAATGGCGCCGTAGGTCACGGACCGGATGTGCTTCTTGTCGAGCAAATTCCGGACGTTCAGGCGCAGCGTGGCCTTGTCCGTCAGCTCGTAGGCAGCGAAGGCGTCGACCAGGGCGAAGGCGTCCTGCCGGGCGCCCTTGATCTTGGCCACGTCGGACTGCCAACGCATGCCGGCGCCGACCCGCAGGCCCGGCAATGCGGCGACGCGGGTGTCGGCGAGCAGCTTGAGGGTGCGGCGGGGAACCCATTCGTAGATGTCCTTGCCGTCGGGGCCTTTCAGGCTCATCGTCGTGAAGCCGGCCGTGAGTTGGGTGTCCGGGGTGACGCGGCCGCTGGCCTCCGCCTCGACGCCGCGGACTTTCACGTCTTTGGGTTCGTAGTAGTTCTGCTGCGCCGTGGGGTCGAAGCCGGCCACGGTCGCCAGACCGCGCTGCTCCGCAGTGAATAGCGCGGCGGTGGTCATCAGCTTGCGGTTCAGCCACTCGGCTTTGACGCCGACCTCGGCGTTGACGCCCTTCATGGGCTTGAGGACGGCGCCGTTGATGTTGCGCTGATCCTGGGCCTGAAAGATGTCGGAGTACGAGGCGTAGGCCAGCGCGTTCGGCGTGATGTCAAACGTCAGGCCGACATAGGGACTGGCCTTTTCTGTGGTCTCGTTGTCGAGGTTGGTGCCGCCGCCGTAGATGGCGGTGCCGTCGCGCACCAGCCGGATCGCGTTGACGCCGACGATGGCCTTGAGCGCGTCGCTCAGCTGCAAGCGGGTGGCCGCGTACAGGCGGGAGAGGTTCTGATCACCGTCGTTCGCGACAGTCCTTGCGCCCCAGGTCGGCTCGGGAAACACGTCGCCCGCGTACGGGAAGGCTGGCAGCACCGGGAAGGTGGCGCCCGCATAGGTCCAGGTCTTGGTCTTTAGCTTGGAATGGCTCAGGCCGAACAGCGCGTCGTGTTGCCGCCCGAAGGCACGGAACTTGCCCGCGAGGTTGATGTCGGCGATGTCGCTGCTGGATCGGCCGTCGCTGCGGTAGGGCCAGCCGTTCAGGCCAGTGTTGTCGTTGTTCAGATAGTCGGTAGAGCTGTAGGCATAGAACAGCTTGTTGGCGTCCTTGCCCTCGCCATGGTTGAGCGTGAGCTTGGCCTCCCAGCCATTCGGCAAGGAATGGGCGTACTCCGCGAACACGCTCTGCCGACGGTTGTTCCAGAGGGTCCAGTCCTGAGAGGTCGAGGCCGACACGTCGAACTCGGCCAGCGAGCCGTCGGCGTACGGCAGGGTCAGCGAGCCCCACATGGGCGAGCGCTGCTTCGAGTCCTGGTAGCTCAGTCCCAGCGTCAGCACCCCGTTGCGGCCAATCTGACCCTCGACGATGCCCGAGAGGGCGGTGCGCTGGTTGCCCAGCGCGCGCAGGTATGAGTCCTTGTCGTCGTGGGCCACCACCAGCCGGCCGGCCCACAGGCCGTCCTGGGTCAGCACCTTGTTGTAGTCCAGTGCCACGCGTTTCTGGTCGTAGGAGCCCAGCGTGAGCTGCGCTTCTCCGCCATCCTTGTTGGTGGGACGCTTGCGCACATAGTTGATGGTGCCCGAGGCATTGCCAACACCTGTCAGCAGGCCATTGGCGCCGCGGATCAGTTCGATCTTCTCGAACAGGAAGGTGTCCAACTGGCTTTCGGCGATGCCCCAGTCATTGGTCATGCCCAGGCCGTCGATCTGCGTCAGCATGACGTCGAAGCCGCGCGAACTGTAGGACGTGCGGTTGGTCTCCCATTCGTCCACGGTGAGGCCGACGCCGTAGCGCAGTGCGTCGTTGCTGTCGGTCGCACCGAAGTTGCGCAGGGTTTCCTGATCAAGCGTGCTGATGGACTGAGGCGTGTCCTTGACCTCCATCGGCAGGTTGGTCGCGCCCTTGGAGACTCGGTTCTCACGCCTGGCCTTGATCACCACGGTGGGCAGTTGGGGCGAGGTTGTTGATGGTGTCGCAGGGGTCTCGGAACCCGCCGGACTGGCCGGCACGGTTTGGGCGAGCGCGCTGGCGCCAGCGCCGGCGATCAGGGAGGAGGCAAGGGCGATGCGCGCCGCTAGGGCGAGCGGAGTTGGCACGGCCGACAGAACAAGATGGGGGGGCATAGACCAGGAGAGTGCGGTGAACCGTCGGGGCGACGGGGTTGTCGGCTGGCGCTTGAGGCGTGCGGACGCTGCACTCAAATGGCTGGCTAGTCCTGAATGATAATTATTATCATTAAAGGGTGTCAAGGGCTCCCGCAGTGGCGGTCGCGGCCCTGCCGGTTTCAGCACATGGCCCGCACCAGCGGCAGGGCGAAAGCCGCCGCACGTGGGCGCGCCATTGCGCGGCGTGCAGCGCGACGCGCACACCGGGCCGCGGATGGCCATTGACTTTGGCCGCTGCTGTCCTGTCCCGCTGGAAGCTACAGAAAGTGAAGACGCGTCTTCATGTGCAGGAGCCTATGGGGCAGGACATGAGGTGGGCACTGGCATGGGCAGGCGGCTCAAGCCGCAGCCGCCTGCGCCTCCAGCTCCGATTTCAGTCCGGCCGGCAGTTTCAGCTGGCGGGCCAGCTCGTCCAGGTAGGCCCGCTCCATGAAGCTGTTTTCATCGGTGACCAGCAGGCTGGCCAGGTACATCTCGGCGGCCAGCTCGGGACTGGCGGCTGACTGGGCGACCTCGGCCGGATCGAGCGGGCGGCGCAGCTCGGTCTCGAACCACTGGCGCAGCGAGGCATCAGCCTCCAAGCGGTTCAGCTCGGCTTCCACCAGGCCACGCTCGCGTTCGTCGAGATGGCCGTCGGACTTGGCTGCGGCGATCATGGCCTTGAGCATGGCGCGGCTGTGCAGTTCCTGCTCGGGTGCTGGCAGACGGTCAACGGTGCGCGGCGGCGCTGGGGGCGTTGAAGGCTGCTGCGTGCCCTGTGCCTGCTGCGTGGCCTGCCAGCTGCTGTAGGCCTTGTAGGCCATCAGACCCAGCGCGGCGATGCTGCCGTACTTCAGCGCCTTGCCGCCGTAGCTGCGGCCGCGCTTGCTGCCCAGCAGCAGGCCCAGAGCCCCGCCTGCCGCAGCGCCAAGCCCCATCTGGCCCAGGCCCTTGCTGCCGCCCAGGCCTGTGCCCAGGCTGCTTCCCAGCCCGCCAGCTTTGCCGTCCAGCAGGGCCAGCCCCGACTTCAGCAGTTGTTCCAATGTTGACTGTGCGCTCATCGTTCGATGCTCCTTGAAGCCATGAAAACCATAGTGCGGCGGCCTGCCTCAGATCAGCAGCGCAGCGATGAAGATGCCCACCATCATGAAGGCGATCACCACTTTGGCCAGCAGCCCGGCCATCAGGCCGAGCCAGGTCCAGAGCCCGACCTTGACGGCGCGCTGCTGATCGCGGCGCGCCAGGTACTCACCGGCGGCGGCGCCAAGCAGGGGCATGAAGAGAATGCCGATCAGGCCCATGAAGATGCCGGCCACGGTGCCCAGTGCGGCGCCGAGCAGCGCCTGCCGGCTGGCACCGGCGCGCTTCGCCCCCAGCAATCCAGCCACGTACTCCAGCGCCCAGGCCAGCACGGCCAGCAGCGTGATCAGCGTCAGGCTGGGCCAGCCCACATGGGCGAAGTCATCGATCCATGCGCCGAGGATGATGCCGGCCAGCACCAGGGCCGTACCCGGCAGGGCCGGCAGCACGGTTCCGAGCAGGCCGACCACGATCAGCCCGACACTCGCAAGCCATAACAGCGTGGGGCTCACGGCAACCCTTTTTCGGCGACTCGATGTCAGAGCCGAGTAGTTGGCGTTGGCAGCGCAGATTTCAAGCCCCAGGCCTGTCGGGTCAGGGCCCTGGGGCAACGCGGTGGCTGTGAGCGCTCGAACGGCGATCAGGCTTTGGCCAGGGCGCCGATCTTGCTCTGGTCGCGTGCCAGCTCCTCACGCCGCGTGATGCCACGGAACCAGATCGTCACCATTGAACTCGTCAGCACGATGAAGAACGAGTACAGCACCGGGATCAGCAGCACATCCTGCTGCTGCGTGCCGCTGAAGGTGAGCGTCACGATCAGCACCGCCAGCGGACCGTTCTGGATGCCGGTCTCCAGCGCGATGGTGCGCGAGCGCTGATTGTCCTGGCGCAGCAGCTTGGACAGACCGAAGCCCAGCAGAAAGCCCAGCAGGCCCAGGCCGATGGAGGCGCCATAGACCGGGAAGCCCGTGTCCAGCAGCAGCTGGAAGTTGCGCGGCACCCAGGACCCCATCAGGAACAGGATCACCAGCACGCCCAGCAAGCCGCCGATCATCTCGATGACCGCGCCCACATTGGCATTCCACTTGCGAAGCACGATGCCGATCAGCGTCGGCACCAGCAGCACGAACAGCACCTGGATCACATTGCCCGGCGGAATCTTCCAGTCGCCCTCGATGCCCTGGCTGTAGAAGGCCAGCGTCAGCGGCACCATCACGATGGCGACCAGGGTGGAGCTGATGGTCATCAGGATGGACAGGCTCAGCGTGCCCTTGCTGAAGTAGGTGAAGATATTGCTGGTGGTGCCGCCGGGCATGCAGCCCATCAGGATCAGGCCGATCGCGTAGGCCGGTGGCAGCCCCGCCAGCAGACCCAGGAAATAGGCAATCGCCGGCATCAGGCCGTACTGGCACAGCAGGCCGACGATCAGTCCCTGCGGCTTGCGCAGGGCAATCGCGAAGTCCTTGAAGGTCAGGCTGGCGCCCATGCCCAGCATGATGACCATCATCATCACGCCCAGCAGCTTGGTTTCGAGTTCGCTCAACATGGCTCAGGCTTTCTTCTGGGAAGCGAGGACTTCGGTGCGCAGGTCTCTGCGCAGGATCTTGCCGACCGGCGTCTTGGGCAGTTCATCGCGGAACTCGATCACCGCCGGCATCTTGTAGCCCGTCAGCTGCTGGCGGCAATGGGCCAGCACGGCCTCGGCCGTCAGCGAGGGGTCGCCCTTGACGATGTAGGCGCGCACCGCCTCGCCGGTCTTGGCATCGGGCACGCCGATCACCGCAGCCTCCATCACGCCGTCATGCTGGGTCAGCACGTCTTCGATCTCATTCGGGTACACATTGAAGCCGCTGACCAGGATCATGTCCTTCTTGCGATCGACGATCTTGAAGGTGCCATCCGCGCTCATCACCGCCACGTCGCCGGTGTAGAGCCAGCCGTCCTTCAAGACCTGCGCAGTATCCTCGGGCCGCTGCCAGTAGCCCTGCATCACCTGCGGGCCGCGCAGGATCAGCTCGCCAGGCTCTCCCAGTGCCACCTCCGCGCCCTCGTCGTTGACCAGGCGGATGTCGGTCATCGGCACCGGGATGCCGATGGTGTCCACCCGCCGGCCGCTGCTGAGCGGCTGGAAGCAGGCCACCGGACTGCTCTCGGTCAGGCCGTAGCCCTCCACCAGCGGCGCGCCGGTGGTCTCTTCCCAATGCTTGACCACCGCATGGTGCATCGCTGCACCGCCGCCGCGGCGGCTGACTGTGCTTGGGCGGATA